>NZ_JBHRWK010000004.1:0-119630 GCF_042647925.1 Amycolatopsis speibonae
GATCACTGGTCACTCTGGCGACGACGCCACCAAACCCGCGCCCGCCACAGCCACTACCAGCGACAACGCAACAAACATCCCTCACTGCCGCTGTAGTACTAGGGCGGCATGGTCCTGCCGCTGGTACGCGCAGTGAACGGGGCGAGGACTGCTGTTCCAGGGGCGGCGGCCCTGGTTTCCGCCGGTGAGCTTGGTGAGGATCTCCCAACCGCTGTCGGGCATCGCCTAAGCTCCTTTGAGGTTCTTGATCGCCGCGGCGGCGACCTTGGTCGCCATTCCGCAGGGGTCCGTGAGCATGGGGTTTCCGGAAGACAGGTGAGGGATGACGGTGTAGACGAGATCGTCTCGGAGCCCGACAGCGAGCGTGCAGGTTCCTCGGCCTTCGCTGCCGTTGGCATAGATGACGGCCGGGTGCCCTTCTATGGGGTCGACTGGTTTGAAGGTAGTGAGTCCCCCAGTCGACTTCTGCGCATAGAGAGCGCTCAACCCCTTCTTGTTGCCGACCACCAAGCCTGCGCTGAGGGTGCTCGGAGCTTCGGCGAACAGCCAGCTGCAGTTCAGACCTTCCGACAGGTCGACAGTTCGCGAACGCTCCACCTTGCCGCCGAGCGCCTCGACCTCGCTCGTGGGGATGGCGCCGCACGGGTCCGACTCGGCCTTCGCGGTATCGGTGATCGGGTCAGTCACCGCAGGCGCCCCATCCGACGGAAGCCGCGCCGAAGACGGTGGGCTCGCCGTCGCGGTGCCGGCCGTCTGCACGCCGCAACCACCGGCCAAGAGCGAGACCGCCGCTGCCAAGAGCAAGAAACGCTTCATGTCGTGCCTCCCCGCACGGGCCGCGAAGGGCGCGACCTACCCGTAGTTCACCTCTGACTCCGGTGCGTGACCGTAGCAGCGAACGGACACCCAAGCGGCAAGATCACCGAAGCGGACGCGAACGGCCTGGTCCGGAACCTGCGGCGGCCGTTCTGCCGTCGCAACCCGGTGGCAGATTCCGGTCGACTGCCCTGGGCCACTTGCGGATCCCTTGTGTGATCGGCTTCGCTGGTGGCCGGGGAACGACGGGGGAGGAAGCGAGACGATGCCGGGTTTTCGGCGTAACAACGGGCCGCGCGATCCGGGGGAAGGCGAACCGAACGGCGATTCGGCCCTGCCCCCGCTCGACCCGTTCGATCCGAACCCCGACAAGCGGTACGAGCTCCCGGCGTCCGAGCTGATGAAGCCGGGTACGACCGGTCTGCTCCGGTGGCGCCGCCAGGCGACCAACGCGCCGATCGTGCAGGTCGAAGACGCCTACATCACCGGGACGCTCGATCTGCGTGCGGCCGACATCAAGTATCTGTTCCAGTTCGAGCGGTGCCGGTTCGAGCATCCGCCGGACGTCCGTGAGGCGCATCTGCTCGGGCTCGTGTTCCGCAAATGCTGGCTGCCCGGGCTCAAGGCGCGCAACCTGCGCACCCGCAACGACGTCCGCCTCATCCGCAGTGTCGTGCACGTCGACGCCGAGCACGAGATCGAGGAGACCACGGTCCAGCGCGGCGACGATCGTGAGCGGGGGATGCCGAACGCGGCGGTCAACCTCACCGACGCGGTCATCGAGGGCTCGGTCGTGCTGACCCGCACGGTGATCACCCATCCGCGCGGCAAGGCGATCCAGGCCGACCGTGTCAACATCGTCGGCGCTTTGCTGGCGTATCGGTTGGTGGCCAACGGGGAAGTCCGCATCCCGGGTATGCGGGCCGGCGGTAACGTCAACTTTTCCGGCGCGACGCTGAACAACCGGGATGGCTTCGCGCTCAACGGGAACGGGATCCACATCGGCGGCAGCCTGTTGTGCGAGGTGGACAACTACGGACCCGCTTCGCAGCGGAAACGGTTCTCCGCCAGTGGGATCATGTTCCTGCCGAGCGCCACTGTGGACAGTGACGTCATTTTCCGCGAGGCCAAGCTCTCGGTGAACCAGGCCGGGCCGATCGTGGTCGACGCGTGGAAGTCGAACGATCCGTACATCGATCCGCGGCCCGCGCTGGTCGCGGATCGCTCGACGGTAAACGGGAACCTCGAGCTGAGCGACGGCATGCAGGCGACCGGGACGCTGCGGATGGTCAACGCCCGGATCGGTGGTTCGCTGCGGCTGGCGGGCGCCGAGGTCCAGGTCGCCCGCGGGCAGAGCATTCCCTACTACGACCGCGCGATCCACCTCGACGGGACCACGATCGGCGGCGACCTCGAGGCGACGAGCCTGCGCGTGCCGTCCGGGCAGTTGCGCATGGCCGACATCACCGTCGGCGGCAACGTGCTGGCGTGGAACTCGATGTTCCTGCACGCGCGCCGCGACGTCTTTTCCGCGCGGCGAGCGAAGATCGCGGGCAACTTCCAGCTCACCGACGCGACCGTCCAAGGAACCTTGCGGCTGCAGGGCGCGGAGGTCGGCGGCAGCGTGAACCTCTTCGGCACGAGCCTGACCGAGCCCGGCGCGCGCACGCGCACCAGTTATTCGCTGGACGTCCGCACCGCGCGGATCGGCCGGGACCTGATCCTCACCGAGAACAAGGAACGCCCGTTCGTCGCGCAGGGCGGGGTCAACCTCGACGGCGCCCAGGTCGCGCGGCGCGTCGACTTCCGCGGCGCACGGCTCGGTTCCCTGCCACAGCACGGGATCGCGCTCGACGGCAGTGATGTCTCGGCCGACGAGTTCCTGCTCACGCCCGCTGTCCCGCCGGACGGCCGGATCGTCCTGCGGCGCGCGCATTGCGGGACGCTGGGCGACAACGAGGCGTTCTGGGCGTCGACGACGGGGATCGAGCTGGAGGATTTCCGGTACGACGCGCTGCAGGAGGACATCGCGCTCGACGACGACCGGGCGATCGACCATCGGATCGTGTTGCTGCGCAAGGCGATGGACGGTTACCGCCCGGGGCCCTACGACCAGCTGGCGGCGACGCTGCGCGCGTCCGGAAACGAAGAGCACGCCTCCACGGTGATGCTGAAGAAGCAGCAGTTCCGGTATGTGGCGCTCGCGAAGGGCTTCAAGTTCTTCGGGCCCGGTGTGCGCGTGTGGAGCTGGCTGCAGCGGTCGATGGTCGGGTACGGCTTCCGTCCGGTGCGCGCGCTCGGCTGGCTCCTGACGTTGCTCGTGCTGGGAAGCCTGTGGTTCGGGCTCGGGGTCGACGACTGCATCACCAAGCCCAATCTCACGGTGAGCGGGCCGCGGTGCCTGGTCAACCAGGACGACACCGGGCTGCAGTGGAACCCGGTGCTGTACACGATCGACCTCCTGGTCCCGATCGTCGACTTCGGCAACAAGTCGCGCTGGTACATGCACGGCATGGACAACTGGGTCGCGGCCGGGTTCACCGCGTCGGGCTGGGTGCTGGCGACGACGGTCGCCGCCGGTATCAGTCGCATGCTCCGTAGGGACAACTAAGGGTATTTCACATACTCTCAGTACGGAGGTATGTCATGACTGAGCCCAGCGCCACCGGAAAGATCGCGATCGCAGCCCCGCCCGAGAAGGTGTACGCCCTGGTCAGCGACCCGGGCGCGCTCGCGGGCATGTCCGAGGAGTACGAGGGACACCGCTGGGTCGGTACGGCGGAAGGCGCCGCCGTCGGCGCCAAGTTCCGCGGTCGAAACCGAAACGGGATCCGCCGCTGGAGCACCCTCTCGACGATCACCGACGCCGACGAGGGCAGGCGGTTCGCGTTCGAGGTGACCACGGTCGCCGGGCTGCCCGTCGCGCGCTGGCAGTACGACATCGAGGTGTCGGACGACGGCTGCGTGGCCGTGGAGAGCACGTGGGACCGGCGCCCGGGCTGGCTGCGCGGGCCGACGTCGCTGTTCACCGGGGTCTGGAAGCGGGACGACGCCAACCGGGCGAACATCGCCGCGACACTCGCCCGGCTGAAGGCCGCCGCCGAATCCTGACCCCTACCACCGCTGCTCCGAATCGCGAAAGGAGCAGGGGACCTTTGCTATCGCCGGAGGCGTATTTGGTGACGTTCGAGGTTCGAGGTGACCACATGTAGTGGGTCCGAAGCGCGAACTCAAGGGATGAACGGACCGTTCATTCCACGAAGCGCGACCAGAACTCGACGTGCCGCGGCCCGTCGGCCGGTGGCGGGCCCAGCGGCTCGTCGCAGAAGTCGTGCCGCAGGTATCCCCGCAGGTCGTAGCCGTAGTAGACGATGTCGGTCTGATACACCGACAGCACCGGATAGCCCGTGCTCCCGGCGATCCCGGGCAGATACCGGTGCCCGCAGACAGGGACGAGCTGCGGCACCCGCGCCAGGTGCGAGCGCGCCCGCGAAAGCGCGTCGGTGAGGTCGACGGGCCGTAAGCCCCAGTCCGGCAGCCAGAAGCTGTTGTGTTCGACGTCGTAAAGCACCCCGTCGACCGGCCAATCCAGGCGTTTCCGCAGCTGTTCGGGGTTGCCGCAGCGCCAGTCCGGCCAGCGGTCGCCGATCGGCACCCCGGCGGACAGGAACGTCCGGTGGTCGGCGGCGAACCGGAAGCCGAAACGTGCTTCGACGTCGTCGAGCTCGGCCTCGCTCAACCCGGGACGCACGGGTTCGGCCAAGCTCGCCTGGAGGTCGTGTGCCTCCTCGATGGTGAAGGCGTGCTCAACAGTGGACATGTGTTCGAGCCTAAATCGCCCAACGCGCGGACGCCTTCTCTTTTAACGCCACCCGAGCACGGCGGCGAAAACGGGATGAAATGCGCACGGTCCCGGCGGTAGCGTCGCCGATCGTGAGCGCGACAGACGACCCGGCGGACGGCTGGTTCCCCGAAAGCGTGGCCACGGACTACGACGACCCGGGCGGTGCGAACGCGCCCGAAGCGGTGGCGTCCGTGGTGGACGTCCTCGCAGACCTGGCCGACGGCCCGGTGCTCGAATTCGCCGTCGGGACCGGGCGGATCGCCGCGCCGCTGGCCGCGCGCGGGGTGCCGGTGAGCGGCATCGAGCTGAGCCGGGCGATGGCGGAGCGGGTCGCGGACAAGCCGGGCGGCGGCGAGGTCGACGTCACGATCGGCGACATGACCAGGACGCGGGTGGCCGGCGAGTTTTCGCTGGTCTACCTGGTGTTCAACACCATCGGCAACGTGACCACCCAGGACGGCCAGGTCGACGTCTTCCGCAACGCGGCCGCGCATCTGCGGCCGGGCGGGCTGTTCGTCGTCGAGGTCGGCCTCCCCGACCTGCGCCGCCTGCCACCCGGACAGGACATCGTCCCGTTCGCGATGACCCCCGGCTATGTCGGGTTCGACCAGTACGACGTGGTCACGCAGGAGTTCACGTCGAACCACGTCACCGTTTCACCGGACGGGACCGGGCGGTTCCGCCGCATTCCCTTCCGCTACGCCTGGCCCGCCGAGATGGACCTCATGGCACGCATCGCCGGAATGCGCCTGAAGCACCGCTGGGCGGATTGGGGCCGCTCGGAACTCACCGCCGAGAGCACGGGGCACGTGTCGGTCTGGGAGAAGGCACCTCATCACCCACATGAGGCTCCTCCCCTGGGGTGAGCTCGGCCTCTCAACGCCTGGACCTCGGAACAGAGCGGCCACCCGTGTAGTTCACTCATGGCGTGACTTCTCCACGAACGCAGTCCCGCGTGCGGGCGCCCGAGCTCGCCGGTGACGTGTGGCTCAACACCGGCGGCGAGCGGCTCACGCTCGCCGGGCTGCGCGGCCGCGTCGTCCTGCTGGACTTCTGGACCAGCGGCTGCGTCAACTGCCTGCACGTGCTGGACGAGCTTCGCCCGCTGGAGGCCGAGTTCGCCGACGTCCTGGTCACCATCGGCGTGCATTCGCCCAAGTTCCTGCACGAGGGCGAAGCCGCCGCGATCGAGGCGGCCGTGCGCCGCTACGAGGTGCACCATCCGGTCCTCAACGACCCGCGGATGACGACCTGGTCGCAGTACGCGGTCAAGGCGTGGCCGACGCTGGTCGTCGTCGACCCCGAGGGTTACGTCGTCCACGTCGCCGCCGGTGAAGGGCACGCCGAGGCGCTGCGCCGGGTGATCGCCGACCTCGTCGCGACCCACGAGGCCAAGGGCACGCTCCGCCGCGGCGGCAGCCCGTACGTCCCGGCCGAGGAGCAGCGCGCCGAACTGCGGTTCCCGAGCAAGGCCGTCACCACCGCCGAAGGCCGGATCCTGGTCGCCGACACCGGCAACCACTCCATCGTCGAGTTCGCGTCCGACGGCGAGACGATCATCCGCCGCTTCGGCAGCGGCGCCCGCGGCGCGCAGGACGGGCCGTTCGACCTGGCGACCTTCACCGAGCCGTCCGGGATCACCCTGCTGCCGTACGAGGTCGCGGAGCGCGCGGGCTACCACGCCGTCGTCGCCGACACGGCCGGTCACCGCCTGCGCGGCATCGACCTGATCACCGGCGAGGTCTCCACGGTCGCCGGCACCGGCCGCCAGTGGCGCGACGGCGTCGACACCGGCAAGGCGCTCGACATCGACCTCACCAGCCCCTGGGACGTCGCCTGGTGGGGCCCCGCGGGCGGGGTCGTGATCGCCATGGCGGGCAACCACACGCTGAGCGTGTTCGAGCCGGTCTCGGGCACCATCCGCCGCTTCGCCGGCACGACGGTCGAGGGCCTGCGAGACGGCGACGTCCACGAAGCGTTCTTTGCGCAAACGTCCGGTCTCACGCCCGACGGACAACGGCTGTGGCTCGCGGACGCGGAGACGTCGGCGCTGCGCTGGATCCAGCCCGAGGGCGAGACGTTCACCGTGCACACGGCGGTCGGCGTCGACCTGTTCTCCTTCGGCCATGTCGACGGACCGGCCGACGAGGCGCTCCTGCAGCATCCGCTCGGCCTCGCCGTGCTGCCCGGCGACACCATCGCGATCGCCGACACCTACAACGGCGCCATCCGCCGCTACGACCCGCTCACCCGCCGGGTGACCACGCTCGCGACCGGTCTCGCGGAGCCGTCCGGACTGCTGGTGCACGACGGCGAACTGCTGGTCGTCGAGTCGGCGGGCAGCCGGATCGGGCCGGTGCCGCTCGGCGAGCAGGCCGTGGCCGGGGACGCGCACGCGGTCCGCCGCCCGCCGACCGTGCTGGCGCCGGGCGAGCTGGAGTTCTCCGTCGTCTTCACCCCGCCGCCCGGGGAGAAGCTCGACGACCGTTACGGCCCGTCGACGCGGCTGGAAATCAGCGCCTCGCCGCCGGAGCTGCTCGCCGAGGGCGCGGGGGTGGGCACGGACCTGTTCCGCAAGCTCCGTTTCGCCGAGGGAGCCACCGGAGGCGTCCTGCAGGTCGTCGCGCAGGCCGCGAGCTGTGACGACGGAGGCGAGCATCCCGCGTGCCGCATCACCCGGCAGGACTGGGGTGTGCCGGTGCGGTTCGAAAACGGTGGAGAAAGCGTGCTGAGCCTGGTCATGGCTGGGGACCCGGGAAAGTAGAGTCTCACCTGTGTCAGACGGGCCGAAACTCGAAATTCAGATGCTGCAGGACAGGGTGCTCGTGAAGCTGTCCCCCGAGGACGGCGAGCGCCGGAGTTCCGGCGGCATCGTCATCCCCGCCACCGCGCAGGTGGCGCGCAGGCTGGCGTGGGGTGATGTACTGGGTGTGGGCAACAGTGTGCGGAACGTCAAGACCGGCGACCGCGTGCTGTTCAACCCGGACGACCAGCACGAGGTCGAGATCCAGGGTGAAGCGCACCTGGTCATGCGGGAGCGGGACATCCACGCCGTGGCGACCGAACGGTCCGAACACGGCACGGGGTTGTACCTGTAACTCCAGCCTGTGGGAGGGGTGGTGAGAGTTGGTACGCGATGACCACGACGAGCCGGGTACCGACCTGTTCACCGACGAACTCCTCCCGGCCGAAACCGACGAGGGCCTGGTAGACGAGCTCTTCGAGGGCGACAGGGTGGTGCATCCGCCGCCGACGCCCGCGTCGAAGTTCCGCCGTGGGCTCGGCAAGGCCGTCATGGCCGCCGGGGTGCTCATGGGCCTGTTCGTGCTCGCGTACGCGATCGATCTGATCGCCAGCGCCGGGGACGTCCCGCGCGGCGTCACGGTCGCGGGGATCGACGTCGGCGGCCTCACGCACAAGGACGCCGAGTCGAAGCTTCGCCGTGAGCTGGAGCCGAAGCTGATCGAGCCGGTGCGGGTCCGGGCGGGAGACGTCCGCACGGTCCTGTACCCGACGTCGTCCGGTCTCGGCCTGGACTGGCCGCAGACGCTGGGCCGCGCCGGTCACCAGCCGCTGAGCCCGTACACGCGGCTGATGTCGTTCTTCACCAGCCGCGAGGTCGGCGTCGTCACCTGGACGGACGCGCCGAAGCTCGAAAAGGCCGTTTCCGACCTCGCCGCCGCGCAGCTGAACCGTCCGCCGATCGAAGGGAACATCACCTTCCGGCCCGTCGCGGGCGGCGACGGCGCGGTCGCCGCGGCCGCGGTCGAACCGCGCACCGGCCAGACGCTCGCCGACCTCAAGGCGGCGGTCACCGTGGTCACCGACGGCTGGCTGGGCGCCGGCGGCGTCGAGCTGAAGGTGAACGTCGCGCCGGTGAAGGCGAACACGCAGGGGGTGCACGCGGCACTCGACAAGATCGTCGTCCCGGCGGTCGCGAAGCCGCTCCTCATCCGCGGCGAAGGCAAGGACGCGACGCTGAAACCGGACGCGATCGCGGGCTCCTTCCAGTTCGCCGCGCGCGACGACGGCAACCTCGAAGTCCGCATCGACCAGGGCAAACTGCGGGCCGCGGCGCAGCCGCAGCTCAAGGAGACCGAGACCGACGGGGCGGACGCGCAGATCGTCTTCGTCGGCGACAGGCCGGCGGTCCAGCCGTCGAAGGACGCGAGGAAGGTCAACTGGGACCTCACGTTCACCGCGCTGACCTCGGCGCTCGCCAAGAGCGAGGACAGGGAGCTGAAAGCGGTCTACGACGCCAGCAGCCCGGCCGTCAGCACCGACGCGGCGAACGTCCTCGGCATCAACGAGGTCGTCGGCGAGTTCACCACCTCCGGCCTGAGCGGACCGGCGATGACGAACGTGCAGGCGCTGGCCACCCGCGTCTCCGGCACCATCGTGAAGCCGAACGAGACGTTCAGCCTCGGCGCGCGGTCCGGGCCGAGGACGGTGGACGCGGGTTACCTCCCCGCGCCGTCGAACGAGGACGGCACCGGACCGGTCGTGGTCGGCGGCGGCGTCTCGCAGCTCGCGACGACGCTCTACAACGCCGCGTACCTCGCGGGACTGGCCGACGGCGGGCATCTGGAGCACGACCACTACCTCGACCGCTATCCGGTCGCCCGCGACGTGAAGGCGATCAGCGACGACGGTTCACCGGTCGAGATGCAGATCGTCAACGACGCCCCGACCGGCATCGCGATCCAGGTCGTCCCCGCCAACGGCTCCGTGACCGTGCGGATCTGGGGTACGAAACGCTTTTCGGTCCAGAGCGTCGGCGGGGAAAGGCATTCCTACGTCCCCCAGCCGGTGCAGGTCGGTTCGGGCCCGGGTTGTGTGCCGAATCCCGGTGCCGCCGGTTTCAGCACGTCGGACACCCGCGTGCTCGTCGACGTCATCACCGGTACCGAGGTCCGCCGGGAGACCCGGAACGCGACCTACTCGCCGCGCTCCGCGGTCATCTGCGCCTGAGCTTCACCGCAGCACCATGCAGCCGCGCGCCTCGAAGTCCGCGAGCCACGACGGCTCCCGGAAGCCCTTGTTCCACCGCAGATCCAGTTTGTCCAATTTGGACAGCTGAGCGATCGATCCCGGCAGCGAGGTGAGCAGGTTCTCGCGCAGGTCCAGCTGACGCAGCTCGCTCAGCTCCCCGAGCGAGGACGGCAAGGACGTCAGCCGGTTCTTCCGCAGATGCAGCTCGCGCAACGAGGAAAGCGTCCCCAGCGACTCCGGCACGGAGGTCAACCCGTTGCCGTACAAGCGAAATTCGCGCAGCGAGGCCAGCCCGGACAGGTCTTCCGGCAACGTGGAGATGCGGTTGTCCGTGCACCCCAGGTATTTCAGGCGTCCGAGCGAGCAGAGCGCGGCGGGGAACTCGGTCAGCCGGTTGTCGCTCACGTAGAGGTATTCCGTCAGCCCGGAAAGCTCGCCGAGCTCGTCCGGCAGGGTCGTGAGTTCGTTGTGCCCCAGATCCAGCGTGTGCAGTTGCCGCAGGGCGCCGATCGACGGCGAGACGGACGTCAGCCGGTTGGTGGCCAGATTCAGCACCCGGAGCCCGGAGAGAGACCAGAGCTCGCCGGGAACCGACGTCAGCTGGTTGTCGTACAGGTCCAGGTATTCGAGCGATGGCGGAAGGTCGACGCCGGACAGGGAAGTCAGCCCCTGGCCACTGAGTTCGAGTCGAGTGGTCACAGGGGCCGACCGTAGCCCTTGGTCAGGTCGCGGCGTGGTGCCCGCCCTTGACCTTCGCGTAGATCGCGGACGCGGCTATGACGCCGACGATGGCCGCGCCGACCTGGAAGGCGTGCCGGATCCAGTCGATGCCCGGGGTGTCGCGGACCCCGAACACCCCGGCCAGCCAGTTGCCGATGAATGCGGCGACGATGCCGACCACGATCGTCAGCCACATCGGGATCTTCTGATCACCGGACGCCAGCATGCGGCCGATCACGCCGAGGATCAGCCCGACGACGATCGTGGTGATGATGCCCCAAAGGCCACCCAACATGGTTCCTCCTTCGCTGGAGAATCAGTTGCGCTCAACGGTGACACCAATCCGGCCGCATCGCGCCTCGATACCCCTTACCGGGTGACACCCCGGCGTCCGTAGAGGTTCGCGGCCAGGGTGACCCCGATGCCGGCGATGACGATCTGGGTGATCAGTTCGAGCCAGTCGAAGCCCTTGGTGTCCGCGTAGCCGAGCCCGCGGGCGATCGCGGTGCCGACGAAGGCGGCGACGATACCGACGACGATCGTCAGCCAGATCGGGATGGACTGCTTGCCGGGGGCGAAGAATCTACCGAGCACCCCGAGGATCAGACCGACCACGATCGCCATGATGATGCCGGTGACTGTCATTGAGAGACTCCTTTGCCGAGGTGTCCGCCGAGGGGCGGACTCAGCTCGGAGATACCCCGGATAACCCCCTCGAAACGCGAAAAGCCCCCTCCGCATGGGAGAGGGCTCTTCGTCACGAAACCGTTTAGAACGCGGCTTCGGGGATTTCCATGAGGTTGTTGTCGGCGGCCTCGACGATCGCGCGGCGCGAGGTCAGCTCCGGCAGCACACTCTTCGCGAAGAACGACGCCACGGCGATCTTGCCCTCGTAGAACGGGGTGTCCTTCGCCGACGCGCCCGCGTCGAGCTTGCCGATGGCGACCTCGGCGTGCCGGATGAGCCGCCACCCGATGAGCAGGTCGCCGACCGACATCAGCAGGCGGACCGTGTGCTGGCCGACCTTGTTGATGTTCTGCGGGTCTTCCTGCGACGAGGTCAGGTAGCCGATCAGCGAGCCGAGCATGCCCTGGGTGTCTTCGAGCGCCTGCTTGAGCAGACCGCGCTCGTTCTTGAGCCGCCCGTTGCCGATCTCCGACTCGATGGTCTTCGTGATCTCCCCGGCCACGTAGGCCAGCGAAGCACCCTTGTCGCGGACGATCTTTCGGAAGAAGAAGTCCAGCGACTGGATGGCCGTGGTGCCTTCGTACAGCGAGTCGATCTTCGCGTCACGGATGTACTGCTCGACCGGGTAGTCCTGCAGGAAGCCCGACCCGCCGAGGGTCTGCAGCGACTGCACGAGCTGCTCGGTCGCGCGCTCGGAGCCGACCCCCTTGACGATCGGCAGCAGCAGGTCGTTGACGCCGTGCGCGATCTTCTGCGAGGCCTCGTCGCCCTCGCCGGTCCACACCTGGTCCTGGAACGTCGCGGTGTAGAGGTACACCGAACGCAGGCCCTCGGCGTACGCCTTCTGCAGCATCAGCGAGCGGCGGACGTCCGGGTGGTGGGTGATCGTGACGCGCGGGGCGGCCTTGTTCAGCATGTTCGGCAGGTCGGCGCCCTGGACGCGCTCCTTGGCGTACTCGAGCGCGTTGAGGTAGCCGGTCGACAGCGTCGCGATGGCCTTCGTGCCGACCATCATGCGGGCGTACTCGATGACCTGGAACATCTGCGCGATGCCGTCGTGCACCTCGCCGAGCAGCCAGCCCTTGGCGGGGGTGCCGTGCTGGCCGAAGGTCAGCTCGCAGGTGGTGGAGGCCTTGATGCCCATCTTGTGCTCGACACCGGTGACGAAGGCGCCGTTGCGCTCGCCCAGCTCGCCGGTCTTGCCGTCGAAGTGGAACTTCGGCACGAGGAACAGCGACAGGCCCTTGGTGCCGGCCTTGGTCTCGATGCCGTCACCCTCGGGACGGGCCAGCACGAGGTGCATGATGTTTTCGCTCATGTCGTGCTCGCCGGACGTGATGAACCGCTTCACGCCGTCGATGTGCCAGGAGCCGTCCTCCTGCGGGACGGCCTTGGTGCGGCCGGCGCCGACGTCGGAACCGGCGTCGGGCTCGGTGAGCACCATCGTCGCGCCCCAGGCGCGGTCGATCATGAGCTGCGCCCAGTGCTTCTGCTCTTCGGTGCCGTTCTTGTCGACGATCCCGGCGAAGCTCGGGCCCGCCATGTACATGAACAGGGGCGCGTTGGCGCCGAGGATCAGCTCGGCCGCGGCCCACTGCACGGTCGGGGGCAGGCCGAAGCCGCCCAGCTCGTTCGGCAGGCCGAGCCGCCACCATTCGCCGTCCATCAGCGCCTGGTAGCTCTTCTTGAACGACTCGGGGATCTTCACCGAGAAGGTCTTCGGGTCGTATACCGGCGGGTTGCGGTCCGCGTCGGCGTACGAGTCGGCGAGGGGACCGGAAGCGAGCTTGTTCAGCTCTGTCAGCACGCCGCGGGCGGTCTCCTCGTCGGATTCCGCGAGGACGCCCTTGCCGAGGCGGTCCTGCACGCCGAGGACCTCGAAGAGGTTGAACTCCAGGTCTCGGACGTTGCTCTTGTAGTGGCCCATTTCGTCACTCCAATGTGTTCGGCTCCCCGGCCGGGCACACGTCCCCTACTCGCCGGTAACTTCAGGATATTACCTGTGGGTAACCGGCGGCAAGTGAATGGCCACTGTTGTGATGTGTAAATCAGCAATACGGGGGTCTCAGCGAGGTGACGGCGCGATCGAAGTGGCGGCCGGGGCGTCCGCCGGGCTGTGCGCGTCGTCCGGATGTGTGACCAGGATGCCGGACCGGAACGCGATCGTCACGGCGTGCGTCCGGTCGCGTGCCGAAAGCTTCCGCAAGATGCTCTTGACGTGCGTCCGCACGGTTTCCACGGACAGGAACAGGATCTTCGCGATCCCGGAGTTCTCCAGCCCCTCGGCGACCAGCTGGAGGACCTGGTACTCGCGGCGGGACAGCGGCATCAGGCCGCGCGCTGTCGCCGGCTTGGGGGCGTCGCCCGGTTTCGGGAGCACGGGCTGGCGTTTCGGTCGCGCCGTCAGCGCCGCGAGCGTCGGGTCGATGTAGCGGCGGTCGCTGTGCGCGCGCCGGATCGCCTCGGTCAGATGGCGCCCGTCGGTCGCCCGCGGCACGATCGCGTGCACTCCGGCCGCGATCGCCGCCGCGAGGTACTGCTGCGTGCGGTTGGTGTCCCTGACCATCGTGATGATGACCAGCGCCGGATCCCCGGCGCTGAGCAGCCGCGACAGGTGACAGTTCGGGTCGAGCGCCGAATCCAGCACGATGACGTCCGGTTTGAGCTGTTCGCACAGCTGGAGCGCGGCGTGATGGCTCGCCGCGTGCCCGAGCCACTGCAACCCCGGCGTGCGGTGGACCAGTGAGCTCAGGCCCTCGCAGAAGATCGGGATCGGATCGACGGCGGCCACGCCGAGGCCTCGTCCGCCTGGTGACAGCCCGCCTGGCCTGCCGGTCTGCGTTCGGTTCGGCTCGATGCCTCGCATTACGGACCCCTCCGTTTTCCTGCCCGTCATCTCCGGACGAGAGGACTTGAAAGTCCATTCGGTGACCACGGCCCCCCGGCGTGGTCACCCTCGTCAACCGGTCCCCCCTGCGGGACCGGACAGAGATGACACCTCGTAACTATTACGAGTCAGTAGGTCGGCGGGTGTGACGCGGTATCCCCCTCATAGATGTATCGCCTCGTCGCAGCAAACTCTGCGTATTGGCTGTTAGGGGATCTCTTGCTCGAATGAGCGCGCCAGCGGAGCATCTTGGTGCGGTCGCTACTCAGAGTGGACTTCGGCGCGGAGGCGGCCGAATTCGTCCCCGAGCGCCGCGGGCGTCCAATGCGCGTTCAACCCGCTCGGATTCGGCAGAACCCAGACGCGCGCGCCGGCGATGTCGCCGTCCTGCGGGCCGATCTTCGCCTTCGGCAGGCCGAACGCGGTCCGGAACGCCGTGATCCCGACGACGGCCAGCCACCGTGGCCGATATTCGGCGACCCTCGCCGTGAGGAGCCGCCCGCCTTCGCGGAACTCGTCCGGCGTCAGCTCGTCGGCCCGCGCCGTCGTCCGCGCGACGACGTTGGTGATGCCGAGGCCGAGGCCCAGCAGCTCGTCCTGCTCGGTCGGATCGAACAGGCGCGGGGTGAACCCGCCGCGATACAGCGCGGGCCAGAACCGGTTCCCCGGCCTGGCGAAGTGCAGGCCGAGGGCGCCGGAGTAGAGACCGGGGTTGATCCCGCAGAACAGCACGTCCAGGTCCGGCGCGAGGACGTCGTCGAGGGTCTTGCCGTAGGCGGCGGCCAGCTCGTCCTTGGTCGGTTTCGTCGTCACCCGGTCAGTTTCCGGCACGCTGGCGGGTATGGATCAGGGGGCGTTCACGGCCGACGGCTCCTCGATCCTGGAGCTCGGCAGCGGTGCCGGCCGGGTCACGCACGCGCTGCTGTTCGGTAGTCACCTGGTCAACACCGCCGCCGCCGCCGACCGCCAGGCCTTCTTGGGCGCCGCTCGCGCGCATGTCGCGCCCGGCGGGCGGGTGCTCGTCGAATGGCATCCGCCGGAGTGGTTCGAGTCGGTCCGGGACGACCAAGGGGGCCGGCGGTGGACCCAGGCTTTCACCTGCCGACGGCTCGGACTCCCGGCGCTGAACGGCGCGCTCGCCGGGGCCGGTCTGGTTTTCGAACGCTGGTGCACCGGAGACCGGACGTGGTTCGCGGCCGTCCCCGCGTGATCCAAGACACCCACTTTCGTCGCAAGGGGTGGCCAAGTCACCAGGACCTGCGTACTGTTTGTGATCTCGCACACAAGGTTGTCTTCGAGGAGGCGTTTTGCAGCTCTCGCTCATCCTCGGCTTGGTCGCGTTGATCTTCGTCGTGGCCACCGTGCTGGTGGTCGCGGAAGACCGGCGGGCCGCGCGGCGCGCGGCCCAGCGTCGGCGGGCGAGGCTAGCGGACCTGGGCGAGGTCGATCCGCTCGCGGCGCAGCGGCTGCATCTCGACCATTGAGGGAACCGGCTTCCGCACGAGGCTGAGCAGCAGGGCCCCGGCGATCCAGCCGAGCATCGCGCCGCCGGTGTTGTTGAGCAGGTCGTCGACGTCGAAGATCCGGTAGGCGTAAGGCGCGGTGCCGAAGTTCGCGGTCAGCTGCGTGCTCTCGATCAGCAGCGAAGCGGCGAGGCCGATCAGCGTCGTGCCGATGAGGCCGCGCTTCCACAGCGTCCTGGCGAAGAAGCCGAGCGGCACGAACAGCAGCACGTTCATGGTGGCCTGCTGGAAGGTCTGGGTGGTGAACCAGTCTGCCATCGGCAGCCCGTGCTTGAGCAGTTCGGTGTGGATGTCGGTGATCCATTGGAACGGGTGCAGCTGCACGGTCTGGCTCAGCCGTTTGACGCCGGGGCCGGGCAGCGGCAAGAAGGTCACCGCCAGGGTCATCGTGGCGTAGAGCAGCACGGCGGCCATGGTCAGGACGGGACGAAGGCGCACCTGGCCGTGCCGCGCGTGCAGGATGATCAGCTGCGGGATCAGCACCGTCGCCCAGAGCGCGAAGAAGCCGACCAAGCCGTACTGCAGGGCGGTGACCTGTGCGTTCGTCATGACAGGAACGTTATGGATCCCGGGGGTCCCGCCACTTCGGTCGAAGGGCCGCGGCGACCGGCGCCGGATCGGCCAAGTGGCTGATCCCGATCTTGGCCGATCGGCGATATTCGTTCCCCGATCCGCCGGTGGACGTGGGATTCTGCCCGGATGCTGCTCGTTCGACGGCTGACCCCCGAAGACCTCGACGTCTTCCGCGAGATCCGCCTGCGCGCCCTGACGGACACCCCCGAGAACTACGGCTCGATCGCCGCGGCCGAACGGGCGCAGTCCGACGAAGAGTGGCTCGCGAGGCTGGCCGCGGACGCCTGGTTCGCCGCCTTCGACGACGGCCGTCCGGTGGGGCTCGTCGCCGGGCGGGCCCGCGAAGACGGCTGGATCCTCTATTCGATGTGGGTCGCGCCCGAAGCCCGTGGTCAGGGGCTGGGCACGAAGCTGATGGGCGAGGTGCGGTCGGCCGCCGAGGACGACGGCGCGCGCGAAGTGTGGCTGCACGTCGCGGAGGACAACGACCGGGCGCGGCGGCTGTACCTGAAGCTCGGGTTCATCGCGACGGGCGAACTGGAGCCGATGCCGAACGACGTCACCCGGCGGCGCGAGCGCTTCTGTTACGTGTTACCGCATTTACCTGTTACCGAAGGTAGCAGTAAATAGCTTAACCTCGCGGGATGGACAACGTCGTCTTCGACCGCGCGGGCAAGGGTGAGCCGCTGGTGCTGATCCACGGGGTCGGCCACCGCCGTCAGGCCTGGTCACCCGTGCTCCCGCTGCTCACTTCGCACCGCGACGTCATCACCGTCGACCTGCCCGGCTTCGGCGAGTCGGCGCCGCACTCCGGCGGTTACGGCGTCGAAGCCGCTGTCGAGCTGTTCGGGAGGTTCTTCAGCGAACACGGCCTCGGCAAGCCGCACGTCGCGGGCAACTCGCTCGGCGGGCTGCTCTCGCTCGCGCTCGGCGAAGCGGGCCTCGTCCGCAGCGTGACGGCGTTGTCCCCGGCCGGGCTGTGGACGCCGCGCCAGCAGCGGTACGCGCTGAGCATGCTGCGCACCCATCGCCTCCTCGCCGAGCGGATGCCCGAGCGCACCGCGCGCCGTCTCGCCGCGACACCGGCGGGCCGGTCGATGCTGACCGGGATGATCGTCGGCCGTCCGGACCGGCTGACCTCGCAGGTCGTCATGGAGGACATCCGGGCGCTCGCGGGCTGCCCCGGCTTCCGGCCGACGCTGGAGCAGGCCCGCGGCGGTTTCCGGTTCGACGGCGTCGTCAAGGACGTGCCGGTGACCATCGCGTGGGCGGAACGCGACCGCATCCTCGCCCGCCCGAAGGCCGCCGAGCTGCGCCGGATCGCGCCGAAGGCCGAGCTGCTGGTGCTGCGCGGCTGCGGGCACGTGCCGATGAACGACGAGCCCGAGGTCGTGGCGCGGGTCCTTCTGAACGGTTCGCGCGACATGTGACGTTTGCCTATCGTCCTGCTTTTTCCTCTGGTGAAGGTCAAATCCGCCAGGCAGACTCCTCCGCCGTGCGCCCGATGGGGACGTTCGGGCGCGAATCGGAGGAAGAATGAAGCTCTCTACCCGGCTGGCCGTCGTCGCTGGTGTCGCGCTGACCGCGCTGGCCACCGTCGCCGCGCCCGCGTCCGCCGCGCCGTCCACCACCGACGTCCGGATCATCACGTTCAACGACCTGCACGGCAACCTCGAACCGCCGTCCGGTTCGAGCGGCCGTGTCACGCTGCCCGGCGGCGGGACGGTCAACGCGGGTGGTGCCGCGTACCTCGCGACGCATCTGAAGAAGCTTCGGAGCGAAGCGCGTAACTCGGTCGTGCTTTCGGCCGGTGACAGCATCGGCGCGTCGCCGGTGATCTCGGCGCTGTTCCACGACGAGCCGACCGTCGAGCTGCTGAACCAGCTGGGTGTCGATGCCTCCGTGGTGGGCAACCACGAATTCGACGAGGGCCTCAAGGAGCTCCGCCGGATCCAGAACGGCGGCTGCCATCCGACCGACGGCTGCCAGTTCCGGAAGTCCTTCAAGGGCGCGAACTTCCCGTTCCTCGGGTCCAACGTGTACTACGAGAACGGCTTCCCGGCGTTGCTGCCGTTCAGCATCGAGTTCTCCGGCGGCGTCCCGATCGGCGTCATCGGCGCGACGCTGAAGGACCTGCCGCAGGTCGTCACGCCGGAGGCGATCAAGGGCCTGAAGTTCGGCGAAGAGGTCCAGGCGATCGACCGCACCGCCAAGCTGCTCGACCTCTTCGGCGTCAAGGCGCAGGTCGTGCTGCTGCACCAGGGCGACAACTCCGAGACCGCCGGTCCGGACGAGTGCAAGGTCAAGCCGGGCGCCGCGACGGCCATCGCGCGGCAGGTGACGTCCAAAGTGGACGCGATCTTCACCGGGCACAGCCACCAGCAGTACAACTGCGTGATCAACGACCCCGAAGGCAAGCCGCGCCCGGTGATCCAGGGCGCGTCGTTCGGCCGTCTGCTTTCGGTCGTCGACCTGAAGATCGACCGCCGGACCCGCGACGTCGTGCGTGGCGAGACCAAGGCACACAACGAGATCGTCACGCGCGACGTCGACCCGGACGGCGACGTGCAGACGCTGATCGACGAAGCCAAGGCCAAGGCCGCGCCGATCGCGAACAAGGCCGTCGGCACCATCACCGCGGACCTGAACGCCAAGGGCGCGCCCTCCGGCGAGTCCCCGCTGGGCGACGTCATCGCCGACGCCCAGCTCGAGGCCACGCAGTCGAACGGCGCGCAGATCGCCATGACGAACCCGGGCGGCATCCGCACGGACTTCACCTACGCGTCCTCGCCCGCCGGCGAAGGCGACGGTGTCGTGACCTACGGCGAGGCGTTCGCCGTGCAGCCGTTCGCGAACATCATGCAGACGATCACGCTCACCGGGGCGAACCTGAAGAACGTGCTCGAACAGCAGTGGCAGGCCAACGGGATCGTGCGCACGCTGCAGATCTCGAAGTCGCTGAAGTACTCGTACTCGGCTTCGGCGGCCCAGGGTTCGCGCATCTCGGACCTGACGCTCAACGGCGCGCCGATCGACCCGGCGGCGTCGTACCGCGTCTCGGTGAACAACTTCCTCGCCGCCGGCGGGGACGGCTTCACCGAGTTCACGAAGGGGACCAACCTGTCGGGTGGTCCGGTGGACCTGGACGCGCTGATCGCGTACTTCGGGGCGCATCCCGGCGTCGCTCCGCCGGCCGCGGACCGGATCATCGCCCTGCCGTAGCTCCCGCGCGCGCAATGAAAGGTCCTTTCCTTGCAAATTTCGCAAGGAAAGGACCTTTCATCGCGTCTTCCGAGGGTGGTTTTGTCAGTGACCCAGGGCACAATGACCGCCATGACGACCTGGGAAGAAGTCGTGGACCTGGCGGGCAGGCTCCCGGAGGTCGAGGAGTCCACTTCGTACCGCACACCGTCGCTCAAGGTCGCGGGCAAGAACTTCGCCCGGCTGCGCACCGAGGCCGAGGGCGGGCTGATGCTGCTGTGCGAGCACGCGGAGAAGGAGGCCCTGCTGGCCTCCGGCGATCCCGCGTACTTCACCACCCCGCATTACGACGGCTACGGCGCGATCCTCGTCGACCTGGAGAAGGTCGAGAAGGCGCAGTTGCGTGAGCTCATCGAGGAGGCCTGGCGGATGAAGGCACCCGCCAGGCTCACGAAAGGACTGGAGGCCTAGCCCGTGTCCTGCGAGTCATGTTCGGTCTTCGCGCGAAGCCCATCGAACAGACTCACAGGACACGGGCTAGAGAAGTTCCCCTTCGAGCAAGCTCATCAGGTACTCGTCGTGCCACTCGCCGTCCTGACCGCGGAACGACTGCCGATGCCTGCCGTCCACCTGGAACCCGAGCTTCTTGTAGACGTGGATCGCGGCCTCGTTGCCGACCACGACCCACAGCGCGATCAGGTGCAGCCGCATCATGTCGAAGCCGTAGCGGCAGAGCGTGCGCATGGCGTCGGTGCCGTAGCCGCCGCCCCAGTGGTCCTTCTCGCCGAGATAGATGTCGAGCTCGGCGCGGCCCTGTTCCGGGGTGGCGTCGCGCAGGGTGCAGGTGCCGATCAGCGTGCCGACAGCGAGGCTCTCGATCGCGAAACTCGCCCGGCCGTAGCTGTTGGGCTTCCGCGCGGCGAAGCGTTCGCGGATCCGGGCGAGCGATTCCGCATGGTCCGCGGTCAGCCAGCGCGTGACCTCCGGGTCGTTGTGCCAGCGCCAGAGCGTGTCCGCGTCCTCGGGTTCCAGCGGCCGTAAGCGGATCAGTTCACCGGTCAGCATCGTCCATCCCAAGATCGGTATCGGACTTTCCAGACTATTGGGCGACACCCCGGAGCAGCCACCGCTTAACGGGCACTTCCAGCAGCACCCTGGCCCCGAACGGCGCGATCTCCTCGCCTGCCGCCCAGCCGTCGTACTTCGCCGCCAGCGCGGCGAGAACGTCTTCGCGCAAAGCCCCGCGATGGACGTGCGCCAGGCCTTCGGCGACAGCGGGCGCGTCGCCGTCTTCCAGCGCGAGGCTGACGCGCGGATCGGCGTCGACGTTGCGCACCTTCACGTTCCGCTCGCCGCTGCCGACCCAGAAGACGTCGTCGAGATACACGAACCACACCGGCGTCACATGCGGCGATCCGTCCCGGCGGAGCGTGCACAGCCAGACATTGCGCTCCCGCGCGAGACGTTCGATAAGCGATTGATCACGTTTCACCTGGTCAGCCTGCCCGAAAGCTAGGGTGCCGGGCGTATGAAGGTCCACCAGTACTGCTACTTCGCCTTGAAGAGCGAAACCGTGTCCGCCGGGGAGATCACCGCGCGGCTCGGGATGGCGCCCGACGAGGCCCAGGTACTGGGATCGAGGTCCGCCGAACACCGGCTGCCGAGGATGCACGCCTGGAAGGTGACGCATCGCGGTCCGGGAGCGGTCGACGACCAGATCGAGGACTTGATCGGCAGGCTCGCCCCGGTCCGCCCGGGGATCCGGAAGCTGGTGGACGAAGGCGCGAGCGCGGTATTGCAGGTGGTGCGCTACTTCCACCACCGTGACGGCGGCGAGGAATTCGGCTGGCACTTGTCACCGGCGGTGATCGCGTTCCTCACCGAAGCCGCCGCCGCGCTGGACGTCGACGAGTACGACCTCAGCGAATAGCCTTCCGCCGGTCCGGTGCGCGGCGATGACGCCGGAGATGGTGGGATGGTGCCCCACAGCCGGACAACCCCCGTTGGGAGCCCAGCATGTCGAGCGAGAACTGGCCGATGCGTCAGGATCCGGAGTCGCCGGTCATCATCTCCCGGTCGCTGGTGGAGGACCCGTCGAACCTCGCGTTCGCCGTGCTGGACGACGACGGTGACTGGTTCATCAGCGACGGCAACGAGTTCTCCGAGGACATGGACCTCAACCGCGACGCGTTCGGCGCGCTGCCCCTGCGGGACGCGGTGGAGCTCATCCCCGAACTCACCGTGCTCGCCGGCCTCCCCACCGGCATGGCCGCCGACTGGGACCCGGAGCGGCGCGCGTGGCTGCTGAGCTCGGTCGCCGACTCGGACGACGACGAAGAAGACCTCCTGGTGCGCGCCGCCCGCCTCGCCGCGTGGACGCATCCGGGCTCGCCGCTGGAAGAAGTCCAGGTGAGCACCGAACTCGCCGAGATCTCCACCGACCCCGCCGCCCCGGCCCGCGCCGTGCGCCAGGTCGTCCGCGAGGCGGACGGCAGCTGGCTGCTCGTCGGCTTCCAGGTGCCGGAGGACGAGGACTTCGAGGTCGAAGCCCTCGAAATGGAGCACGCCGTCACGCTGTACCCGGACGTCGCGCTGGTGCTGAGCGCCGCACCCGGCCAGGTGTACGACCGGCCGAGCGCCGGCGACCCGTGGGAACTCGTCGAAGGCTAGAGACAGCGCAGCCAGACCGCGTGTCGCCAGGCCATCCCGTCGGCTCGGACGTCGACGACTCCGAGCTGGACGTGGGTGGCGGCCATCGTGTCCGTGCCGACGCAGGTGGGCCCCGACGCGCCCTCACGCCACACGTTGTCGGTGCTGGTCCAACGGGCGCCTGCCAGAATGAAGCCGTCGCCCTCTGACTTGCCGTCCGGTGTCTCGGTGAGCCAGATCGTGTTTCCGGCGGAGTTCGGCCACGCCCAGCCTTCGACGATGGTCGGCCGGACGTCGCGGTTCAGCAGCCAGGTCGCCGTGATGGCGACCGCCACTCCGGCGACGACGGCTGTGATTCCGCGTCTCTTGGCTCTCCCTGCTTCAGTCAAAGTCGCAGTACATGACGTGCAACCCGATGCGCCCCAGCGTCGGGTGCTCGAACGCGCCCGGCACCGTCCCGACGATCTCGAACCCGAGCCTTTCGTAGACTCGGATCCCGGCGACGTTCGACTCGACGACCGCGTTGAACTGCATGCCCGCGAAACCCTGTTCCCTGGCCCAATCCAAGACGTGCGCGCACAGCGCACTGCCGACGCCCTTGCCGCGAACTTCCTTGTCCACCATGAAACTGGCGGTCGCCACATGCGATCCGGGTCCGCCGCGGTTCGGACCCGTCTTGGCCGTGCCGAGCACCCGGCCGTCCTCGACCGCGACCACCGTCCGACTCGGCGGCTCGTCGACCCAAAGGCCTCGCGCGGTTTCTTCGGTGAGGTCGGGGTCGTAGGTGTACGTGTCCGCCGCGCGCACGACTTCGCGCACGATCGGCCAGACCTGCGCCCAGTCGTCTTCGCGGTACTCCCGGATCTCCATGTCCTGCACCGTAACAACGGCGGGAAATCAATAACCGGTCCGACGGTTCTGGTACCACCGCCAAGCGAAGCCGGAACACAGCGACAGCCCGACGGCTGTCAAAGCCGCGCCGATCCAGATCTTCGTCGAGCCGGATTCCGGTTCGACCCGCGTCCCCGGCGGCAATCCGGCCGCGATCCCGTCGATCTTGGCTTGGACCGAACGGTGATCGAAGACGCTCAGATCGCCGTCCTCCGCCAACTTGGTCAGCCAACGGCGAACGTCGTCGTTCTGCTCACGGGAGAAACCGGGGAATTCGAGCGAAGACGTCCGGAACCCGCCAGGGCCCATGCATTGCAGCGGCTTGCCGGTGGACGTGTCGAGGTATTGCCCCTTCGCGCCGCATTCGTCGCCCGCCTTGGCGAAAATGACGGTGTACGCCCCCGGGCCGCTGCCCGTGTTCAGCCCGATGATGAGGAAGATCCCGCCCACCAGCAACAGCGGGATGAGCAGCGACCCCGCCAGGACGGTCAGCAAGACGGCCGCGGTGCTGTCACTCGACTTTGCCCGCATACCCGGACGGTAGCCGCGGCGTTCGGGGACGGGTCCCCGAACCTGTCGGCTCGGACTACTTCTGGTGATCATGCTGGATTGGCCCTGACCTGCGGGCACTTGAGGGTAGGGCAAACGTGTCGTGTCGTTGAGGTGTGCGCCCAATGTGGCATTGGGGACCGGAACCCAGCGGGAAGTGACGTGATGGGAACCTTGATCTCGGTCGGCGTTTCAAGGAAACGGCCCGCCATGGGGACCACGCTCTATGTCAACCAATTGGCCTGGCGCAGGAGACGCTCTCTGAATCCAGCCCGGACTAAGCGGTCGTAGGCTTCTACGACGTTGCTCGGAACTTCCTGCTGGGTAGCGAAACCGCGTTCGGCATAGACGGTGATCCGTTGTGTGTCACCGACAAGCATGTTGATGACCCGGTCCACATCGCCGATGCTCTCGATGTAGTCATCCAGCGGCAATGGCCGCGAAGCGCACCTAACCTCGACCTCGGGCCAGAGCTTCTTGCAAGTCGCATAGGCGCGCCGCTGCTGATATGGCCGCGAGACGAGAACGACCGACCCGGCCTCAATGCCGCGAGACTCCAGCAGTCGCCGAGTGAACGTGACGTTCTCCCCGGTGTTCCGCGCTTCGGGCTCGATCAGGATCGCGTCATCCGGCACGCCCAGTTCAAGCGCGTGCTCGCGGTAGTGCACCGCCTCACCGCGCGGGAAGCGCTCGACGGTGGTCGGCGCGTTGGCGCCGGTGAAGACGATGAGCGGGAACGTCCCGGCGTGGAACAGTTCCGCGGTGAATGTCGCGACGCCGAGGTCATGGCTGCCGAGTCCGATCCCGACGTCGGCGGGCCGGAGTTCGTGCCGCAGGTCGTGGTAGTCCCAGAGCGTTTGGACGTCGACGCGGAGATCGTCCGGGAGGGTCGCGGCCACGGGAGACTCCAAAACGAAAGCCCCAGGTCAGTGGACATCCACTGACCTGGGGCTTTCGCGTGAGAGCGGATGACGGGAATCGAACCCGCGTATTCAGCTTGGGAAGCTGATGTTCTACCATTGAACTACATCCGCAGTGCTCGGCCAGCATACATGGTCCGGATCTCCCCTTGCCAAGACCCCGCCCACCTTGACGTCGCCGTCGAAAGTGACAACACTTGTTGTCTACCTCGGAGGTGATCCGGATGGGCGAGAAGCTGCCTGACCCCGAACTGTTCCGTCAAGGCGGGTTCCGGGTCGCGTCGAGGCTGTTCATCGAGGGCGACATCAGGGGCGACGAGCGTCAGGTGGCCCGGCTGCGGAAGTTCGCGCAGCGGGAGGATCCGGCGGCCGACGTGCTGGTGCCGTTGCTGCGGAAAGGCGCCCAAGGAAAGCTCGAACAGGCGCTGCGGCAAGGCATCGACAGCGTCGAGGATCCGCCGGAGGAGTTCGAAGCCTTCTTCCGCAACGTAGAGGCGACGCCGTACTGGGTCGATCCGGACCGCCTCGACCGCGGGGCGCGGGCGATCACGCGTGCCGGGTTGCTCGGGCTCTTTCCGCTCGGCGACGTCTCGCTGATGGGCGGCTATCTCGCGTCGCGTGCCACGAAGTCGCTCGTCGGCACCGGCGAGATCGAGTACAAGGCGTCACGTCGCCTTGTCGAGACGGCGACCTGGTGGATCCACGTCACTACGCCGGGCGCGCTGGTGCTCGGCGGGCGTGGGTACGAGTCCGCGTTGCGGGTGCGGGTGGTGCACGCCCACGTGCGCGCGGCCATGAATCGCCGCAAGGACTGGGATTACGCCGCTTGGGACAAGCCGGTCAACCAGGTCCAGACCGCGGGCACGCTCCTGCTCTTCTCCCTCGTCTACGTCTTCGGCACGCAGCTGCTCGGGCTCCGCTACAGCGCCCGCGAGCGCGCCGACATCCTGCACCTTTGGCGTTACGTCGGCTGGCTGATGGGCGTCGACGAGGAACTCCTCCCCGCCGACGAGGAGGACGCCTGGCGTCTGCTGTGGCTGCTCGCGACCACCGAGTTCATCCCCGACGACGACTCCAAGCGGCTCGCCGCGGCGCTCATGAAGTCCCACGCCGGCATCGGCGAGGGCCGGGGCGCGCTCGGCAAGGTCCTCGCGCACGTGTCGGTCGCGGGGCACGGCGCGATCAGCAGGCTTCTCCTGGGCAAGACCAACGCCGACTTCCTGGAGCTGCCCGACGATCCGATCGCGCAGGCGGCCGTGGTCGCGGTGGCGGGCGTCAACTTCGCCGCCGAGACGGTCCGCAGGGTGGTGCCGGGGGCGACGGCGCTCCAGGAGCTGATCGGGGCCGCCGGACGGCGTCACTACCTCCGCCAGGTCAACAAGGTGTTCCGGCCCGACACCACCTACGGCAGGCACATGAAGGCCGCTTGACTACGCTGAGCACGTGCTCCTCAGCGACCGTGACCTCCGTAAAGAGCTCGACGCCGGCCGTCTCGGCGTCGACCCGTTCGACCCGACGATGGTCCAGCCGTCGAGCATCGACGTGCGACTCGACCGCTTCTTCCGCGTGTTCGACAACAGCAAGTACACGCATATTGACCCGCAGCTCCAGCAGGACGAGCTGACGTCACTGGTCGAGAAGGAGGGCGAAGACCCCTTCGTCCTCCACCCCGGCGAGTTCGTGCTGGGTTCGACGTACGAGACCGTCACGCTGGCCGACGACCTCGCCGGCCGCCTGGAGGGCAAGTCCTCCCTCGGCCGCCTCGGCCTGCTCACGCACTCCACCGCGGGCTTCATCGACCCGGGCTTCTCCGGCCACATCACCCTCGAACTGTCGAACGTGGCCAACCTGCCGATCACGCTCTGGCCGGGCATGAAGATCGGCCAGCTCTGCATCTTCCGCCTGTCCAGCGCGGCGGAGTTCCCGTACGGCTCGAACGAGGCCGGATCGCGCTACCAGGGGCAGCGGGGACCGACCCCGAGCCGCGCGTACAAGAACTTCCACCGCGTCGATACCTGGCGTTAAGACACCGGGGCTTCCCAGTCGATCCGGTGCCGCCACATGAAGGCGTTCGGATCGTCGGCCGGCGGGTTCTTGAAAGCCCGCGAGAGGAAGAAGTCCCGGATCACCCGGCCGACGGGGCCGACGGCCTTCGCGTCGCCGTTGCGCTTGCCGCGCTCGACGACGGCTTCGACGCGCTCGCGTCGCAGTCCTTCGTAGACGGCGAGCGCCTTCGGGATCGAGGGCACGTCACGCAGGCATCGCGCCAGCGTGACGGCGTCTTCGACCGCCATCGCGGCGCCTTGCCCGGCCGCCGGTGAGGTGGCGTGGGCGGCGTCGCCGATGATGACCATCCGGTCGGTCCGCCAGGTCGGCACGTTCGGGAAGTCGTACGTCGCCCACGGCCGGTAGATCTCCCGCGTCGCGCGCACGATCTCGACGGCCGGGGTGCGGTCCACCGCCAGCTGCCGGATCAGGTCCTCGCGCCAGGCGTCACCGGTCATCGTGGCGAGCTCGGCCTGCGACGGATCATGCTTCCGGGGGACGTTCGCGAACCACCAGACGCCACCGTCCGGGTGGACGACGTGCGCGAAGAACAGCCGCTTGCCGAAGGTCATGTGCATGACGCCGGGTTCGCCGTCCAGGCGCAGGCCCTCGGCCAGCCCACCGGTGTTCAACAGCGGCACGTAGCGCGGCGACGGCGCCTGCGGGTCGATGAGCTCCCGCACCCGCGACCGGAGCCCGTCCGCGCCGATCAGCAGGTCCCCTTCGGACGACGAACCGTCCTCGAACGTCGCGCGCACACCGCTGCCCGTGTCGCGCGCGTCGGCCAGACGCTTGCCGTAGCGGACTTCGATGCCGCGTCTGACGGCTTCGTCGCGAAGGGCGACGTAGAGGTCGGAGCGCAGCACGGTCTGGCTCACGGTGCCGTCTTCCAGCTGCCCGCCGAGCGCGAAATCCGCCAGCTCGCGACCGTTCCCCAGCTGCATCTTGATCCGCGGCGTGTCGAATCCCAGGTCCTTGACCAGGCCTTTCAGGCCCAGTGGCGCCAAGGCGTCCAGTCCGTTCACCGCGAGGGTCAGGAACGCGCCGACCCCCTCTGCGGTCCGGTCGTACGCCTCGTGGATCACCGGCTCGTGGCCGGTCTCGTGCAGGGCGATCGCCGTGATCGTGCCCGCGATACCCCCGCCGGCGATCAGTGTCTTCGCCATGTAGTTCACCCCATCGAATCTCTTAGAAACTAATTCGTTCTATCGAACTAAAGACTCCGCTAGGCTGGCCGACGTGTCAAGCGAGCGAGCGGAACTGGTCGAGCGGATCCTCAGCGGCTCGCGGGCTCTGTCGACGGAGACGGTCATGTTCCACTCGGCGATCGCCGAGCAGGGCGGCCTCTCGGCGGTCGAAAGCAAGGTGGCCGACTATCTCGCCCGCTTCGGTCCGCAGACGCCGAAGGCGCTCTCGCAGCTTTCGGGGCTCGCGCCGGCGTCGATCACCGCGCTCATCGACAGGCTCGTGGGCAAGGGGGTCGTCTCGCGGAAACCGCATCCCGAGGATCGGCGGAAGGTGCTCATCGAGATCGACGGGGCGATGATGGCCTCCGCCGCGCCGATGTGGGATCACCTGGTGAAGCGGGTCCGCGAGGTCTGCGTGGGATATACGGACGGTGAGCTGGAGACCGTCCTCCGGTTCTTGGCCGACGCGACCGCGATCACCCATGAGTCCACGGAAGTGATCACCCGCTTCTAGAGATCACGCGCTTCTAGATGACAGAGCGCGGCCGTTGACCGGTATTACTACTTTCGGGGGTATTGCCGTAACCAGTTCGTGATAGTTTTCGGCCCCGTGTCCCCCAATAGAACAAGAAGCCGGTTACTGCTTGTCACGCTCAGCGTGCTGCTGGGTGGGGTGATCGCGAGCGCGAGCTACCTGATGGTGACCGATCGGTTCCAGGGCACCGCGTTGAGCAACCTGTCGCTGAGCGTCCCCGACACCAAGGGCAGACCCGGCGACGCCCTCGCGAAGCCTCCCGCCTACTTCGGCCAGACGTCCGCTCCCGCTCAGGACGGCGCCGCGCCCGGCTCGTCCGCTCCGACGTCGTCCTCGGCGGCTCCCACGTCTTCCTCCGCCCCGCCCAGCTCGTCCTCCGCCCCGGCCGAGCCGCCCAAGCCTTCCGAGGCCCCCAAGCCCACCCCGAGCAAGGCTCCGGAACCGCCCCGTTCGCAGGACAGCTCGCTCGCCGGTCAGGTCATCGATCTCGTCAACTCCGAGCGCGCCGACGCCGGCTGCTCGCCGGTGAGCAACGAGTCCCACCTCGCCGCCGCCGCGCAGGGCCACAGCGACGACATGTCGGCCCGGAACTACTTCTCCCACACCACGCCGGAAGGCGTCACGTTCGACCAGCGCATCCGGTCCGCCGGCTACGACAAGCCCGGCGCCGAGAACATCGCCAAGGGCCAGTCGAACGCCGCCAAGGTGATGGACGCCTGGATGAACTCCGAGGGTCACCGCGCGAACATCCTCAACTGCAAGCTGAAGAAGATCGGTGTCGGCGTCAACACCAAGGGCATGTACTGGACGCAGAACTTCGGCTACTGACCCTTTTCCCACCGTTCGGCGATTTCGCCGTAGCGGGCCAGTACCGCCGCTCGCAGCTCGGGATCCGTACGCGGGACCGGTTCGATGAACACCTCGGTGACGTCGCCGAACTCCCGGGTCAGTTCGGCCGCGATCCGGACGCAGGCACGTTCGACGTCCGCCGCGCCCAGCGCGTCGTCGAAGTCGACACGGGTGCAGACGAGCACCTGATCGGTGCCCATCAGCATGGTCTGCAGGTCGACGACGGCCTCGATCTCGGGCGCGCCCAGCAAGTGGTCCCGCACCCCGCGGACCAGCCTCGGATCCGCCTGCCTGCCGATCAGCAGGCCGCGGTTGGTGCGCCCGAGCACGTAGGCCACCAGCGCCAGCAGCACGCCGATCGCGATCGACGCCGCACCGTCCCAGATATGCGAGCCGGTGAGCTGGTGCAGCCCGATCCCGGCGAACGCGAGCAGCAGGCCGATCAGCGCGGCCGAGTCCTCGAACAGGACGGTCTTCGGCGCCGGGTCGTCGATCATCCGCAGGTAGACCGAGATCTTCTGGCCCGCGTCGGCGGCGTCGCGCCGCACTTGCCGCACGGCCTGCAACCACGAGACGGACTCGAGGACGAAGGCGATCGCGAGCACGATGTGGCCGACGATCGGGTCGGTCTGCTCGGTCTCTTCGCCGAACACCGTCGAGAAGCCTTCGTAGAGCGCGAACATCGCGCCGGAGGCGAAGATCGACACCGCCGCGAGCAGCGACCAGAAGTACCGCTCCTTGCCGTAGCCGAAGGGGTGGACGCGGTCGGCGGGACGGTCCGAGCGTTTCAGCGCTGTCAGCAGGAGTACTTCGGTGATCGTGTCGGCCACCGAGTGCACGGCTTCGGACAGCATCGCGCCGGAGCCGGTGATGATCCCGGCGATCAGTTTGAGTACGGCGATGGCGAGGTTGACCCCACCCGCCAGCACCACCGTCAGGGTGCTTTCGCCACCGGTTTCTTCACTCACCTAGCGCAGCGTAGTGCGAGTGGGCCGATCTCACAGGCGACGCAAACCCTGCAGCACGCGTTCCATCAAGGCGAGTGCCGGATGACCGTCGAATTCAGCCTGCGTTTCATGAACGGTAACCAGTCCGAGTTCGGCCATATCACCCAAAAGGACCTTTGCGACGCCGAGTGGAACGCTTAGTGACGACGCTACTTCGGCCACGGAAGTCGGGCGGCGGCACAGTGATCGGACCGAATGGAATTCGACGCTGAACCCAGGCGCGCTCCACGGTGCGTCGTTCCGGACGGAGATCATCGCTTCGATGGCGAAGTTCCGCTTGGCCTGCGTGCGTCCGCCCGTGCGGACGTACGGGCGGACGCGCGTGCGCTTCCGTTCCTGTCGCGGCGGCCGCCGGGCGGCCGGGATGCTGGGGATGGTCGCTTCCTGGGCCATTCTGGCGAGTGCCGCGGCCGAAGGGAGGCGGGCAGGCGGGCGCAGTGTCGACGATCCCGGAATCGCGAGGCGGTGTTCCTTGCCCGGACGGAGTTCGTGACGGTTGCCCATTGATTTTCCTCGCCCCTTTTTTCGGATCCGCTGCAGCCTATCGCCACGGTGTACCGCCGAACGGGTAATGGGAACGGAATGGTCATGGCCCGGGATAAAACAAGAGGGAACATTCTCTCGCATTATGTGCGAGAGAATGTTCCCTCCGACCTCGAAAAGTTCTACTTGTCTTCCTCCGGGAGCGGTGTCTCGGTGGCCTTTTCGACGGCGGGCTTCTCGGCCTTCTCGTCGAGTTCAGCATCTGAGACGGCGTCCAGGGACGGCGCTCCCGCCGGGACCAGCTGAGGCTCCGGCTTGCGTTTGACGGCGGTCAGCAGCAGCTGCGCGACGTCGACGATCTCGACCTTTTCGCTCGCCTGGCCGTCGCTCTGGCGCGCGGTGAGACCGTCATTGAGCATCACCTTGCAGAACGGGCAGCCGGTCGCGATCTTCGACGGCGCGGTGCCGAGCGCCTCGTCCACGCGCTCGACGTTGATCCGCTTGCCGATCTTCTCTTCCATCCACATCCGCGCGCCGCCGGCGCCACAGCACATCGAGCGGTCGCCGTGCCGCGGCATCTCCCGCAACTGCGCGCCCGAAGCGGTGACGAGCTCGCGCGGAGCGTCGTAGACCTTGTTGTGGCGGCCCAGGTAGCACGGGTCGTGGTAGGTGACGTCCTCGGCGACCGCGGCCACCGGGGTCAGGTGCTTCTCCCGCACGAGACGGTTGAGCAGCTGCGTGTGGTGCACGACGTCGAACTGACCGCCCAGCTCCGGGTACTCGTTCGCGAGGGTGTTGAAGCAGTGGGCACAGGTGACGACCACCTTGCGCGCCTTGCGTTCGCGGCCCTCGAAGACCGAGTTCAGGATCTCGACGTTCTGCTGTGCCAGCATCTGGAACAGGAACTCGTTGCCCGCGCGGCGGGCCGGGTCGCCGGTGCAGGACTCCTCCGAGCCGAGCACGGTGTACTTCACGCCCGCGATGTGCAGCAGTTCCGCGACGGCGCGCGTGGTCTTCTTCGCGCGGTCCTCGAACGCGCCGGCGCAGCCGACCCAGAAGAGGTACTCGGTGTCGCCGAGGTCGCCGTCGAACACCTGCACCTCGAAGTCCAGGTCCTCGGTCCAGGCGAGCCGGTCCTTGGCGTTCTGGCCCCACGGGTTGCCCTTGTTCTCCAGGTTCTTGAACATCCCGTTGAGCTCGCTGGGGAACGAGGACTCGATCATCACCTGGTAGCGGCGCATGTCGACGATGTGGTCGACGTGCTCGATGTCCACCGGGCACTGCTCGACGCAGGCGCCGCAGGAGGTGCAGGACCACAGCACCTCGGGGTCGATGATCCCGCCGTCGTCGCCGATGAGCGCCTTCTGGGACTCGGCGATCGCGAGGACGTCGATCCCCGCGTACATGTCGTCACCGGTGAGACCGACCTCGTCGCCCGCCATGTCGCGCTTGCCGCCCGCGAGCAGGTACGGCGCCTTCGCGTAGGCGTGGTCGCGAAGCTGCGTGATGAGCAGCTTCGGCGAAAGCGGCTTGCCGGTGTTCCACGCGGGGCACTGCGACTGGCAGCGGCCGCATTCGGTGCAGGTGGAGAAGTCCAGCCAGCCCTTCCAGCTGAAGTCTTCGACCTTGCCGACGCCGAAGGTGTCCTCGTCCGGGTCTGCCTCTTCGAGGTCGAGCACCTTGCCGTTGCTCATCATCGGCTTGAGCGCGCCCAGCGCGACGCCACCGTCGGCCTCGCGCTTGAAGTAGATGTTGAAGAAGGCGCTGAACCGGTGCCAGGCGATGCCCATGGTCATCGTGCGCGCGACCACGATCAGCCAGATGGTGGCGCTCATCAGCTTGACGAACGCGAACACCGTGACCAGGTTCGGGCTGGACGGCAGCAGCAGGCCGAGCGGGTGCGAGACGAACGCGGCCCAGACCGGGGTGTCGTGGACGCCCAGCGCGGACTTCGCGGCGCGGACGCCGATGATGCCGATGCCCTCGATGAGCACGACGGCCTCGATGAAGTACGCCCACTTGAAGTTGGAGCCCTGGAAGCGGGACTGCCGGTCCGCGCGGCGCGGGTGGTTCTTCTGGCGGATCCAGATCAGCACCAGGATGCCGACGATGGTGCCGACCCCGAGCAGCTCCATGAGCAGCTGGAACAGCGACCAGTCGTCGAGGATCGGCCAGCCCCACGTCGGGACGAAGACCTCGCCGTACGCCTCGAACAGGGCCAGCGACCCGAGCAGGAAGCCCCACATGACCAGCCAGTGCGCCGGGCCGACGCTCTTGACCTTGTTCATGCGGGTGTGCGCGGCGAATTCCTTGATCAGGGTCTTCATCCGCGGCACGAAAGGACCGTTGCGGGTCGAGTCCGGCTGACCGAGGCGGATCACCCGCACGAAGCGGGCGATGGTCGCGAAGAACATTCCCCAGGCGACGACGCCGAGCAGGACCGCGATCCCGCCGAGCGTCAGCTGTACAGCGCCCATCGTCGGGTGCCTTTCGTCCGAGTGAAGCTGTGGTGGTTCGGGCAGACTAATGCTTCTTACTGATGGGTAACCCACTGGCCGCGCCCAAGTCCCACCGATGTGGTGTACGCCTCTCTTTGTTTTAAGACGATCGTCCAGGTAGTTTTTGTGACATGGGTGCGTACCTTCTGCTCGCTTTCGCCATCGCCGCCGAGGTGACGGCCACGGTCTCGCTGAAGCTCTCCGAGGGCTTCTCCAAGGTCGGACCGTCGATCGTCGTCGTGGTCGGATACGCCTTCGCGTTCGTCGCGCTCGCGTACGTTCTGAAGGCGGGCGTGCCGGTGAGCGTCGCCTACGCGATCTGGGCCGCGGCAGGAGTCGCGCTGGTGGCGGCCGTCGGCATCGTCTTCTTCAAGGAGCCGGTCAACCTCGCCGTCATCGCCGGGCTGGCGCTGGTGGTCGGCGGGGTCGTGTTGATCGAGGTCGGGAGCGCGCACTAAGTGAAGATCCAGGTCGACGGCCGAAAGGCCAGGGGCGAGAAGCGGCGCGAGGAGATCATCGCGGCCGCGCTGCGGGTGATCGAACGGGACGGCGTCGCCGGCGTCACCCATCGGACGGTCGCCACCGAGGCGGGCGTGCCGACGGCGTCGACGACCTATCACTTCTCCAGCCTCGACGACCTGCTGATCGCGACCCTCATCTCGTGCGCTAGGGACATGGCGACCGAGGTCTACTGGATGATCGACCGCGCCCGCTCACGCGGCAGCCGCGGCGCGGAAGAGGTCGCCGGGCTGCTCGCGGAGGCGCTGGGCCCGCGGCGCGGGCGGACGATGGCGGAGTACGAGCTGTACCTGCTGGCCGCGCGCAAACCCGAGCTGCGGCCCGCCGCGCGGCGCTGGCTGGACGTGCTGACCTCGATGGTCCGGCACGACGACGAGGTCGCGTTCCGGGTGTTCCTCGCCGGGATCGACGGGCTCCTGATCCAGGGCCTCATCGACGACGAGCCGCCGTCCGCCGACGAGCTGCGGCCGGTGGTGGACTACCTGCTGAAACCCCGTTGACCTGCTGGGTAACGTGCGGATCATGAGGACTGTCGGCGCATACGAAGTGGATGACGACCCGGCACGGGTGGACCTCGACGTGGTGTGGAAGTGCCTGTCCACCGGCGTCTACTGGGGCAAGTGGCGAGACCGCGAGCTGGTCGAGAAGGTCTTTAAGAACGCGTGGCGCGTCGTCGGCGCGTACGAGACTTCGACAGGGCAGATGGTCGGCTTCGCACGGGCGTTCTCCGACACCATCGGCAGTGCGTACCTCGCGGACGTCTTCGTCGTCGACGAGGCGCGCGGCGCGGGGCTCGGCAAGGAACTGGTCCGGGAGATGATCGACAACGGGCCGGGCGCGGCGTTCCGGTGGATGCTGCACACCGCCGACGCGCACGGGCTGTACCGGCAGTTCGGCTTCGGCGACCCTCCGGAGGGGCAGTACATGGAGCGGTCGCGGCCGAACGGGCAGGCCTAAAGTCCGTGAAGGCCTCCTTCCCTACCTTGAGAGTAGGGAAGGAGGCCTTCACGGAAAGCCGGTCTCAGCCCTTGTTCTCGTGCAGCGCCGTAAGGGTCGCCCGCCCGAGCGCGTGGCTGAAGAGGTTGAACCCCAGCAAAGCCGGCGTAGCGTCCTCCCCGACGTCCAGCTTTTCGACGTCGACAGCGTGCACCGCGAAGATGTACCGGTGCGGCCCGTGCCCGGGCGGCGGGGCGGCGCCGAGGAACTGCTTCACGCCGCCGTCCCCCTTCAGGGTGACAGCGCCCGCCGGCAGACCGGAGCCAGCTTCGTCGCCCGCGTTCGCGGCCAGCGCGGTCACCGACGCGGGGATGTCGAACACCGCCCAGTGCCAGAACCCGCTCGCCGTCGGGGCGTCGGGGTCGTAGCAGGTCACGGCGAAACTCTTGGTCCCGTCGGGGAAGCCGTCCCAGGACAGCTGCGGGGAGCGATCTTCGCCGCCCGCGCCGAAGATCCCGGAAAGCTGGGGTGTCGGCAGGAAGCCGCCTTCTTCGATGTCGATGCTGCTCAAGGTGAAGGCAGGCAGATCGGGCAGGAAGTCGTACGGATCGGGTGCCTGCGGCATGCGTCCTCCTGGTCGTGGAACAGATGACGAAGCCAGGTTATGACCCCGAGGACCCCGGTGCGTTCTCAGGGACGAATCCGGGGGTTACCCCTATGTCCAACCCGTCGCGCTGCCTTTAGCGTCGAGCTACACGAAAACCTGCTCTGGAGGGACTCAAGACCATGGCGCGCCCACTCCTCGCCCTCGGCGGCATCGCTTTGATCGGCGTCGGTGTGCTCACCGGTCTCGGCTGGTGGTGGCCGTCCGACGCGGAGGCGACCGCCGAGCTCACCCAGCAGATCAAGAACGTCCGCGTCGACAACGACGAGGGCGCACTCAAGATCCGCACGGGCGGTGGCCCGGTGAAGGTCCAGCAGAAGTTCGAATACCGCTGGAACAAGCCGGGCGACGCCTACCGCGTGGACGGCGACACCCTGGTCCTCGAAGGCTGCGGCAACAACTGCGAGGTCGCCTACGAAGTGACCGTCCCGGCGGGGATCCCGGTCTCGGGCAGGCTCGACTCGGGGTCGGTGGACATCGCCGGGGCGTCCACTGTGGATATCACCGTCGACTCCGGCCGGGTCGAGGTGCGCGACGTGCCGGGCACCGTGAAGGTGAAGTCCGACGCCGGTCGCGTCGAACTGGCGAACATCGGACAGGCCGTCACCGTTCACGCCTCTTCCGGTGCCGTCAAAGGGGAACGGCTCGGCGGCAACGTCGAAGCCCGCACCGACAGTGGCCGGATCGACCTCGAACTGGTCACGGGCGCCGACGTCACCGCGCGGACCGACAGCGGTTCGATCGAGGTCCAGGTGCCTTCCGGCGACTACAACGTCACCGGCACCACCGACAGCGGCCACCGCGACATCGACGTCAACCAGTCGGGTTCGGCCCAGCACAAGCTCGATCTCAACACCGACAGCGGAAGCGTCACGGTCAAAGCGGCCTGACGGACTTTATCGGGGGAACACTTTCTCATGGGGAACAAGGAAAAGCGCGTCCTCGGCGCGCTCGCTCTCGGCGCGCTGGTGGCCTTCGGGGTCGTCGGCTGCACGGGTGAAAGCCGCGAGAAGCTGAGCGACGGGACGCCGGTCACCGAGCAGATCACCGCGATCAAGGTGGACGTCCCGGTCGGCGGGGTCACGCTCCGGGTCGAGGACGGCGCGCCGGTCTCGCTGCGCCGCGAAGTGACTTACACCGGAAAGAATCCCGGCAAGACGCACAGTGTCGAGAACGGCACGCTGATCCTCGGCGGTTGCAGCCAGTGCGGCGTGGACTACGAGGTCGTGGTCCCGCGCGAGCTGGCGATCTCCGGGGCCATCGGCACCGGCAAGATCACGCTCACCCGCGCGGCCGCGGTGGACCTCCGGGGTGACACCGGGGATCTCGAGGTCCTGAGCACGACCGGCCCGGTGAAACTGAGCACCGGTACCGGTGACATCAGGATCGGGCTGGCCAAACCGGGGGCGGTCACCGCGAACGCCGAGACCGGGAAGGTCACCGTCACCGTTCCCGACGGCGCGTACCGCATCAACGCCCGCTCGGAAGTCGGTGGCGTCGAGACCGCCGGTGTGCGGCAGGACCAGGCTTCGGCGAACGTCCTGGACCTCAAGTCCGGCACCGGCTCGATCACGGTGAAGCCCGTATGAAGGTTCTCGCGGTGGTCACCGCGCTGACCTTGCTCCCGCTCTCCGCGTTGCCCGCGTCCGCCGCGCCCCGGCTCGACTGGAAGCCCTGCGCGACCGAGTACGCGCCGACGCTGGAATGCGCGAGCCTTCCGGTGAGCGGCACCGTTTCGATCGCGCTGGCGAAACTGCCCGCGACCGATCCGGCGCGCCGCGTCGGTTCGCTGCTGACGAATCCGGGCGGTCCCGGTGGTGCCGGGGTCACCGTGCTCGAGTACGGCGGCCGCGGGTTCGCGCTGGACAAGCCCGAGATGGCCGAAGTGCGGCAGCGGTTCGACGTCATCGGGTTCGACCCGCGCGGCGTCGGCGACAGCACACCCGCGATCACCTGCGGGCCCGATCTGCACGATCCGTCGATCAGCCGGTTCCCGCGCAGCCGCGCGGACTACGACAAGCTTATCGCGCACAACCGCGCTTCGGGCACCGAGTGTCTCGAAAGGACCGGACCTGAGTTGTCCTCTGTGGACACTTGGCACGCCGCGGACGACATCGAAGCGATCCGGGTCGCGCTGGGTGAGCCGAAGGTGAACTGGCTCGGCGTCTCCTACGGTTCCGAACTCGGTGCCGTGTACGCGGAGAAGTACCCGAAGCGCGTCCGGGCGATGGTGCTCGACGGCGCAGTCGACCATTCGCGGCCGACGCGGCTGGCCGTCCTCGACGAGGCCATCGCGACCGAAAGCGCCCTCAAGGACTTCGCGAAGTGGTGTACGACGACGGCGGACTGCGCGCTTCGTGGCAAAGACGTCCTCGCCACCTACGACGCGCTGATGGCGACGCCCGGCGGCGTCCCGTCGAAACAGCTCGGCCGGAACGTGACCGCCGAGGAAATGGCGTCCGGTCTCTACGGCTCCCTCATCCTTCCCGCCTTCTGGCCGGAGATCGCGAAGGGGATCGCCGACGCGGCCGCGGGGAACGCGGACGGGCTGCTGCCCTATTCGCAACTGGACCCGTCCTACGGCGCGTACCGCTCGATCGGCTGCCACGACTTCGGCTCGCCGTTCACCTCCTACGCCGACATGCGGGCGATGCAGGGGCTGGTGAAGACCCTCGCGCCGCACAGCTGGCGGTATTCGGAGTTCTGGGACATGGCGAGCGGCTGCGCGGGCTGGCCCGTGCCCTCGGCGTACCTGCCGCGGCCGCAGAAGGTGAAGGGCGCGGCGCCGATCCTCGTGGTCGGCGGCGAACACGATCCGGCGACGCCACTCGTCTGGGCGAAGGGGCTCGCGCGGAACATCGAGAACTCGGCGTTGCTGGTCGACGCCGGATACGGGCACACGGGGCTGCTCAACTCGGCCTGCGTGCGCACCGAAGAAGTGAAGTACCTGGTGAGCGGGCTCACACCCGCCCCGGGCACGGTCTGCCGGTAGTCCGGGAACAAGACACCCGGGTCGCTCGTTGAGCCGGGTACAAGGTTGAGTGCAGTCGGCTCAAGTCCGGCTTGACGGAGACCGCATCATCCCGATAGAACTTGCGTGGCACCCACTCAAGGTGGGGGCGAACACGCAGGTCAAGAACTAGCAGGAGGATCACACCATGGCGCGAGCGGTCGGCATCGACCTCGGCACGACCAACTCGGTCGTCGCTGTCCTTGAGGGCGGCGAGCCGACGGTCATCGCCAACTCGGAAGGTTCACGCACCACTCCCTCGATCGTCGCCTTCGCCAAGAACGGCGAAGTGCTGACCGGTCAGCCGGCGAAGAACCAGGCGGTGACGAACGTCGACCGGACCATCCGGTCGGTGAAGCGGCACGTCGGGACCGACTGGAAGACCGAGATCGACGGCAAGGCCTACACCTCGCAGGAGATCAGCGCCCGTGTGCTGATGAAGCTCAAGCGCGACGCCGAGGCGTACCTGGGCGAGACCATCACCGACGCGGTCATCACCGTCCCCGCCTACTTCGAGGACGCGCAGCGGCAGGCCACCAAGGAGGCCGGGCAGATCGCCGGCCTGAACGTGCTCCGCATCGTCAACGAGCCCACCGCGGCCGCGCTGGCGTACGGCCTGGACAAGGGCGAGAAGGAACAGACCATCCTGGTCTTCGACCTCGGTGGCGGCACGTTCGACGTCTCGCTGCTGGAGATCGGCGAGGGCGTCGTCGAGGTCCGCGCGACCTCCGGTGACAACCACCTCGGCGGTGACGACTGGGACGAGCGCATCGTCACCTGGCTGGTCGACAAGTTCAAGGCCTCCAGCGGCATCGACCTCACCAAGGACAAGATGGCGCTCCAGCGCATCCGTGAGGCGGCCGAGAAGGCGAAGATCGAGCTGTCCAGCTCGAACTCCGCGGGCATCAACCTGCCGTACATCACCGTGGACTCGGACAAGAACCCGCTGTTCCTCGACGAGCAGCTCTCCCGCGCCGAGTTCCAGAAGATCACCTCGGACCTGCTGGAGCGCACCCGCAAGCCGTTCAACAACGTCATCCGTGACGCGGGTGTCGCCGTCGGCGACATCGACCACGTCGTGCTCGTGGGTGGTTCCACCCGCATGCCCGCCGTGTCGGACCTGGTCAAGGAGCTGACCGGTGGCCGCGAGCCGAACAAGGGCGTGAACCCGGACGAGGTCGTCGCCGTCGGCGCCGCGCTGCAGGCCGGTGTGCTCAAGGGCGAGGTCAAGGACGTCCTGCTGCTCGACGTGACCCCGCTTTCGCTGGGCATCGAGACCAAGGGCGGCGTGTTCACCAAGCTCATCGAGCGCAACACCACGATCCCGACCAAGCGTTCGGAGATCTTCTCCACCGCGGACGACAACCAGCCGTCGGTGCAGATCCAGGTGTTCCAGGGTGAGCGCGAGATCGCGGCGCACAACAAGAAGCTCGGCATGTTCGAGCTGACCGGTCTCCCGCCCGCCCCGCGTGGCGTGCCGCAGATCGAGGTCACCTTCGACATCGACGCCAACGGCATCGTGCACGTCCTCGCGAAGGACCTCGGCACGAACAAGGAGCAGTCGATGACGATCACCGGTGGCTCCGCGCTGCCGAAGGACGACATCGAGCGCATGGTCAAGGACGCCGAGGCGCACGCCGAGGAGGACAAGCAGCGCCGCGAGGAGGCGGAGACCCGCAACCAGGCGGAGACGCTCGTCTACCAGACCGAGAAGTTCGTCAAGGACAACGAGGACAAGCTGCCCGAGGAACTCAAGGGCAAGGTGAAGTCCGCGATCGACGAGGCCAACGAGGCGCTCAAGGGCACCGACTCGGCGAAGATCCGCGAGTCCATCGAGAAGCTGAACACCGCTTCGCAGGAGCTGGGCACCGCGCTCTACGCCAACGCCACCCCGGGCGCCGAAGGTGCCGCCGGTGAAGGCGCGGCCGGTGCGGCAGGCGCGGGCACCGGTTCGCAGGCCAAGGCGGACGACGTCGTCGACGCCGAGATCGTCGAAGAGGACGAGAAGGACAAGAAGTGACGGGCCGCTACGACGAGACCGAGGGCCGGGGCCCGGAGGAACCGGTGGTCGTGCGGGACCGCAGGCGGATCGATCCGCTGACCGGTGAGGTCCGCCCGCCCGCCCCGGCGCCCGAAGCCCAGGATGGCCCGAAGCACGCCGCTCCCGCCGAAGACACGGTGGAGCCCGTCGAGCCGGTGCCCGCGACCCACGCGGGCCCCGGCCTCGGGGACTCCATCATGGACGATTCGGTGTCGGTGGCCACCGACCTGGAGAAGGAGCTGGCGGAACGCACCGCCGACCTCCAGCGTCTCCAGGCGGAGTACGCCAACTACCGCAAGCGCGTGGACCGCGACCGCGAACAGGTCGTCACCGGCGCCAAGGCGTCGGTCGTCAACGACCTGCTCCCGCTGCTCGACGACCTCGAGCGCGCGGGGCAGCACGGCGACCTGACGGGTGCGTTCAAGGCGGTCGGCGAGAAGCTGGTCGGGAGCCTGCAGCGATCGGGGCTCGAGCCGTTCGGCACCGAGGGCGAGGCCTTCGACCCGAGCGTGCACGAGGCCGTCCAGCACAGCACCTCGCCGGACGTCGCCGGGCCGACGGTCACCACGGTCATGCGACGCGGTTACCGCTTCGGCGAGCGCGTGCTGCGCGCGGCGCTGGTCGGGGTCACCGACCACGAGCCGGGCGCCGCCCCGGCTCCGGCGCCGGCGGCGCAGGACGCCCCGGTGGACCCGCCCGTGGGCGGCGAGCTGCCGCTCGAGGGCGAGCTCTTCGATGAGAACAACCGCTGATCGGCGATACGGCGTGAAAGGAGGAGACGTTCGGTGAGTGCACGGGAATGGATCGGTAAGGACTTCTACCGTGAGCTGGGCGTCTCCTCCGACGCCACCGCGGACGAGATCAAGAAGGCCTATCGCAAGCTGGCCAAGGAGAACCACCCCGACGCCAACGCGGGCAACGCGGAGGCCGAGAAGAAGTTCAAGGCGGTTTCCGAGGCGTACGGCGTCCTTTCCGACACGTCCAAGCGCAAGGAGTACGACGAGGCCCGCCGCCTCTTCGGCTCCGGCGGTCCCGGCGGCTTCGGCTTCCCGGGTGGTGGCGGCGGAAGCGGCGGTTTCGACGTCGGCGACATCTTCGGTCAGTCGGGTGGCCAGCAGCAGGCCGGTTTCGGCGGGCTCGGCGACATCCTCGGCGGTCTCTTCGGCCGCCGCGGCGGCGCGGCGGGTGCCACGGCGAACCGCCCGCAGCGCGGCGCGGACGTGGAGACCGACGTCCGGATCGACTTCACCGAGGCGGTCAAGGGCGCGACCCTGCCGCTGAGGCTGTCGAGCCCGGCGACCTGTTCCACCTGCGGCGGGAACGGCGCGAAGCCGGGGACCTCCCCGAGGACGTGTTCGACCTGCCAGGGCAGCGGGCTGGTCAGCCGGAGCCAGGGCGCGTTCGCGTTCTCCGAGCCGTGCCGCGACTGCCGCGGCCGCGGCACGATCATCGACGACCCCTGCCCGGAATGCGCGGGCGAGGGCGTCAGCACCCGCACCCGCACCCTGACCGTGCGGATCCCGCCGGGCGTCGCCGACGACCAGCGGATCCGGCTGGCGGGCCAGGGCGAACCGGGCAAGGGCGGCGCGCAGCCGGGCGATCTGTACGTCCGCGTGCACGTCGCGCCGCACGCGGTGTTCGGGCGCCAGGACCTCGACCTGACGATCGCCGTGCCGGTGTCCTTCGCGGAACTGGCCCTCGGCGGCACGATCACCGTGCCGACGCTCGAGGGCAAGGTCTCGCTGAAGGTGCCGCAGGGTACGGCGAGTGGTCGCGTGCTTCGCGTGCGCGGCAAGGGAATCGCGAAGCGGGACGGCTCGCAGGGCGACCTGCTGGTCACCCTGCAGGCGGCCATACCGTCCAAACTGGACGACAAGGCCCGTGAAGCGCTGGAGGCCTACGCGGAGGCCATGTCCGAGCACGACCCGCGACCGGAGATCACCGAACTTCTCGAAGGCAGGTGAGCACGATGTTCGGCGGGCTGCCGCACGGTGCGGACGAGGACACCCCGGTGTTCGTCATTTCGGTGGCGGCGCAGCTTTCCGGCCTGCACGCGCAGACCCTGCGGTCCTACGACCGCCATGGTCTCGTGTCGCCGGGCCGGACCTCCGGTGGTGGCCGTCGCTACTCCATGCGGGACATCGCGCTGCTCCGCGAGGTGCAGCGACTGTCCCAAGAGGACGGTGTCAACCTCGCGGGCATCAAGCGGATCATCGAGCTGGAAAACCAGGTCGACGCGCTCCGCGCCCGGATCGCCGAACTGACCGAAGAGCTCACGGCGGCGTACGTCACCGCCGAACAGACGGCCGCGGCCGTGCACGCCTCCTACCGCAAGGATCTCGTTCCCCTGCGGCAGCAGACCGCGCTCGTGGTTTGGAAGCCCAAACCCCGTCGCTGAAAACACGCGTTTAGTCCTCTGAATGCCCTGACCGTGGTCTGGCGCCGGAAGGCGTCCCCGGCATTCAGAGGACTAGACGCGTTTTGGTCGTTCCACGGCCGTTCGTGCACCGAAGCGGAGCCGAAGAGGCAATCCCGCGCTCCCCGGGCTCCACCGGCGTTAGCATCGAGTGGCGCCGACGGTCGTTGCGCCGGAGGGAGCGACGCGCATGGCGGCAGCGTGGCCTGGGGTGCGATTCGTGGTGCTGGGCCCGATGCGGCTGTACCGCCCGGACGGGGTGGCGATCCCCGTGGGAACGCCGAAACAGCAGGCGATGCTGGCCGCGCTGGCGCTCACGCCCGGCACGGCGGTGTCCCTCGGCAGGCTGACCGACACCCTGTGGGACCAGGACCTGCCCGCCCGCGCGGCTTCGACCGTCCGCACCTACGCCTGGAGACTGCGGCGGCTGCTCGCCACCGCCGGCGCCGGCGAAGACGTGCTGGTGTCGGCGGGCGACGGCTACCGGCTCGCCGTGCCGCCCTCGACGGTGGACGCCTCCCGCGCGGGGGAACTCGGTGCACTGGCTCAAGAAGCGCTGTCTTCGGGGGACGCGCACCAGGCCAGACAGGTGTTGTCGGAAGCACTCGCCCTGTGGACCGGCGAACCGCTCGCGGGAGTGCCCGGCCTGTTCGCCGAACAGAGCCGCCGGTGGCTGGACGAGTTGCACACCGCGCTCACCGAGCAGTACCTGGAGGCGGAGCTGAGGCTCGGTCACTACTACGAGGCGCAGCCGCGGCTGACCGGGATGATCGCCGAACATCCGATGCGGGAACGCCTCTACGTCCTGCTGATGCGCGCGCTCTACGGGATGGGCCGCCAGGTCGACGCACTGAGGGTCTTCCAAGACGCCCGCCGTGGCCTGGTGGAGACCCACGGTGTCGAGCCGGGCGCGGAACTGGTCGAGCTGCACGAGCGCATCCTCCGGGGAGAAGACGTCGTCGCGCCCGCCCCGCCGCAGGTGACCCTCTCTCCGCCCGCCGGACAGGAGGAGCCGCCGGGCCGATGGCGGCCGATCCCGGCGCAGCTCCCGCCCGATCTGCCGGACTTCACCGGCAGGCAGGACCAGCTCTCGGCCCTGCGGACGGTGCTGGAGACCGCCGACGGGCGGGCACCGGCGATGCTGGCGATCACCGGGATGAGCGGCGTCGGCAAGACCACCCTCGCGGTGCGTCTGGCACACGAGATCCGCGAGCGCTATCCGGACGGGCAGCTGCACGTCGATCTCGGCGACCTCGACCAGGTCGGGGAGCCGGTGACCGGCCCCGACCTGCTGGAACTGCTGCTCGCCGGGCTGGGTGTGCCGTCGAACCGGTCGCCGGGGAGCCTCGCCGAGCGGCGCGGGCTGTGGCGTTCGCTTCTCGACGGCCGCCGGTTGCTCATCGTGCTCGACAACGTCGCCGACGCCGCGCAGATCCGCGACGCGCTGCCCGGTACGCCCGGCTGCGCGGTCCTGATCACCAGCCGCGCCAGACTCGACGGCCTGCCCCTGCTCACCCAGGTCAACCTCGACGTCTTCAGCCCGGATGAGGCGCTCGAACTGGTGCGTCGGGGGGTCGGCGCGCGACGGCTGGAAGCGGAACCGGACGATGCCCTCGACCTCGTCACCGCCTGTGGCCTGCTTCCCCTGGCGGTGCGGATCGTGGCCTCGCGTCTCGCGGCGCGGCCGCACTGGACCCTGCGGTCCATGGTCGAACGCCTGCGGGACGAGCGCCGCCGGATCGCCGAGCTGCGGGCCGGGCCCCTCGCCATCGAGGCGGTCTTCGAAGTCGCGTACCGGCAGCTCGCCGAGCCGCTCGCCCAGGATTTCGTGCTGCTCACCGCTGTCGCCGGGGGCGAGTTCACGCTGCCGGAAGCGGCGGCGGTCCTCGGCGTGCCCCCGGCCGAGGCCGAAACGCGGCTGGAGGTGCTGGTCGACGCGTCCATTTTGGACGGTACGGTGCCCGGCCGGTTCCGCGTCCACGAGCTCCTGGTCTCGTTCGGCCGCGGCCGTGATCGCGACGCGGACGGCGAATTGGCCGCGCTCGATCGGCTGCTGTCGCTGTTGACGGCCACGGCGCGCACCGCGTTCGCGCACGCCGTGCCCGGCGATCCCACCGGGGACGTGCTCGGTCCGCGCTCGCCCAGCACAGCCGGGACGCCGATCGCCGACCTGCGGGCGGCGAGGGACTGGGCGTCGGCGGCCGGGGACACCGTGGTGGCGGTCTGCGCGCGAGTCGTCGAAATCGGCTCGGTTCCGCTCCTGGGCACCGCGATCGACCTGCTCATCGCGATGAGCCCGTTCGCCGTGGAAGCCGGGGCGCGAAGGCTGGACGCCGCCGCGGGCACCCTCGCGAGAGCGGCCGCCCGTGTTCCCGAACCGGCGGGGCCGGGACGGCGGGCGCGCCACCGCCTCCTCGGCCGGGCCGAATTCCTGTGCAGCACCGTCGCGTTGCGCACGGGGACGCACACCGACGTCGAGGCCCACGCCCGGCGCGCGGTGACCGCCGCGACCGAGGCCGACGACCCGGCGATCCTCCGGCAGGCGCTCAACAACCTCGGCCTGGCCGCCCAGCTCCGGCACGACTACCGGCTCGCGGTCCGGTGTTTCGAGCGGTCCGCCGAACTCGCGCGGCGGCTCGGGCACGGCTCCGGCGCGGTGACCAGCAGCCTGAACTCGGCGCACGCCCTGCTGCGCGGTGGCGACCCGGCGAACGTCCTCGCCGTCTGCGAGTCGGCGCTCGCCGTGGCGCGGGAGATCGGTGACGCGCCGGGGATCGGCTACGCGCTCTACGTGCTCGGGCTCGCGAACCACGCGCTCGAACGCTACGAAGCCGCGTCCGCGCACTTCACCACGTGCGTCGAGAGCTGCCTGGCGGCCGGCATCCGGGACCGGGCGGCGCACGCGCTCTTCCGGCTCGCCGAGACCTTGCTGGCACTGGGGCGGGCCGAAGAGGCGGCTGCCGAGGCCCGGTCGGCGTTGCGGCTCTGCGAGGAGCTCGGCACCCGGCGGGACCAGGCCAACGCGCTGCTCGTGCTCGGAAAAGCCCTTGCCGCGCTGGGAAACCCGTGCGAAGCCGAAGTCCGATTGCACCAGGCCCATACGCATTTCGTCGCGCTCAACCTGCCCGAAGCCGACGACACGGCACGGGCGATCGAAGAGCTTTCGAACAACGCGCGCTGACGTCTCAGCTGGCCCCCTGCGGCGGTGGCGGCGCCGAAATGGTGTTGTTCCAGTTCACTTCGCCTTCGGACGCGTTCGCCTGGCCGATGGCCTGACCCTGCGCCAGGTACCCGGCCGCGGCCAGGAACGCCGCGGCGGCCAGCAGGAGCACCGTTCCGCGCCGGGAGCGCGTCCGGTCGTTGTCTTCCACGATCACGCCCCCGAGTTTCGCGAGTCCCGATCTACGTCGGATCTACGGCCGATGGACGGCGGCTGCGAGCGGACGCAGAACCGGTGTAGATCCGGCGTCGTGATCATCGGTGGTGCCAAGGCGCCGTCCCGCCGGACTCCGGCCGGGACGACGTCGCCGGACCAGGTAAGGAGCAAGTGCATGAACGCGAATCTGGTGACCGCCGAGCAGCTGCTGAAGGTCGAGGCCATCGTGACCGGTCTCCGGGAGCTGGACGCCACCGCCGACGGGCACGAGGCGCTGGCCATGGCGCAGGCGGGCTTCACCCACCCGGACGACATGTAAGCAGCGGAACGAGGCCGGGCCGGGGAGCGATCCCCGGCCCGGGCCACGAGGAGGCCGGATTGCTCACCGCCGATTCCGTCGCTCTGCTGCTGCGCCGGTTCGCCGAGGTCGGCGCGCGGGCCTCGGACTCCTACGGTCCGCGTTCGCAGGCGAGGGTCTTCGTCCTCTACGAAGAGCTGATCGCGCTGCGGACGGTGCTGACCGCGGACCCGGGTGAGGAGCGCGTCGCCCGGCGGGTCCGCGAGCTGCGGGAGCTGATCGGCCAGGCCTATCTCGCCTCCGCCGGGGGCGCGCCACCACCGCGACGCACGGTGCTGGAACTGGATCCGCCGTTGCTGGAGTTCGACCGCGCACTGTTCGAGGAGCGCTATCGCCCGGTCGCCGGCGCCGTCCTCGCGGACACGATCGAACTGCGGGATCCGGTGGAACCGTTGCGCCGGTTGACTTCCGGCGTGTCCTACATGTTCGTCGTCGACGACGAAGACCGGCTGCTGGTCTGGACGAGGCCGTTCGAACTCGCTGATCTGATCTTCGGCCGCAACCGCGCCACCGTCGACGGCGTCCCCGTGGCGCATCCGATGCTGGTGCCCGACCGGCTGCTCGCCCGCGCGGCGGGCGAGATCGTGCTCATCGGCGGCGACCGGGTCTCGATGGTCGTCGCCAACACGAAGTCCGGGCACTTCCAGCCGCCCCTGCAGTCGGTGGCGGTGGTGCGGGAGACCTTCCGCCGGGTCTTCGGGCTGACCGACGCGGACGCGGACGTCTTCCATCTCTTCCCGCCCGCTTCGCTGGACGAAAGGACGGCCCGATGACCCGGATCGTGGGTGTCGAGCACGAAAGCAAATGGGCGCTGGACCGCGCTTCGGCCGCCGTGAATCCGATGCGGTGGCTCGATTCCCCGCCGGTCCGCGCGAACCTCACCGGGCTCACCGAGACGGTCACCGCGACCCAGGGCATCGTCTACCTCGACGACGCCGAGCGCAGCCTCACCACCGCCGGCCACTCGCTGCGCGTCGCCGCCAACCAAGGGCGGCTGGCCGGGATCGGCTGGATCGGGGTCAAACAGACGGTGGTCTGGGAAGGCCGCCGGGACGCGCTGGAGATCTCCGAGCGGATCGAACCCGGCGAGCTGTCCGCCGTCCTGACCGCCGGGGAAGTCCTGCCGTTGCGCCATCTCCGGTCCCTCGGCCTGGTGCGGGGACCGCTGGAGACGGTGGGGGTCACCAGCCAGCGGCGGATCAAACGGTTCGGCGAACTCGACGGCGGCCATCCGTGCGTGTTCAGCGTCGACCTCGTCGAGTTCCGCGGGCCGGACGGCGACATCACGCCGATCGGCGAGTACGCCTGCCTGGAGGTCGAGGTCAACGAATCCTCGCTCACCTGCCTGGAGGCACTGGACGACTTCTGCGCGGCCGTCGACGCGTGGATCGGCTCACCGCGGGAATCGCGGACCAAGGCGCAGCTCGCGGTCGCGGCGGCGGACGCGGCGCGACCCGGGCGATGACCGCCGTCGCCACCGAGGGCAAGGAGCGGCTCGGACGACCGTTCTGGTGGCTGTGGGCCGGGCAGTCGCTGTCCGGGCTCGGCGGCACGGCACAGTCGCTCGCCCTGCCGCTGTGGGTGCTGCAGGTGACCGGTTCCGCGAGCCTGACCGGAGGCGCGTTCGTCGTCCAACTGCTGCCCAGGGTGCTGTTCTCCCCGTGGGCGGGCGTGCTCGCCGACCGGTTCGACCGGCGCGGGCTGTCCATCGTGCTCAATCTCGTCGCCGGGGCGATCACCCTCGTGCTGCTGCTCGCGGTGAGCCTGCGGAACATCCCGCTCTACTACGTACTGGCCGTGCTGCTGGGCACGGTCAGCACGCTGAGCTCGGCGGTGCTGCCGAGCCTGACTCCCGCACTGGTGCCCGCCTCCCGCCTGGCCGCCGCCGACGCCGCGCAGGAGGTGACGAACGGCGCGATCCTCGCGCTCGGTCCGCTGCTGGGGGCGGCCGTCGCGGTCGGCCTCGGCTTTTCCGGCGCGGTGGCGGTCAACGCGGCGAGCTTCGTGCTCGCGGCGCTGCTCACCCTGCCGGTGCCACGGCAGAAGGCCGCCGTGCGCGAACGCCGCCACCCCTTCGCCATGCTGCGCGACGGCCTGCGTTCCTTGACCGGAGACCGGTTGCTGCGCACGGCGGTGCTGGCGGAAGCGGCACTTTTCGCCTCTCTCGGTGCGGTACCGCAGTTCGCGGTGATCCTCGTGGGCGAAGGCGGCAGGACCGGGGAAGCGGGTCTGTTCGTCTCCGCGATGGGGGTCGGCTGGCTGACGATGTCGGCGTCGGTGGCGAAACGGCGGAACCTGCTCAACCCGGCCCTGATGGTGACCGCGGGCGCCGCCCTGGCCGCGCCGGTGATCGGGCTCGTGGTGCTCTGCGCGCACGCCGGACCGGTCTGGGTGTTCCTCGCCGGGTTGGTCGCCGGGGCGCACAACCTGCTGTTCGCCATGCCCAACACCCTCTTGTGCCAGCGGCACGCGGATCCGGCCTCGCTCGGCCGGGTGCTGGCCTTCCGCCGGTCCTTCGTCGTTTCGGCGCAATGCCTTTCACTCGCGCTGGTCACTTTCCTGACCCCGGTCTGGGGTGTCGGGCCGGTGCTCACCGCGGCCGGGATCGCCGCGACGGTCACGGCCCTGCCGGTCGCCGTGCTCTCGCTGCGCCGGGCCTCGGCGGTGACGGCGTGAGCGGCGCGATCGTCGACCTGCCGTACGGATACCGCGACGATCCCGACGGGCTCGCGGGTCTCGCCGCCCTCGCGGCGCGGTGGCTCGCCTCCCCGGCGGGCGGGGCGCCGCCGAAGGAACTGGGCTGGCACACCCGGCACCGTCTCGAAGCACGCGTCTCCTCGTTCTCCTATTGGACGGCGCTGAACGATCTGGACCGGGTGACCGGCGACTTCCGCGGCCCGGACAGTGAACAGCTGCGAGGGTTGCGGGAGGCGCAGTCACGGTTGCTGCGCCGACGCTCGGGTGATCTCTACCTTCGGATGCTCGGCGCGATCGACACGGCCGCTTCCGGAGTAGTCCACTGTGGACCACTGGGGAACGACGAGTCGATGGCGCGCGTCTCGGTGGACGACGTCACCGGATACCTGGATCGTTGCCGCGAAACGGGAGTCACCGTGTACCGGCCCGGAGACGAGCGGGTCCGTCCGCCCGTGCGGCGGTTCGAAGGCACGGAACCGTGGGTGGGCGGCCTGGTCGCGACACCGATGCCGGGCGAGACCTTGGCCAGGGTGGCGGTCCGCCTTCCGCTGCGGGCTGACGCGTTACCCGACGGCGCGCTCCCGCTCCTGGTGGAACTCCTGGGCACGGGAGCGCGAGGCAGGCTGATCAACCTGCTGCGGGGAGTGCGCGGGCTGGCCTACGGCGTCGCCGCGTTGAGCTGGGACGACGGGGAAACCGGGCCGAGCGTGGGTGGTTACGCCCTCGTGGATCCCCGGCACGTCGCCGAAGCCGCGACCCTCCTGCTCGACACGCTGCGCGAGGCGGTGACCGCGTCACCGTCCGGCGAACTGGCCGACGCGGCGGTGCGCTGCCGCACCCTGCTGCTCGTCCAGGCGGACGAACCCTTCGGCGCGGTCGGCGATCGGCGAAGGCTGGCGCGCGGGGAAATCCCGTTGAGCCGGCTCGCCGAAGCGGTCGCGGAGCGCGCACTGGAAGGCCTCGCACTGCGTGTCCCCGACGCCGCCCCGCCCGCCATCGCCGTCGTCGGCGCGCTGCGCGACGACCAGCTGTCCCGGCTGGAGACCTTGAAATGACCGAATACGAAGAGGTCCTGGTCGCCGGGCTGCGGGTCCGGTTCGTCCCGGCGCGCGGCGCCCACACCGTCGGTGCCTGCCTGCGGGTGTCCGCCGGTTCCGCCGCGGATCCCTTACGCCCGTGGGGAACGGCCCATCTCACCGAGCACCTCCGGATCGCCGCCGCACTGGACGACGGCTCGCGGTTGCACCTCACCGGGCGCACGGAGAACACGGAGACCCGGTTCACCCTGGCGGCGTTGCCGGAACAGGGGGACGAGGTCGCCCGGACGCTGGCCCGGCTGCTCGGTGAGGGACGTCCGATCGACGACGCTGTCCTTCAGGCCGAGCGGCGGGCTGTCCTGCTGGAGATGCGCGCGGCCGCCGTCAATCCGTTGCTGCTGCTCGGTCCCGCCGTCGCGGAAGCCGCCGTGCCCGAGGGCCGGATGGCCGACACCACCCGCGCCGACCAGGCGAGCGTCGACAGCATCACACTCGCCGATGTCGAAGGCTTCATTGAGGAGCACTACCGGCCTGAAAACGCCGTCCTCGCCTTCGCCGCACCCTCGGCGCTCCGGGAGCGTGTGCTCGACACGGTTTCCGCCGCGTTGAAGCCGCCGAAAGCACCGGCGGTGTCCGGCGACGGCGAAGCAGACCGCCCGCCGATCGTCCTTCCGTCCGAAGTGGACGGACTGACGGTGCTCACCTTGACAGCCGCGCTCGGCGACCACGTTGGCCGCTCGGCCGTCCGCGCCTTGGCCTCCCCCGAGGGTCCTATCGCGACACGGACGGCCCGCGCGGTGGGCGCCACCACCGTCGCCGACGGGAAACACGAGGTCACCGTGATGTGCTGGCGCGATGAGCAGCCGGACGCTGGGCTGCGAAAGGCTTTCGCGGCCATCCGCCGGGCCGACCCCGACGTCGTCGAGTCCTGGCATTACGCCGCCGTGCGGGAACACCAGGAGCTGGCGTTCGCCCGGGTCTCGCCACTCGGCCTGGCCCAGGCGGCCCTGCTGCCATCACCGCCGTCCCCCGGCGCGCACACGATGTCCGGCGAACTGCGCCGGGCCATCGGAACGGCCCGGTTGTGGCGGGTGCGCGCCGGAATACCGCACGCCGAGGAGATACCGTGATCAGCAGTCCTGAAATCGTCGACCTGACCGACGTGGCCGAAGACCTTTACCGGGATCCGTATGCCGTCCTCGCCGGACTCCGCGCGCGAGGACCGGCGCATTTCGTGCGGCTGCCCAACGGAAGCGAGGTCTGGCTGATCGTCGGCTACGACGAGGCGCTCGCCGCGTTGGGTGATCCCACGCTGATCAAGAACTGGCTGCGGGCCACCGGCCGGATCGGTCCCGGCGCGATCGGCGCGAACATGATCTCCAGCGACCCGCCGGATCACACCCGGCTGCGCAGGCTGGTCTCCCGGGAGTTCACCGCCCGGCGGGTCGCGGCGCTGGCCCCGCGTGTCGAAGCGATCGCCGTCGAACTGCTGGACCGGATGGAGTCCGGCGACGGCCCGCAAGACCTGATCGCCGGGTTCGCCTTCCCGCTGCCCGTCTCGGTGATCTCCGAACTGCTCGGCGTGCCGTTCCTGGACAGGGCGGAGTTTTCCGGCCTGTGCGGCCGGATCATGGCTTCGGCGGGCGACGCGACGTCGACAGAGAAGGACATCGAGGAGATCAACCATTACTTCGACGGACTGATCGAGCGGAAACGGGCCGACCCCGGCGACGATCTGCTCAGCGCGCTGATCCGGGTCACCGACGAGGACGCCGACAGGCTGAGCCACGCCGAACTGCGGGCCACGACCTTCCTTCTCCTGGTCGCCGGGCACGTCACCAGCACGAATCTGATCGCCAACGGCGTCCTCGCCCTGCTCGACCACCCGGACCAGCTCGCCGCGCTGCGCGCCGGCTGGGGGCTGCTGCCCCGCGCGGTGGAGGAGATCCTGCGCTACGACGGACCGCAGCCGTTCTCCACGCGCCGGTTCACGACCACGCCTTATCGAGTGGGCGACTCGGTTCTCCCGCCCGGCGAGACGGTCATGATCGCGCTCGCCGCGGCAGGCCACGACCCGGCGCGGTTTCTCCGACCCGCAGACTTCGACATCCGCCGCACCACGCCGGGGCATCTCGCGTTCGGCCACGGCATCCACTACTGCCTCGGCGCGCCCTTGGCCCGCGTCCAGGTGAGCACCGCGCTTCGTGTCCTGCTGACCCGGTTTCCGGCGCTTCGTCTGGCCGGTGGCGCGGATCGCTCCTGGCGCCGCACGCTCATCTCGCGCGGTGTCGCCGAGCTACCCGTGCTGCTCCACTGAAACGCAATTAGTCCTCTAAATGCCCTGACCGTGGTCAGGCGCCGGAAGGCGTTTCGGCATTTAGAGGACTAATTGCGTTACTGACCGGGCACGAGAGTCCGGATCTGCTGGACCTCGCCGGTGCGCGAGTCCATGACCCGCTGCGCCAAGGCCTTCGCCTCCGGGTTCTTACCGTCCTTCAGCTCCGTCCTCGCCAGCGCGACCCCGTTGTGCTGGTGCGCGACGAAGATGTCGGCGAAGTCGAGGGTGAACTCCGAACCGTCCTTTTTGGATAGCGCGTCGAGCAGGCCCTTGTCGGTGAGCCCGTCGCCACCGTGATGGTGATGCGCGTTCGGATCCATGGAGCCCGTCTCGGGTTTGCCCCACTTCTTCAGCCAGTTCCGCATGTCGGTGCTCTCGGTCCGCTGGGTCGCCTCGATGGCGGCCGCGAGATCCTTGAGCTCCTGCTTCTGCGCCTGCTTGGCCTTCACCAGTTTGACGATCTCCACACCTTGATCGTTGTGGGCGAGCATCATCTGCAGGAACATCACGTCGGCGTCGTTGTACTCCGCGGCCACCGGGGCGCCCGATTGGGGAACCGGGGTGAGCGGGGCGCCGGCGGTGTTGGGTGAGCCATCACCGGCCCCGCAGCCCGCGAGGGCCACGAGACCGGCGACGAGAACGAGGGCGAGCTTCACGGACGAGTCCTTACTGCCGGGTCCACAGCGCGGGGGTGTTCGGCGGTTCCCAGCCCTGGATCGCCGTATGCGCCAGCTGGCAGCGGTACGTCGCGCCGCCGTAGGTCACCGTGCTGCCGACCGCGTAGGCCGTCCCGGCCGACCAGGTGCCGCCCGTGGGCGGGTTGGTGGTGCTGCTCGGCGGGTTCGACGTCGAAGGCGGGTTGCTGGTGGTCGGCGGGTTGCTCGTGGTGGGCGGGTTGCCGCCGCCGATCTGCAGGTCGATGCAGCTGTAGAAGGCCATCGGCGTGTCCGCGATGTTCCAGATGGCGAGGACCTTCTGCCGTCCGCTGAAGCCGTTCAGGCTGACCGTGTGGGACGTCGGGTCCTTCGGCGCGGAGTTGTTCCCGCTGATGTCGGCGATCTTGGTGCCGCCGATGTAGTACTCGTAGTTCGTGGTCCGGTGGTAGGCGGTGAACTTCCAGTTGAAGGTCACGCTGTTGCCGACCGAGGCGGCGGGCCAGGACTTCGACTCGTCGTTGAGCTCGGCGAATCCCGGAAGACCGCCGTTGCAGCTGCGGAGCCCCTTGGGGCCTTCGACGCTCTGCGGTTCGTAAACGATGGCACCGCAGCCGGAAACCTTGCCTTGGGCGCAGTTCGCCTGGCGGCTGGGCGGGGACAGCACGTAGCCGTGGGCGCTGGCCACCTGAGGGATGGCCACGATGGCGATCGGGGCGAGGATCGCACCGGCGGCGGCTGCCACGAGCTTGCGTTTGACGGTCATGCCGGCTCCTGGGGATGGAACGACGGTGTTCCCGTTGAGGGGGAGCAATGTGGTCTAGACCATAAATCCGCCGGTGACCGCGGTCAATGATTCGAAGACCTACTACTGCGTCGAGCCCAGGTAGAACAGCCGAACGGCCTAATACGAACGAAGCATCGGGTCAGTCCAGGGTGAAGGGGTCGTACTTGATCCGGACCAGGTCGGTCCCGGCGGCGAGCAGTTTCGCGATCGTCGCGCGGATCATCGACGGCGACCCGGCGACGTACACGTCACGCTCCTTCCAGGCGCCACGTTGCGTGACCGCCGTGGCCAGGGTGCCGCGGTCACCTCCGGCGATGGTGCCTTCCTCGGTCACCGGGGTCACCGTCAGCCAAGGGCAGGTGACCGTCAGCCCGCGGAGCTCGTCGAGGGCGTAGAGGTCTTCCGGTCGACGGCCGCCGAAGAACAGGTGAACCGGCGGGTTGTGCTGCCAGCGCGACATGTCGTCGAGCAGGGCGAGCAGCGGCGCGACCCCGGTACCGCCGCCGATCATCAGCAGCGGACGGCTTTCGGTGTGGTGCACCGAAAGCGCGCCGAGCGAGGGGCCGAGGCGCCAGGCGTCGCCGAACCGGGTGTGGCGGACGATGGCGCGCGAGACCCAGCCGCCGTGCACCGCGTGCACGTGGAACTCCATCAACCCGTCGTCGTGTGGCGCGGTGGCCGGCGAGAAGTAGCGCCACATCCGGGGCCGCTGCGGGACTTCGACGCTGACGTAACCGCCTGCCCGGTACGGGAGCGGCTGGTCGGTGCGCACCTTGACGATGGCGACGTCGCGGGACACGAGCCGATGTTCGACGACGGTCGCCTTCCACCACGCCGGCCCCGCCTCCTTGCTCGCGGCATCGCGCATGTTCTTCGAAATGACGCCGTACGCGGTGACCCAGGCGTCTTCCACCTCGGGTGTCCAGTCGTCTTTCAAGAACCTTTTCAACGTGGCGATCAGCGCGACGCCGACCGCGTCGTAATGACGGCCGAGGACGTCGAACTTCCGGTGATCCCGGCCGAGCTGACTGAGGAAGGTGGTCAGTTCTTCGGGCCGGTCCACCATCTGCACGACGTAGACGAGTGCGCGAAGTAAACGATTTCGTTGCGTGGCCATGTTGATCGGGAACAGTGCCCTGGTATCCGGCGAAACGGAGAAAAGTGCCCCGTAGAAGTACTGGGACAGCTCCTCGGCCCTCGTTTCGACGGAGGCGAAACTCTCGCGGACGAGCTTGGCCATCTGGACGGTCTTGTCCGCCGCGGGCGTTTCGATCAAGGGCGGGACGGGAATCGGTCCGGTGGCGGGATTCCGTGGTGGTGAAGATCTGGACGAACTCGGTGGATGCACGTACTTCACTGTTTCTGCAGTCATGGCTGAACGATGTTCTCCAGTTGTATCGGGCATATTCTCCAGACCCGATGTCGTGATGGCGATCGTGTTCCCCCGAGGGTTCCTGACTGTATGCCCGAAAGTCGGGAAAGGATCCGGTAAAAGATGTTTCCCGCTCGAACGGAGCAAACGATATACGCGCCGTCAACCCCGTCTGGCACTAAGTAAGGGTGATCATGCAAGGGGTATTTCCCTTGCTTCACCAGTGTTTTTCGCCAGTTTTCGGCGAAACCTGATCCGCCGATCGGGTGGCTTTCTTTCCGTGCTCAGCGGGTTGCGTAACGGTGCGCGGTCTTTTGCTGATCTCCATTGTGGAATAGCATTCAGCCGACGCGTTTCGAGGGCAGCCGGTGATCTTTGAACGGAGTGGGGAAAGACCTGTTAGTCGATGGTGAAGGGGTCGTACGCGATCTGGTCGAGAGCGCTGCCCGCCACCAGCATCCGCGACACGGTCGCCCGGATCATCGCGGGCGAGCCGGAGACGAGGATGCGATGTCCCGGCCAGGATCCTTGCTGTGTAACGGCTTCCGCGAGCGTGCCCTGGACGCAGCCGGGCGCTTCGTCACCGCGCTCGACCACCGGGGTCACGGTGAGCCACGGGTTCGTGGCCGCGAGAGCACGCAACTCGTCGAGGTCGTAAAGGTCCTCACGCGACGGTCCGCCGTAGAACAGCTGGACCTTCGGGTTCTCGCCCCATTGTGCGAGGTCGTCCAGAATGGCGCGCAACGGCGCGACGCCGGTGCCGCCCGCGATCATCAGGACGGCGCGGCCGTCGGCCCGGTCGATCGCGAGCCTGCCGAGCGGCGGCCCCAGCCGCCAGACGTCGCCCGGCTGCGTGTGGCTCACGATGGCGCGGGAAACCCAGCCGCCGTCGACCGCGCGCACGTGGAACTCGATGCCGCCGTCCTCGCGCGGCGCGTTCGCCGGCGACAGATAGCGCCAGAGCCTCGGCCGCTGCGGGACTTCGACGCTCATGTACTGACCGGGCTGATACGGCACCGGGAATTCGGGCTGGACCCGGACCAGGGCGAGATCCCAGGTGAGCCGCCGGTGTTCGAGCACGGTGGCCGACCACGACGCCGGGTTGACGTCGGCCGCGGCGGCCTCCTGCATCGCGCGGGCGACGATGGTGAACGCCTCCGCCCAGGCCCGTTCGACCTCCGGTGTCCACTCCGGCCCGAGGTGGCTCTTGAGTGAGGCGAGCAGTGCGGTGCCGACGGCCTCGTAATGCCGCGGGATGACGCCGAACTTGCGGTGGTCGCGGCCGAGCTGGGTCAGGAACGGCACGAGATCGTCCGGCCGGTCGACCATCTGCACGATGTGGACCAGCGCGCGCACCAGCCTGCCGCGCTGGACCTCCATGTTGATCGGGAAGAAGTCGCGGGTGGCGGGCGCGAGGGTGAAGAGCATCCCGTAGAAGAACTGGGAGATCTCCGGGATGAAGGGTTCCGACTTCGCCCAGGTTTCACGGATGAGCCGGACCATCGCGGTGACCGCGGGCGGGGCTTCTCGTGGCGCCGACGACCGGGGTACCGGACTGACCGCGTCGGCCGTCACGGGCTGGGAGTCGTTGATCGGGAAGCGCATACCGGTAGAGAGTTTCCCAGGTTCACGGACGAGTGACCACTGGAGAAGAATTCACGGATCATTCACCTCTCCGGTCAGTGGCTGGCGGCCGGTCGGCTGGTTCCGGCTCGCTCGCGAGACTAGCTGCCGAGAGCCCTTTTGCCTGCATCGTTGCTCCGGACGGGTGTACTCGAATCCGGCGGGCAGTGGGCGATCTCACGAGGTAAATAGTTGTCTTACGCAAGCTTCGCCGAATAAGGTTGTACTGTACAAGTAGCCAGGAGGCGCCGATGAGCTCCGACGACGACGTCAGGGTCGAACTGATGCGTGAGCTGAAGGCCGCCTCCCAGCTGCAGCACGCCTGGATCATGCAGGCCTGGCAGGACGATCCCGGCCTGCATCCGGCGGCCGCGATGCTGCTGTCCGATCTGGCGAAGCACGGCGAGGCGCGCCCCTCGGAACTCGCCAAACGGCGCTTTGTGGACCTTTCGGTCGTGAGCCGTCAAATCTCCCAGCTGTCCGCCGCGGGTATGGTCGACCGCCGTCCCGCGCCCGAGGACGGCCGCGCGTCGATCATCAGCATCTCCGAGCGGGGCCGTGAGGAACTGGGGCGGCGGCGGACCGGGTATCTGGAGTTCATGGAGCGCGCGCTCGGCGCTTGGGACGACGAGAAGGTCGTCGAGTTGACCATGCGCCTGGCGGAGATGAACGCCGACGTCCGCGCCGTCCTGTCCGTCCGCACGTGCGACGTCTGACGGGTGTCGTTGCTACCCGCCGGTCTTGACTGAACGGACCTTTCGTAGCGCTGTCACGCCGGTAGCGTCGAAGGTGTGCGGAGCAGGGTCGCGTTGCTGGTCGCTTTGGGAATCGACAACTTCGGCTCGGGACTCTTCCTCCCGCTGGGCCTCGTCTTCGTCATCCGTGTGGTGGGTCTGCCGCTCGCCCAGGCGGGGGCCGCCGTCACTCTCGGTGCGCTGGCCGGGCTGCTCGTCCCCGCGTTCGCCGGGCGGCTCGTCGATCTGATCGGCCCGCGGACGGTGATGATCTGCGCCCACGTCCTGCAGGCCGCCGGAGTGAGCGCTTTCCTGCTCGCCGGTGGCTTCACCGGCGTCGTCGGCGCGTCGGTCATGCTCGCGGCCGGGCAGCAGCTCTTCTACAGCTCGCAGTTCTCGCTCATCGCCGACGTCGCGGGCGAAGGGCCGAAGGACCGGCCGTTCGCCGAAGCCGCGATGGTCCGCTCCGCGGGCTTCGGGCTGGGCGGGCTCGCGGCGGCCGGACTGCTGGTGTGGATCGGGCGCGAGGGCCTGTACGTCGCCGTGATGGTCGACGTCGCCACCTTCGTCGTCGCCGCGGCCATCCTCTCGACCCTGGTCACGCCGGTGCCGCGGCATTCGCGACGGCTCTCGGGGCCCGCGCGGGTCTGGCGGAACCGCCCGTACCTGGCGCTCATCGTGTTCAGCGGGCTCTTCGCGCTCACGATGGACTTCTTCCTCATCGGGATGCCGGTGTACGTCTTCAACTCCCTGCAAGGCCCCCGCTGGCTGCCCGGCGCGATCATCGCGCTGCTCACCGTCGTCACCAGTCTGGGTGGAGTCGTCGGATTGCGGCTCACCCGGAAGCTGACCCGGATCGCCGCGATGCGCGCGGGCTCGGCGTTGTTCGCGGTGTGGTGCCTGGCGTGCCTCGTGGTGGTGTTCGTGCCGAAGGTCTTCCAACCGGTCTACCTGCTCGGCGCGACCCTCGTGCTGGCCGCGGGCGATCTCGCGTTCGGCCCGCGGTCCGGGGCGCTGGCCGAAGCCGCGGCGCCGCCCGAGGCGCGAGGCCGCTATTTGGCGGCCTTCCAATACGCGTTCACGCTCGCCGCGGTGATCGCTCCGGCCGTCGTCGGGCTGTTCTCCGTGGCAGTGTGGATCCCGTGGGTGCTCGTGGCCGCGTGCGCCTGTACGGCCGTCGTCGGACTCGGCCGGGTAGGCCCGCGCCTGCCCGCGGAGGCCGTCTCGCCGACGGGGAGTTGAACTTTTCTCAAGTTGAGCGGAACAGACTCAACTTTGCTGACGTTGTACGAGTCGAGAAGAACTTCGCAGGACCTAGTACGAGGTGAGGGATGGACGCTTTCAACCCGACCACGAAGACCCAGCAAGCGATCTCGTCGGCGGCGCAGGCTGCCACGATGGCGGGAAACCCGCACGTCGCGGCCGCGCATCTGCTCGGCGCCCTGCTGGCGCAGGGTGAGGGGCTCACCGCACCGCTGCTGACCGCGGTCGGGGCCGATCCGGAGCAGGTGCACAAGGAGCTGGAGCCGCTGATCGCGGCGCTGCCGTCGGCGACCGGCGCCACGGTGTCGAGCCCGCAGTTCGACGCGAACGCGGTCAAGGCGCTGACGCACGCGCAGAAGCTCGCGACCGAACTCGGCGACGAGTACGTCTCGACGGAGCACCTCCTCGTCGGCCTCGCCACCGAAGGCGGCCCGGTGGCCGACCTGCTCAAACGGCACGGCGCCACCCCGGACGCGCTGCGCGAGGCGTTCGCCAAGGTGCGCGGCTCCGCGCGGATCACCAGCGCGGATCCGGAGAGCACCTTCAAGGCGCTGGAGAAGTACGGCGTCGACCTGACCGAGCGCGCCCGCGCCGGCGAGCTGGACCCGGTGATCGGCCGCGACACCGAGATCCGCCGTGTGGTGCAGGTGCTCTCGCGCCGCACCAAGAACAACCCGGTGCTCATCGGCGAGCCCGGCGTCGGCAAGACGGCCATCGTCGAGGGGCTCGCCCAGCGGATCATCGCCGGTGACGTGCCGGAATCGCTGCGCGGCAAGCGCGTCGTGGCGCTGGACCTCGGCTCGATGGTCGCGGGCGCCAAGTTCCGCGGCGAGTTCGAAGAGCGGCTGAAGGCCGTGCTCAAGGAGATCACCGACTCCGCGGGCGAGGTCGTCACCTTCATCGACGAGCTGCACACCATCGTCGGCGCGGGCGCGACCGGCGAGGGCGCGATGGACGCGGGCAACATGATCAAGCCGATGCTCGCCCGAGGTGAGCTGCGCATGGTCGGCGCGACCACGCTCGACGAGTACCGCCAGCACATCGAGAAGGACGCCGCGCTGGAGCGGCGCTTCCAGCAGGTGCTGGTCGGTGAACCGTCCACTGAGGACACCATCGGCATCCTGCGCGGGCTCAAGGAGCGGTACGAGGTGCACCACGGCGTGCGCATCACCGACGCCGCGCTGGTCGCCGCCGCGACGCTGTCCGACCGCTACATCACCGCCCGGTTCCTGCCGGACAAGGCGATCGACCTGGTCGACGAGGCCGCGTCGAAGCTCCGCATGGAGATCGACTCCCGGCCGGTCGAGATCGACGAGGTCGAGCGCGCCGTGCGGCGGATGGAGATCGAAGAGATGGCACTGTCCAAAGAGGACGATGCCGCCTCGAAGGACCGGCTCGCCGTGCTGCGTTCGGAACTGGCCGAGAAGCGGGAGACGCTGACAGCGTTGACAGCGCGCTGGCAGAACGAGAAGGGCTCCATCGAGCGCGTCCGCGACCTCAAAGAGCAGCTGGAGCAGCTGCGCGGCGAGTCCGAGCGCGCCGAGCGCGACGGCGACCTCGGCAAGGCCGCCGAACTCCGCTACGGCCGGATTCCCGCGCTGGAGAAGGAGTTCGAGGCCGCGATCGCCGCCAGCGAGGTCAGCCAGCAGAACGTCATGCTCAAGGAAGAGGTCAGCGCGGACGACGTCGCCGACGTGGTCAGCGCGTGGACCGGCATCCCGGCGGGACGGCTGCTGGAGGGCGAGACGGGCAAACTGCTCCGGATGGAGGAGGAGCTCGGCAGGCGCGTCATCGGGCAGAAGGAGGCCGTGCAGGTCGTCTCGGACGCGGTGCGCCGCACCCGGGCCGGCGTCGCGGACCCCGACCGGCCGACCGGTTCGTTCCTGTTCCTCGGCCCGACCGGCGTCGGCAAGACCGAGCTGGCGAAGGCGCTGGCCGAGTTCCTGTTCGACGACGAGCGCGCGATGCTGCGGATCGACATGAGCGAGTACGCCGAGAAGCACTCGGTGGCGCGCCTGGTCGGGGCGCCTCCGGGCTACGTCGGCTACGACCAGGGCGGGCAGTTGACCGAGTCGGTGCGCAGGCGGCCGTATTCGGTCGTGCTGCTGGACGAGGTCGAGAAGGCGCACCCGGACGTGTTCGACGTGCTCCTGCAGGTGCTCGACGACGGACGGCTCACCGACGGCCAGGGCCGGACGGTGGACTTCCGCAACACCATCCTGGTGCTGACCTCGAACCTCGGCTCGCAGGCCATCGCCGACCCGGCGCTCGACGAGCGCCAGCGCAACGACGCGGTGATGTCGGTGGTCCAGCGGCAGTTCAAACCGGAGTTCCTGAACCGGCTGGACGACATCGTGGTCTTCCACGCGCTCGGCACCGACGAACTGACGTCCATTGTGGACATCCAGATCGAGCGGCTCGCCTCGCGGCTGTCGCGGCGCCGCCTGACGCTGGACGTCACCGCCGGGGCCCGCGAGTGGCTCGCGCTGAACGGCTTCGACCCGATCTACGGCGCGCGGCCGCTGCGGCGGCTGGTGCAGTCGGCGATCGGCGACAAGCTGGCGAAACAGCTGCTGGCCGGTGAGATCCGGGACGGCGACACGGTCCGGGTCGACATCCCCGGGCAGGAGGCGTCGGAGGCCCTCACCGTCACCCGGGTGGACTGACGCGAGTCGTTCACCTGCTGAACGCTATGAAAGGTCCTTTCCTTGCAAATTTCGCAAGGAAAGGACCTTTCATAGCGTTGACGACACAGCGATTTGTCGACCTTTCACCGCGTCTTTCGTGGTCTTTCCCGGGTGCGGCACCGAAAGGGGGGCGCGACACGGCGCCCGGCGATCACATCCGGTGAGGGCAGGGGGATACCCTGACCGGCGTGGGTATTCCGGCGTGGATCTGGTTCGTCATCGCCGCCGTCGCCTTGGTGGCGGGGCTGGCGCTGCTCGCGGCCGACCGGGCGAAGGAGGGCTCGCGCAATCGCGAGCGCATGCGCTGGGCCGAGTTGCGCGGCTGGCAGTTCGTCGAAGAGGACGAACGGCTGCCGAAGCAGTGGTCCAAGGGCGCGATCGGGTACTTCGGCGCCCAGATGGCGGTCAACGTCGTGGCCGGGTCCACCTTCACCTCAGACGGGCGGCGCCCCGTCTTCATCTTCGACATCGAGTCCGAGGGTCAGATCCCGGCGGTCGTCGTCGCCGTGCGCTGCAACCGCGTGCACGAGACGCCGCTGGAGATGTGGCTGTCCAGCGTGCCGTTCCAGCGCCAGGACATGCCCGAGATGCTCGGCCCGATCGGCCAGCGCTACGCCTTCGCGGACGACTCCGAGGGCGCCCGCAAGGTGATCACGCAGGAACTCGTCGACGCGGCCGACTCGCTCGGCGGCGACGTCGGCGTGGCGTGGCTGGAGAACGAGTGGGTGCTCGCGAGCGTCGCCCCGAACGCCGGGCCGTCGCGGCTCGAGCGGCTGCTGCGCGACCTGGGCGAGATCGCCGACATCGTGGACCCGTTCGACGAGGAGTACGACAACGCCTCGACCCCGGGCCGTCACTGGCAGGCCGATGCGCCCGAGGACGTCGAACCCCAGGGCTGATCAGGACTGCTCGATCTCCAGCGGAAGCGCGCCGGCGGTGAAGCCGGTGTGCGACGGCTGACCGAGCACGCTCAGGTCGAGTGTCCCGGACTGGGTCACCCGCCCGGCCCGCGCCGGATCGGTGGTGGGCAGCACCCCGCGCAGTGACGTCGTCGTGGTGCCGTGGGCGGACACCACTTCGCCGATGCCGAGGTCGCCGCTGATCGTGTTCGAGCCGGATCCGGTGAGCCCGGCGCCGTTCTGCGCCAGATCCGCGGCCTGTGCGGTGGTCACCAGCCCGGTCCCCGGACCGATGGTGCCGCCGAAAGCGTGCTCCTGGCCGTAGCCGACGCCCGAGCCGACGTCCATCGGCAGGATCCCTTTGAAGCGGCCGACGCCGTGCTGCGCCGACGTCGTCCCGATGGCGGCGAAGTCACCTACGTCGATCCCGTGCCCGGAAGACCGGCCCGCCTCCAGCACGCCGCCGAGGACGCCGGAGAACCCGCCGTCGAGCCGCAGGGCCCGGTCGAGGTCCCCGCCGGCGTGCTGCTGGGTCTCGTTGATCACGCCGACCCCGGGTAACGGGCGGACGGAGTGATAGGTCCCCTCGGACGCGCGGAGCCCGCGGCTGTCCTCGGAGACGAGCGTGGGGACGCCGGTGCGCGGGTCGATCGCCGCTTCGGTCAGCCGTTCGCCGGTCTTTTCGAGTTTGGTCTCGTTGCCGGCCACGACGCTGCCGTAGCGGGCGAGCCTCACCGTTTGCCGCTGGCCCTGCATGGCCGCTTCGGCGGTTTTCGCCGCGGCGAGCGCGCCGACCTTGTCGGGGCGGGCCGTGACGCCGTCGCGGGTCTCGACGGTCTCGCTCACCGACCGGCGGACTTCCGCGAGGACCTTCGCGTCGCCGAGGTCCTTGCTGTAGACGTCTCGCTCGGTGCTGGTCAAGAAGCCGCGAAGGACGGACGTGTCCCCTTCGCTGCTGAAGCCGACGCCGCGATCGAGGGTGCCTTCGCGCTGGTGGTCGAGGGGGAGCGGGATCGCCGGATCCGGCTGGGCGGCGAGCGCGGTGGCCGGACCGGCGAGCAACAACGCCAGCGGCGCCGCGCCGGCCGCGACCTTGGGCAGGTAGCTCGGCTTGCGCCTGCTGTGCTTCCCCATGGGGCGGGACGATACTTCCCGACTTCGACGATTGCACGACAGATCCCCACGGTGGGTGACCCCCACGCACGTCACTCGGCAGCGCTGGAGCACCTCTCCCGGAACCCGACCGAGGAGTAGGTTCCCGATATGACTCAAACCGCCCTGATCACCGGCGCCACCGCCGGAATCGGCGCGCAGTTCGCGCGCAGGCTCGCCGCCGAGGCCTACGACCTCGTGCTCGTCGCCCGCGACGTCGACAGGCTGGAGAGCTTCGCCGCGGAGCTGGTCGAGGCGCACGGCGTCGACGTCGTCGCCCTGTCCGCCGATCTGTCCGAAGTGGACGGACGCGCGCTGGTCGAGGACCGCCTGGCCGAAACGCCGGTGGATCTCCTGGTGAACAACGCGGGCTTCGGGCTCAACGGCGATTTCTGGACCATTCCGCCGGACGCGCTGCAACGTCAGCTCGACGTCAACGTCACCGCGGTCCTGCGGCTGACCCGCGCCGCACTGCCGGGGATGATCGAACGTGGCCAGGGCGCGATCATCAACGTCAGCTCGGTCGCCGGGTTCTTCAGCGGCCGCGGCTCGACCTACACGGCCAGCAAGAACTGGGTCACCTCGTTCACCGAGGGCATCGCCGCCTCGCTGCCGGAGAACATCCGCATGATGGCGCTCTGCCCCGGCTTCACCACCACGGAGTTCCACGAGCGGGCGGGACTGGACAAGCCCGGCCCGAAGGCGTTCTGGCTCGGCGTCGACCAGGTCGTGGACGAGGCGCTCGCGGATCTGCGCCGCGGCAAGGTGATCTCGGTGCCGAGCCTGCAGTACAAGGCGATCGTCGCGGTCGGCGGGCTGCTGCCGCGCGCGGTGCTGCGCAAACTCGGCGGTGGGTTCGGTGGGAAGGGCCGCACCTGACCGCCGGTCCGGTCCGTGAAGGCCTCCTTCCCTACCCTGACGGTAGTAAAGGAGCCCTTCACTACCTTCGCGATCGCCACGGTCGCACCAGGTCATCGCTTCTTTGGAGCCCGGACCCGACGGGTGGGAGATCAAAGTCGCGTCGCGTGGGCAGGAACACAAGGTCCGGGTGAGCCGGGACGGTGCTCAGGTCTTGGGCGAGCAGCGGACAGCCAAAGACCGGCGCGGTGAGGTAGGGCCCGCCCTACCCAGGAGACGCACGCTCGCCCCAGGGTGCGTTCGGCCCCCGGTTCCTAGGGTTTTCCCCATGAGCACTGGGTGGAACGGCGACGCTGTCCGGCTTGACGGCGTCCGCAAGGAATACGGCAAGGGCGTCGTCGCCCTGGGCGGGGTGACGCTGGCGTTCCCGCGCGGCGGCTTCACGGCCGTGATGGGGCCTTCGGGCTCGGGCAAGAGCACTTTCCTGCACTGCGCGGCCGGACTTGACCGGCCGACGTCGGGGTCCGTCGTGCTCGACGGGCAGGAGCTGGCCGGGATGAGCGAGACGAAGCTGACGAAGCTGCGCCGCGACCGGATCGGCTTCATCTTCCAGGCTTTCAACCTGCTCCCGGCGCTGACGGTCGAGCAGAACGTCACGCTCCCGCAGCAGCTCGCCGGCGCCAAGCCGGATCGTCGCGTCGTCGAGGAGATCCTGAACCGCGTCGGGCTTTCCGGGCGACGCAAGCATCTTCCCGGCGAGCTTTCCGGCGGGCAGGCGCAGCGCGTCGCGATCGCGCGGGCGCTGGTCACCCGGCCCGCGGTGGTCTTCGCCGACGAGCCGACCGGCGCGCTCGACACCCGCACCGCCGCCGAAGTCCTCGGCCTCCTGCGCGATTCCGTCCGCACCACCGGCCAGACCGTGATCATGGTGACCCACGATCCGATGGCCGCCTCCTACGCCGACCGCGTCATCTTCCTCGCCGACGGCCGGATCGCGGACGAACTGCACGCGCCGACCGCCGACGTCGTCGCCGAGCGCATGACCCACCTGGGTGCCTGGGGCAACCCGGCAAGGGCGGGTGCGTGATGCTGCGACTCGCCTTCCGGACCCTGCGCCTGCGCAAGGGCGGGTTCATCGGAACCTTCATCGCCGTCTTCTTCGGCGCGCTGATCGTCGCCTCCTGCGGTGGCCTGATGGAGACCGGGATCCGCAGCAACGCGGAACCGCAGCGCCTCGCCGCCGCCCCGATCGTCCTCACCGGCGGCCAGACCTTCGAACTGCCCAAGGAAGACCCGGCCTCCCTCGAAGCCGACGACAAACGCAAGTTCGAGGACGCGCGGCTCCCCGAGCGCGTCCGGCTCGACGACGGCCTGGTCTCCCGGTTGCGGTCCGTCCCCGGTGTCTCGGACGTCGTCGGCGAAGTGAGCTTCCCGCTCGCGGCGGGCGGGCAGCCCGCCCTCGGCCACGCCTGGGATTCCGCCGCGCTGACCCCGTACACGCTGGCGGCGGGCGCCGCGCCCGTCGCGGGCGAGGTCGTCGTCGAAGCCGCGTCGGGTCTGAAGCCCGGTGACCTGGTCGAGGTCGCCGCGCGCGGCAAGACCGAATCGTTCCGGGTCGCCGGCGTGGCCGGTGCGCCGCGTTCGATCACCCAGGCCGCCGTGTTCTTCTCCGCCGCCGACGCCGCGCGGCTCTCCGGATACCCCGGCAAGGCCGACGCCATCGGTGTCTTCACCAAACCGGGTGCCGACGTCGAAGCGGTGCAGGCGAAGGTCGCCGAGGTCGCCACAGGGGCGACCGTCCTGAGCGGCATCGACCGCGGTGTCGCGGAGTTCCCCGAGGCCGATTCGAGCGGGACCAACCTGATCGTCATCGCCGGTGTGGCGGGCGGGCTTTCGGTGATGGTCGCGATGTTCGTCGTCGCGAGCACGCTGAGCCTGTCCACCCAGCAGCGTTCCCGCGAACTCGCCCTGATGCGGGCGATCGGCACGACCCCGCGCCAGCTCCGGCGCATGGTGCTCGGCGAGGCGCTGGCCGTCGGCCTGCTCGCGACCGCGCTCGCCGCCGCGCTGGGTCCGCTCCTCGGCGAATGGCTCTTCGGCCAGCTCGTCGAAAACGGCGTCGTACCCGCGGTTCTGCGGTTCTACCAGGGTTGGCTGCCCGCCGTCGTCGGCGCGGGTGCCGCGATGCTCGCGGTGTTCATCGCCGCCTTCGTGGCGGGCCGCCGGGCCGGGAAGATCCGGCCGACCGAGGCGCTCGCCGAGGCCGCGGTCACCCGCCGCTGGCTGACCCCGACGCGGGTCGTGTTCGCGATCCTCTGCTTCGGCGGCGGCACCGCGCTGGCCATCGTGACCGTCGCGGTGATGACCGGTCCGGTCGCGGCCAGCACCGCCGGACCCGCCGTGATCCTCTGGGCGATCGGCGTCGCGATGATCACCCCCGGCGTCGCCAAGGTGATGACCGCGATCCTGCAGTGGCCGATGCGCCTGCTCGGCGGCATCGACGCCAGGCTCGCCGTGCTCAACACCCGCGCCGGGGTCGTCCGGGCGGCGGGCGCGATCACCCCGATCATGCTCGCCGTCGGGATCGCGACCGCCAACATCTACCTCCAGACCACCCAGCAGGAGCTGGCGAACCAGGCCTTCACGGAGGACGTCCGCGCCGACGCCGTGATCGGTTCCCCCGCGGGCGGGCTCTCCCCGGACCTCGTCCAGCGGATCCAGGCCGTCCCCGGGGTCGCCGGAGCCTCCGAGTACGTCACCAGCAGCGTGTTCCTCGAGGCGCCGTACGACAGCTCCGACGACGGACGCCCGGCGATCGGTCTCACCGCCTCCGGCGTGAGCGCGACGACCGACACCAAGGTGACCCAGGGCGACCTGAAGGCCCTGACCGGCCGGACCGTCGCGCTCCCCGACGTCTACGCGAAGGACTTCAATCGCGGCGTCGGCGACACGGTGAGCCTGAGGCTCGGTGACGGCACCCCCGCCGACGTCAAGGTCGTCGCGGTGACCAGCCAGCGCCGCGGTTTCGAGAGCCTGCTGCTCCCCGCCGATCTCCTGGCCCCGCACACCACCGCCGGACTCGCCCCGCAGATGCTGGTCCGCGCCGCCCCGGACGTCGATCCGGCGGCGCTCACCGAACGGCTTCGCGAGGCGACGGCCGGGCTGCCGGTGTCCGTCGGCGACCGTGGCGCGCTCATCGCGGCGCACGACAAGGACCAGGCCGTCGGCGCGTGGGTGAACTACCTGCTGGTCGGGATGATCATCGCCTACACGGTGATTTCGGTGGCCAACACGCTGGTGATGGGGACCGTGCGGCGGCGGCGCGAATTCGGCCTCCAGCGGCTCACCGGTTCGACCAGGGCGCAGGTGCTGCGGATGGCCGGTTTCGAAGGCGGGCTCGTCGCGCTGATCGGGATCGTGCTCGGCACCGTCGTCGCGGCGGGCTCGATCGTCCCGTTCTGCCTGGTGGCGGCCGATTCGGTGCTGCCGATGGGCTCCCCGCTGATCTACCTGTCCATCATCGGCCTCGCCGCCGCGCTCGCGCTGGTGGCCACCCTGGTCCCGGCCTGGGCGGCGACCCGCGGCCCGGCGGTGGACGCGGCGACGTCCGGCAGTGACTAGAGCTACCGTCGAAGGACGCCACGGGCCGTGTGTAAGACTCTCGGCCGTGGCGTACCCAGGGTTGGATCAAGCGGCGAAACTCGAACTGGCGAGACTGGTCGGCGAACTCTCCGTCGTGCACGGCAAGGTGACCTTGTCCTCCGGCAAGGAGGCCGACTACTACATCGACCTCCGGCGGGCGACGCTGCATCACGCGGCCGCTCCGCTCATCGGGAAGCTGCTTCGTCAGCTCACCCACGACTGGGACTACGTCGCCGCCGGCGGCCTGACCCTCGGCGCGGACCCGGTGGCGCTGGCGATGCTGCACTCCGCGGCGACCGACGGTGTCGTGCTCGACGCGTTCGTGGTCCGCAAGGGCGCCAAGGCGCACGGTATGCAGCGCCGGATCGAAGGTGTCGAGGTGCTCGGGCAGCGCGTGCTGGCCGTCGAGGACACCTCTACCACCGGCGGCAGCGTGCTCACCGCCGTCGAGGCGCTGCGCGAGGCCGGAGCGAACGTGGTCGGCGTCGCGACGGTCGTCGACAGGGACACCGGAGCGCGCGAGGCCATCGAAAAGGAAGGCCTCGAGTACCGTTACCTTCTGAACAAGGACGACCTCGGTCTGTCCTGACTAAAACGTCCCGAAGGGGGCATCCTCCGTTCGCGAACGGAGGATGCCCCTTTTTTTCGTGAGCGTTTCTCAAGACGAGAGGGGTAACGTCGCTGGTAGGGGTGTGAAAGGGGGCTTGAGGTGGCGGGTTTCCTGGCGAACGTGACAGTCGCGGTGCATGTTTTCGCGCTGCTGTTCATCGGATTCGGTGGTTTTCTCGCGTGGCGGTGGCCGAAGGTGATCTTCGTGCATGTGTTCTTCGCCGCATGGGGAGTTCTCGTCAACGTCTTCCCGTGGCCATGCCCGCTGACAGCCGCCGAGAACTACTTCCGGAGTCAGCAGGGCCTCGGCGATCTGCCGGGCGGCTTCAACGCCTACTACCTCTACGACACGGTGTTCCCTCGCTCGTCGCTGCCGCTAGTCGTCGTGATCGCGATGGCGACGGTGATCATCTCCTACGTCGGCGCGTACCAGCGCTGGCGCCACCGTCACCACGACGGCGACGCACCGGCGCACCGCGTCAGCATGGGCTGAGTGACAATCTCCGGGTGACTGAGTCGGAAGAAGCCGGGCCCACCGAATGGGTGGCGCGGGAAGAGGTCGGCGTCGGCCCGTGGGAAGGCGAGTGGCCCGCGGACGAGCGCTACGACCCGGAACTCCTGGCCGGAGGCGACCGCCGCAACGTCGTCGACCCGTACCGCTACTGGCGGCGCGAGGCCATCGTGTCCGATGTGGACAGCCGTCGGCACCCGTTCCACGTGGCGATCGAGAACTTCCAGCATGACCACAACATCGGCACCGTGGTCCGGACGGCGAACGCGTTCGCCGCGGCCGCCGTGCACATCGTCGGACGGCGGCGCTGGAACCGGCGCGGTGCCATGGTGACCGACCGCTACCAGCACCTTCTCCACCACGAGGACGTCGACGGGCTGCTGGCCTTCGCCGCGACGGAAGGCCTCGCCGTGGTCGCCGTCGACAACACCCCCGGCTCGCAGCCCGTGGAGACCGCCGAGCTGCCGCGCGAGTGTGTGCTGCTGTTCGGCCAGGAGGGGCCCGGGCTGTCGGCCGAGGCGCAGAAGACCGCGGCGCTGGTCGTTTCGATCGCGCAGTTCGGCACGACACGCTCGATCAACGCCGGTGTCGCCGCCGGGATCGTCATGCACGCCTGGGTCCGGCAGCACGCCGACCTCACCACCGCCTGGTGACCCCCGGTGCCCCCGCAATTAGTCACCTACTTGCGGCTGTTCCGCAGGCGATCAAGCGCGAGTCGCCGGCCGCAAGTAGGTGACTAATTGCGGTGGTCAGACGGGGGTGACCTCGACCGGGATCCCGTTCAGCACGGCGTTCCCGGACGGGACGTCCAGCAGGGTCTCGTCGGCGACCAGGTTCGAGTTGACCCCGGCGTGCGCTGTGGCGACCTTCGTCCGCGTTCCGTCGAGGTCGTGCCCCCAGCCGTGCGGCATGCTCACCACGCCGGGCCGGACGTCGGCCGTGACCTCCACCGGGGCTTCCAGCTTCCCCGCTCGCGACGTCACCGCCGCGAGCCCGCCGTCGGTCAGCCCGAGTCGGGAGGCGTCGTCCGGATGCACCTGGACGGTGCACCGGTTGCCGCCGCGCACCAGCGGTGTCAGGTTGTGCATCCACGAGTTGTTCGAGCTCAGGTGCCGCCGTCCGATCAGCAGCAGCCCGCCGTCCGGCGCCTTGTCCAGCTCCGCGCGCAGCCGGGGGACGTCCTTCGTGATCGCGTCCGGGGCCAGTTCGACCTTGCCGCTCGCGGTGGTGAGCACCTCCGGCAGCCGCGGCTTCAGCGCGCCGAGGTCGATGCCGTGCGGGGCGGCTTCGAGGTCGGCCAGTTTCAGCCCGTACGGCCCGCCTCGCAGCATCAGGTCGATCATCCGCGCCGGTCCCGTGCGGCCTTCGGCGAGGGACAGGTCGACGCCGGTGCGCCGCGCCGTCTCACCCGCGACCATCGTGTCGAAGGCGGCCACGTCGGCGTCCGGGCCCTGACCGGCGGCGATCCCGGCCATCCGCAGCAGGGTCACCCACTCCTGCGGCAGGTCCGTCTCGAGCGTCGACGGCGTCCAGTTCGCGACGTTCCGCACTGCGAGCGCGTACAGCGCGACGTCGTAATGTGGTCGTTCGAGCGGTGACGGTCCGGGGAGGATGACGTCGGCGTGCCGGGTGGTCTCGTTGAGGTACACGTCGAGGGAGACCATGAAGTCCAGCTGCCGCAACGCTTCCGTGAGCCGCGCGGAGTTGGGCGTGCTCAATGCCGGGTTACCGCTGATGGTCACCAGCGCCCGGACCTGGCCCTCGCCGGGCGTCTCGATCTCGTCCGCGAGCGTGGCCACCGGCAGCTCGCCGAGCACCTCGGGATACCCGCGCACCCGGCTCGTCCAGCGGCCGCTGGTGAACGGCGAGGATCGTCGCGGCTTCCAGAGGGCGGGCAGCGGGAACATCACGCCGCCCTCGCGATCGAGGTTGCCGGTGAGCGCGTTGACGACGTCGACCAGCCAGCTCGCGATGGTCCCGAACGACTGGGTCGTGGTCCCCATGCGGCCGTAGACCGCGGCCCGCCCGGCGTCCGCGAGGTCGAGCGCGATGCGACGGATCTCGGCGGCGTCGATCCCGGTCGCGGGCGCGACCGCTTCGGGCGTGAACGGCTCCGCGAGCGCGCGGACCTCGTCGACACCGGTGACATGCTCACCGGGACTGACCCGGTTCTCCGCGAACAGCACGTTGACCAGCGCGAACAGGAACAACGCGTCGGTGCCCGGCCGGATCGCGTGGTGCTCGTCGGCGAGCTGGGCGGTCCGGGTGCGGCGCGGATCGAGGACGACGATCTTGCCGCCCCGCTTCTGGATCCCGCGCAGCCTGCCGCGGGTGTCGGCGGCGGTCATCAGGCTTCCGTTGGACACCAACGGGTTCGCGCCCAGAATGAGCAGGTGCTCGGTACGGTCGAGGTCGGCGACGGGAATGGTCTGCGGGTCGCCGAAGAGATAGCCGGAGGAGAAGTGCTTCGGCATCTGGTCGACCGTGGTCGCGGTGTAGAAGTTCTTGGTGCCCAAGGCTTTGAAGAACACGCGGCCGTAGAGCACCAGTGCCGCGTTGTGCACCGTCGGATTGCCGGAGTAGACGGCGACAGCGTTCTTGCCGTGCTCGTCGATGATCGGCCGAAGGCGCCTGTCGATCTCGGCGAAGGCCTCGTCCCAGGTGACCTCGACGAACTCGCCGTCGCGTTTGACCAGCGGCGCTGTGAGTCTGTCCGGGTCGTGGTGCAGTGCGCCGAGCGAAGCGCCCTTCGGGCAGATGTACCCCTGAGAGAAGACGTCCTCGCGGTCGCCCTGCACCCGGGTGACCAGGCTCTTCTCGTCGATCGTCACCTCCAGGCCGCAGGTGGCTTCGCAGAGCGGGCAGGTCACGTGCGCCGTGGTCATGAAGCACCTCGCGAGATCGGGGACCGTCTCAACATACTGAGCGGTATGTCGGCGGGCAAGGGATGATGGCGCGATGACCGCACTCGCCGACCGGGCCGGGGCCGCCGAGCGCGCGGTCCGCGACCGGCATCTGCGCAGGGTGTGGGGGCTCCCGGGGACGGTGCTCGGCCGCAGCGGCTGGCCGCCCTCGGCCGGTCAGCGCGTGCACTGGCACTGGAACTACTGGTGGCAGGCGCATCTGCTGGACACCCTCGTCGACGCGCAGCTGCGGGATCCCTCACCGGAACGACTGAAGCTGATCGACCGGTTCGTGGCGTCTCTGCGGCTGCGCAACTTCGGCAAGTGGATCAACGACTACTACGACGACATCGCCTGGCTCGGTCTCGCGCTGCAACGAGTGGGGCATCTCGGCCTGGACGTCCGCGGCGGGCTGGAGGCGATCAGTTCGCGGCTGCGCGAAGGCTGGACCGACGACGCGGGCGGCGGGATCCGGTGGCGCGTCGGCGACGACTTCAAGAACGCGCCCGCGAACGGCCCGGCCGCGATCTTCCACGCCCGCGAAGGGGCGGCAGAGCACGCGCGAGGCCTGACAGCCTGGATGACCGAGCGGCTCGTCGATCCGGACAACGGACTGGTGTGGGACGGCCTGCGGGTCGAAACCGGCGAACTGGTCAAGCATATTTTCACCTACTGCCAAGGGGTTTATCTCGGCGCCTGTCTCGAACTGTCCGAAGTGGACAGAGTGGAGCGCACGATCCACGCGGTCGCGGAGCACGTCGCGCCGAACGGGGTGATCCGGGGACAGGGTGGCGGCGACGGCGGTCTGTTCGCCGGGATCCTGGCGCGGTACCTGGCGCTCGCGGCGCCGCTGCTGCCGAGCGGGGTGGCGCGCGACCTGGTCATCCGGTCGGCCGACGCCTGCTGGGCCGGCGCCACCGAGACGCCGCACGGGCCGCTCTTCAGTGCCGACTGGGCGACTCCGGCGCCTTCGCTGCCTCTCGCTCCCGACGCTCCCGAACGCGACCTGTCCGTCCAGGTGAGCGCGTGGATGCTCCTCGAAGCCGCCGCGACCCTGGACCATCGCATCTAGAGGACTGAACGCGGTACTTGCGTGTCACGGTCACTTGCCCGCCGGCGTGACGGGTTCGGATGTTGCGAAAGCCACTTTCGCAACGTCGCTTCCCGTCAGGTTGCCCCAGGTGGCCGTGAGTGGCAAGGAGCGTTCTAACGACACTTACCACTCACGACCAAGGCGCGGCCGACCCCACCGGTCAGTCCAAACCCACGCCACCCGTGCCCTACCTCAGGACGAAACGCGGGTCACCAGACGTCGCCCGAGCGCCAGTCCGCGGTGATCTCCCCGTCCAGATCCAGCGTGACCCCCACCGGCAGCACATGGATCGACCCGTCGTCCTCCTTCGTCGCCTTCACGCCCGAAGGCGTCATGGCCGACGAAGTACCGCGCCACAGCAGCCAGCCACGCGACGCGTAGAACTCCAGGGCGTCTTCGGCCGCCGAAAGCGCCCCGAGGTCGTACGCCTTCCTCAGGACCCGCTCCAGCGCGTCCATCATCGCGGCCCCATGACCGCGCCGCCGGTGATCCGACCGGACGGCGACCGCCTCGACATAACCCGTCCGGAGGGCCCGCCCGTCGTGCACGAGCCGCCGCTGGACCAGGGACGCGTGCCCGATCAGTTCGCCGGCCTCCCACACCAGCGTGTGCATGCCGCCGAGCGCGTTCTCCCAGTCGTGGTCGCTGAAATCGCCGTCGAATGCGTCGTCCAGCAGAGCGCGTGCAGCGGTCAGCACGCCTGCTTCGAGGTCGGCGGTGTGCACGGTCCACAGGTCGGTCATTCCGCCATCATCACCCGGCGGCGGCGTTCTGACCAGCGGGTTGTGAGTCAGCAGCCGCACGACTGACGGTGTATGAAGCGCGGTGCGAGCCGTACGGATTCGGGTCGTCGCTCAGGGTCGGTGATCCGGGCGAGCAGCAGTTCGACGGCCTTGCGCCCGATCTCCTCGATCGGCTGCGCCATCGTGGTCACCGCCGGGGTCACCTGCCCGGCCCACTCCATGTCGCCGTAGCCGACGATCGCGAGGTCGCGCCCGATCCGGATGCCGAGCCGGTGCGCCTCGTACTGGACGCCGATCATCATCGCCTCGCTCGCCACCACGAGCGCGGTCGGCGACGGCCAGCTGTCGAGCAGTTTCGCGGTCGCGGCGGCCGCCCCGCCCGGGGTCGACTGCCCGCACGCGACCAGCTGGGACGTCCACCGGATCCCGGAGCGGCCGAGGCCGAGCCGGTATCCCAGCGCCCGCTCCTCGTGAGTGGCCATGTCCTCTTCGCCCGCGATGAAGCCGATCTTGCGGTGCCTCAGCCCGGCGAGGTGCCGCACGAGCGCGCACACGGCCTGGATGTTCTCGGAGCCGACCTGGTCGACGTCGTTGCGGCCGGCCATCCGGTCGACGAGCACGGTCGGCACGCCCATCCTGACCAGCCCGTTGATCACCGCTTCGTCGCCGGCCGCCGGGACGAGCAGGACGCCGTCGACGCGGTCCGCCCGCAGCGCGCGGACGACCGCGGCTTCTTCGGAGACGCTGTCGCCGGTGTCGGCGAGGGTGATCTCACAGCCGTGACGGCGCGCGGCGCGGCGGATCGCCCGGACGAGTTCACCCGAATACGGGTTCGCGTGCATCGCCATGGCCACCCCGAACCGGTGGGTGACAGGGGTGTCCGCCCACAGGGGTAACGCCGGGGACAATGCGGTCATCGGTCCACGCCTTCATCCGAGCTTGAACGAAGGTAACGTCTTACGGAGCGTCGCCCGGCGGCGAGACCGGAAAGTCTCCCAACAATCATCAATGTGAGTGAACGAGAGCGCATCCGCAGGACGCTCGGTGGCGGAGCGTAGGCGGGATCCGCATCGTCTGGGCCTTGCGTGCGGGATCGTTGATCCTGGCGAGCAGCAGACGCACCGCCTGTGTGCCGATCTCCTCGATCGGCTGCGCCATCGTGGTCAGCGGCGGATCGACCAGATCGGCCCACTCGACGTCGTCGTAGACCACCACCGGCAGGTCGATCCCGGCGCGCAGTCCGCGCTTGCGCAGCTCGTGCAGGACGCCGACCATCATGGTGTCGTTGGCGACCACCAGCGCCGTCGGCGGCGAAGGCTGCGCGAGCAGCGTGCTGAGCGCGAGAGCCCCGCCCGCCTGCGAAGACTGCCCGCACGCGACCAGGTCCTCCGACCAGGTCAGCCCGGATCGCCCGAGGCCGAGCCGGTAGCCGAGGATGCGCTCCTCGCTGGTGCTCAGCCCGGCCGTCCCGCTGATCATGCCGATCCGCTGGTGCCCGAGCGACGCGAGATGCGCCGTCAGCGCGGACGTCGACTGGATGTTCTCCGCGCCGACCTGGTCGACGTCGGTGCGGGTGGACAGCCTGTCGATGAGCACGGTCGGGACGTCGAGCGAGATGAGCTCCCCGATCACCGAACCGTCGCCCGGCGAGGGCGTGATCAGCAGTCCGTCGACCCGGCGGGAACGCAGCGTCCGCACGGTTTCACGCTCGGTGTCGACGGCGTCGTGCGTGTCCGCCAGCAAGACCGTGTACCCGGCCAGCGCGGCTTCGCGTTCGATCGCCTGGATCAGCACCGCGAAGTACGGGTTCGCGATCAGGGAGATCGCGACGCCGATCGACCGCGTCCCGCCGGTGACCAGCGAGCGGGCGATCGCGTCGCCGGTGTAGCCGGTCTGTTCGATCGCGCGGAGGACCGCCAGTTTGGTGTCCTCGGCCACCGCCCTCGTCCCGTTGACCACGTGCGAGACCGTGGTGATCGAGACTCCCGCCAGCTCGGCGATGTCGCGTTGGGTGGGGCGGGACGAGCGAGACGGCGGCATCAACGTTCCTCGGTGAAAGTCAGCTGGCAAGCGTTTGCGCAAACGCTTGCGAGTGAGCATAACCCTGTCTACCTTCCGGTCCATCACGGACAGCCTTGAATCGGAGGGCATCCCCATGAGACAGCGACGTCTCGCCGCGCTCGCCCTGACCGCCGCACTCGCGGTGACCTCGGCCGGGTGCACCGTCGAACGCCACTGGGGTGGCGGGTCCAACGCAGGCGGTGGCGGCAAGGCCAAGGTCGGCCTGGTCACCAAGACCGACACCAATCCCTACTTCGTCGAACTGAGAGCGGCCGCCAAGGCCGCCGCCGAAGCGAACGGCGCGGAGTTCAGCGCGCTCGCCGGCCAGTTCGACGGTGACAACGACGGCCAGGTCCGGGCCATCGAGAACCTCATGCAGCAGGGTGCGAACACCATCCTGATCACGCCGAGTTCCTCGACCGGCGTCCTCGACGCCATCGACCGCGCCCGCAAGGCCGGGGTGCTGGTCATCGCGCTCGACACGGCGACCGAACCGGACACCGCCGTCGACGCCACCTTCGCCACGGACAACTTCGAGGCCGGACGCCAGCAGGGGGCGTATATCAGCGCAGCTCTCAATGGCAAGCCGCCGAAGCTGTTCATGGTGGACGGCACCGCCGGGTCCACTGTGGACACGCAGCGGCACACCGGGTTCCTCAAGGGCATCGGCCTGACCGACGCCTCGCCGGAGATCAAGGGCAAGACCCCCGCGAACGGTGATCAGAGCCTGGCTCAGCAGGGCGTGGAGAACCTCCTGCAGCGCACCACCGACATCAACGCCGTCTACACGATGAACGAGCCGATGGGCCGCGGCACCTACGCCGCGCTCCAGGCCCGCGGCCTGGCGAACCAGCTCGTGATGGGCTCGATCGACGGCGGCTGCGAAGGCGTCAAGAACGTGCGCGACGGCCAGTACGCCGCCACGGTCATGCAGTTCCCGAAGAAGATGGCCGAGCAGGGCGTCCTCGCCGCCATCGACTACGCCAAGACGGGGAAGAAGCCGAGCGGGTTCGTCAACACCGGTTCCGCGGTGATCACGGACAAGCCGATCCCCGGTGTGGACAGCCAGGACACCAAGTGGGGCCTCGAGAACTGCTGGGGGACGAAGTGATGACGACAGCGACCCTCAAAGGCAACGAACGCCCGACGATCGGTGAGTTCTTCCTGCGCGCGCCCGCGGTCGGGCCCGCGCTGGCCCTGCTCGTCGCGATCGTGGTGTTCTCCTTCTCGACCGACACCTTCCTCGACCTCGACAACCTTTCCCTTGTGGTGCAACAGTCCCTGGTGGTCGGCACGCTCGCGCTCGGGCAGACGCTGATCATCCTGACCGCGGGCATCGACCTGGCCAACGCGGCCGCGATGGTGCTCGCGACGCTGATCATGGCGAAGCTCGTGGTCGGCGGCGTCTCCGGGATCTGGGCGCTGCTGCTCGGAATCTTGGCGACGGTGGTGATCGGGATGGTCACCGGTTCGCTGGTCACCCGGATCAAACTGCCGCCGTTCATCGTCACGCTCGGCCTGCTGACGGTGCTCACCGCGGCCGCGAAACTGTTCGCGGGCGGCCAGGCCGTCCCGGTCGCCGACTCGCTGCTCAAATGGCTCGGCACCCGCCGCTACCTGTTCGGCGGCATCCCGATCACCTACGGCATGACGCTGGCTTTGCTGATGTACCTGGCACTTTGGTACGCGCTCACGCGGACGCCGTGGGGCAAGCACGTCTACGCGGTCGGCAACGCGCCGGAATCCGCGCGGCTGTCCGGGATCAAGGTCAACCGGACGATCCTTTCGGTGTACATCGTCGCCGGGGTGATCGTCGGGATCGCCGCCTGGCAGGCGCTCGGCCGCGTGCCGAACGCCGACCCGAACGCCTTCCAGCTCGGCAACCTCGACTCCATCACCGCGGTGGTGCTCGGCGGCGCGAGCCTGTTCGGCGGCCGGGGTTCGGTGCTCGGCACGATGATGGGCGCGCTGGTCGTCGCGGTCCTGCGGTCCGGACTGACCCAGCTCGGCGTGGACGCGCTCTACCAGGACGTCGCCACCGGCGCTCTGCTCATCGGCGCTGTCTGCGTCGACCGGTTCGCGAGGAGGCAGCAGTCATGACGACGCCCACGACGCTTGAACCGACTCTAGCCGCGAGCGGACTGGTCAAACGCTACGGACGGGTCACCGCCATCGACGGCGCCGACTTCGAGCTGTTCCCCGGTGAGGTGCTCGCCGTCGTCGGCGACAACGGCGCCGGGAAGTCGAGTCTCATCAAAGCCCTTTCGGGAGCGGTGATCCCGGACGCGGGTGAGATCAAAGTGGACGGTGAGACCGTCCACTTCAAGTCCCCTTTGGACGCTCGCCACTACGGGATCGAGACGGTGTACCAGGATCTCGCCGTCGCGCCCGCGCTCGATATCGCTTCGAACATGTTCCTCGGCCGCGAAAAGCGGCGAAAGGACCTCTTCGGTCAGCTGTTCAGGAAACTGGACACCGCGACCATGAGGGCCGACGCGCAGCGGATCCTGGACGAACTCGGCATCAACATCAAGTCCATCACGCAGCCGGTGGAGACGCTGTCCGGCGGGCAGCGCCAGGGTGTCGCGGTCGCGCGGGCGGCCGCGTTCGGCACCAAGGCGGTGATCATGGACGAGCCCACCGCCGCGCTCGGCGTCGCCGAATCCGGCAAGGTGCTCGACCTGATCAACCGGATCCGCGAACGCGGCCTGCCGGTGGTGCTGATCAGCCACAACATGCCGCACGTGTTCGACATCGCCGACCGCATCCACGTGCACCGCCTCGGGAAGCGAGTCGCGGTCGTCTCGCCGAAGACGCACACTATGAACCAGGTCGTCGGCCTGCTCACGGGTGCGCTGAAGATCGGCGATAACGGCGAGGTCGAAGAAGTCGCCGCGGCCGTCCACACGGGACTGTAGGTGCGGGTGCTGCTGGCGGGCCTGTGCACCGTCGACCAGGTTCAGCGCGTCGCCGAAATACCGGCGCCGGGCGAAAAGGTGCGTTCGCTGTCGATGGACGTCGCCGCCGGGGGGCCGGCGACGAACGCGGCGGTGACCGTGGCCGCGCTCGGCGCCGGGGCGAGGTTGCTGACGGTCGCCGGTGCGCATCCGCTGGCGGCACTCGCCCGCGCAGACCTCGAAGCGCACGGCGTCGACCTGGTCGACCTCGATCCCGAGCGGCCCGATCCGCCCGCGATCAGCGCCATCACCGTCCGTGACTCCGACGGCGAACGCACCGTCGTCTCGCGCAACGCCCACGCTTCCCCGCAATTCGGCACCTACTTGCGATCCTTGCACGCGCGACTACCGCAACCAGGTGACGAATTGCCGGGGTGCGTGCTCCTGGACGGGCACCATCCGGAAGTGGCGGTCGAGGTCGCGCGCTGGGCGCGGGAGTGCGGCGTGCCGGTGGTCCTCGACGCCGGGAGCTGGAAGCCGGTCTTCCCCGAACTCCTGCCGCTGGTCGACATCGCCGCGTGCTCCTCGCTCTACCGCGGGGACGATCCCCACGAGCACGGCGTGCCGGTGGTCATCACGACCGCCGGCCCCGAACCGGTCCGCTGGTCGACGGCGGACGGGTCCGGTGCCATCCCCGTCCCCGTCACCCAAGCGCGTGACACGCTGGGAGCGGGCGACGTCTGGCACGGAGCTTTCGCGTACGCGGTCGCCAGGGACACAGGGGATGTCCGGGGCTGGATCGAGTTCGCCAACGAGGTGGCCGCCGAACGGGTGCGGCATGAAGGACCGAGGTCGTGGACGGCCGCGGTCGCGAAGAGGAGAGAAGGACTGTCATGACTGACATGCCTCCGGTGTTCGAAGACCTGTTGAGCAGGGCGCAGACGCTGGCGAAGCCGGGACAGCGCAGTGTGCTCGGGATCGTCGGCGCTCCCGCGTCCGGCAAGACGACGCTCGCCTGGGGCCTCGCGAAGGCGCTGGGCACGAGGGCGGCCGTGGTCGGGATGGACGGCTTCCACCTCGCGCAGGTGGAGCTGCAGCGCCTCGGGCGGGTGGAGCGCAAGGGCGCGCCGGACACCTTCGACGCGGCCGGGTACGTGCACCTGCTGCGAAGGCTCGCCGAGGGCCGCGAGACGGTCTACGCGCCCGAGTTCCGCCGTGAGATCGAGGAGCCGATCGCCGGTGCCGTCGCGGTCACGCCGGACGTCCCGCTGGTCATCACCGAGGGGAACTACCTGCTCATGCAGGACGACCCGTGGAGTGGCGTGAAGCCGATCCTCGCCGAGTCGTGGTTCCTCGCGCCGGACGAACCCGAGCGCATCGAGCGGCTCGTTTCGCGGCACCGCCGCTACGGCCGTTCGCTGGTCGAAGCGCGTCGCCGCGCGCTCGGTTCCGACCAGCGCAACGCCGATCTGATCGCGTCCACCAGCGACCGGGCCGACCTGGTCCTCGAGAACCTCCCGCTGGTCAACTTCGCCATATGACCGGGGTCATCGTCGTCACGGGCGGCAGCAAGGGCATCGGCGCGGCGGTCTGCGAACTGGCCGCCGCGCGCGGTCACGACGTCGTCGTCAACTACGCGGGTGACGCCGAAGCGGCCGAAGACGTCGCTTCGCGCGCCCGGAAGCACGGCGTCCGAGCGATCACCCAGCGCGGGGACGTCGCCTCCGAGGACGACGTCGTGGCCCTGTTCGACGCCGCCGTCGAGCTCGGCCCGCTGGCCGGGGTGGTCGCGAACGCGGCCATCACCGGCAACACCCCGGGCCGCTTCGACGAGTACGAGGTCGACGTCGTCCGTCGCGTGGTGGACGTCAACGTCACCGGCGTCTTCCTGTGCGTCCGCGAGGGCATCCGCCGGATGTCCACCCGGTACGGCGGCGAGGGCGGCTCGATCGTGACGCTGTCCTCCACCGCCGCGCGCACCGGTTCGCCCGGTGAATGGGTCCATTACGCGGGCACCAAGGCGGCGGTCGAAACGATGACCTACGGCGTGGCGCAGGAAGTCGCGAAAGAGTCCGTCCGGGTCAACGCGGTCGCGCCGGGGATGATCCACACCGGACTGCACGCGGCGGCCGGGCTGCCCGATCGCATGGACCGGATCGCCCCGACCATCCCGATGGGGCGGGCGGGCGAACCCGGCGAAGTCGCGGAAGCCGTGCTGTGGCTGCTCTCCCCGGCCGCGTCGTACACCACCGGGACGGTGCTGACCGTCGGCGGAGGACGTTGACACCCAGGGGCCACGAGGCGGTCACGAGGCGATATCGGGTCCGCGTGCGGTTCAGCCACTTTTTAACACTCTTTCCCGGTGGATATCACGATTCATGTGGGAAGTCGGTGGATCACCTCGTGGCCCCAGGCGCCTGTGTCACCCTGGTGGCGCCCCCAAGATTCTTGATCAGGACGGTCATCCCCGATGTCCAAGCTCATGTCTGTGCACCACCTGGCACTCACCGTGACCGATGTGGACCGGAGCGTGCCCTGGTACGCCCGCGTTCTGGAACTCGAAGAGTTCACACGTCGCGAAGACCCGGAAACGGGTCTGCGGAAGGTCGTGCTCAGGTCGCCGAGCGAGGGTTTCGCGGTGGTTCTCGTCGAGCACAAGAACACCGAGCGGCCGCCGTTCGACGAACGGCGGACCGGTCTGGACCACGTGGCGTTCAAGGTCTCTTCTCGGTCGGAACTGGCGGAGTGGGAAGCGCGGCTCTCGGAGTACGGCGTCGTCTACACGCCGTCGAAGGGATCGCGGACCCTGGAAGGCTCTTCGGTCATCGTGTTCCGCGACCCCGACGGCATCCAGCTGGAGATCTGGGCCGACCCCGAGTTGTAGGCGTGCGAATGGGGATGGATCAGGTCGCCGCGTTCTCTTCGGCCTCTTCGGCGGGGCGCCGCATTTCCTGGCGGTAGCGGATCACGCCGTAGGCCGTGCCCGCGATGAAGAACGCGATGCTGATCCACAGCGCCGCCGTCTTGACCCACGGCAGCTCGTCCAGCAGACCGGCGCCGTAGTAGCCGAGCAACACCAGCGTCGGCACCCAGAGCAGCCCGCCGAGCGCTGTCGCGAGCGCGAACCGGCGCGGATCCATCCGCGCGGCCCCCGCGATGAGCGGCGCCAGCGTGCGGATCCACGGGATCCAGCGCGCGGCGACGATGGCGAAGAAACCCCGCCGGTCCAGGAACGCCCTGGCGCGTTCGAGATTGTGCCTGCTCAGCACCTTGCCGCCACGTCGGGCGATCAGCTTCGTGCCCGTGCCCCGGCCGATGTAATAGCCAACCTGGTTGCCGAGGATCGCGACGAGCAGCGCGGCGGCCGACAGCAGCCACGCGTTCAGGTCGGAGCCGTGCTGCGCGAGGACGACCCCGGCCGCGAACAGCAGGGAGTCGCCGGGCAGGAACAGCCCGATGATCAGCGCGCACTCCACGAAGATGAAGCTGAGCACGATCACCCAGACGAGCACGGGTCCGGCGGTGTCGAGCCAGCTCACGCCGATGCTCGCGGCCTCGGTGTACACCTCACTCACGCCGCGAGCCTACGTGTACTCGGCGAACCGCACTTCACCGAACGGTGGAATCGGGGTGTCTTCGGAGGTCCGGTCACGCGCCCCACACACGCTATGAAAGGTCCTTTCCTTGCCAAATTTGCAAGGAAAGGACCTTTCATAGCGCTCGTGCCTAGTGCTCGATCAGCTCGTCGAGCGCCTGGTCGTAGCTCAGCCGGACGTCGTGTTCCGCCTGGTCGCCGCCCAGCAGTTCCACCCGGCTGGTGGCGGGCGGGTAGCCGCTGGCGATCACCGTGTACGTCCCGGCGGGCAGGTCACTGACCGTGTAGTTGCCCTCCGCGTCGGTCCTCGCCACGGCGGCGACGCCGCCCGAGGAGTCGAGCACGGTGATCCGCGCGTCCGGCACGATCCGGTCCCCGTCGGTGCGGGCGACCCCGCTCAGCAGGATCGTGCTGACCAGTTCGACGTCGTGGCGCAGCACCCCGGCGCCGCTCGCGGTCAGCGTCGCCGCGACCGGCCGGAACCAGCGACCGCTGGCGACGATCGTGTACCGCCCGCCCACGATGCCGGCGAAGGAGTACACGCCGTTGTCGTTCGTGTGCGTCCTGGCCACCTGATTGCCGTTGTGGTCGATCAGGGTCAGCGCCGCACCCGAGACGTTCGTGGCGTCGTCCCGGCGGACGTGCCCGCTGATCTGCGCGGATCCCGCCCGGTAGACACCGTTGCCGTTCCCGTTGGTCAGCGCGTGCTTCCCGGGCTCGACGGGCGCGGTCACGACGGTCTTCTCGGAGGCCGTCTCGACGGGCGCGGCCGCCTCCTCTTCGAGAAGTGCTTCGCCGCCTTCGAGAGCCGAAGCCGCCGAAGGGGCCGAGCCGCCGAGAAGCGGGATCTCCTTCATGAACATCAGGACCAGCGTCGCCAGTAGCGCGACAGCGCCCGCCACGTAGAACACCGTGGTGATCGACTCGGTGAAGCCGATCAGCACCGGGGTCTTGATGGCCTCGGGCAGGCTCGCGATACCGCTCGTGTTCGACTGGATGTCGCCGAGCGCCGCCGCACCGGGCCCGCTGGGCGGGTTGCCGCCGAACGCCTTGGTGATGTTGCCCGGCAGGACGTTGAACAGGATCGTCAGGAACACCGCGACACCCGCGGTACCACCGATCTGCCGGAAGAACGTCGCCGACGCGGTCGAGACGCCCATGTCGCTGCGCGGGCCCGCGTTCTGCACCGCGATGATCAGCGTCTGCATGCAGGCACCGAGGCCGAGGCCGATGATCGCGGCCGCGACCAGCGGGTGCCACAGCGCGCTGTTGTACTCGACCTGCGCGAAGAAGAACGCGCCCGCCGCGATCAGCAGCGTGCCGACCACCGGGAACACCTTGTAGCGACCGGTCTTGCTGGTGATCTGGCCCGAGATGATCGAACCGCTCATGATGCCCGCCATCAGCGGGATCATCAGCAGCCCCGACTCGGTCGGCGAGAACTCCTGGACCACCTGCATGTACTGCGGGATCATCATGATCGCGCCGAACATCGCCACACCGACGATGACGCCGCCGACGATCGCGACCGTGAAGGTCGAGTTCTTGAACAGTCGCAGCGGGATCAGCGCCGCGTCCTTCATCAGCTTCTCGATGAAGATGAACGCGACCACGCCGATGGCGCCGATGATGTAGCAGATGATCGCGTTCTGCGAGCCCCAGCCCCACTTGTTGCCCTGCTCCGCGACGATCAGGAACGGCACCACGGCGACGACGAGCGCGAGCCCGCCCCACCAGTCGATCTTGTGGTCATGGCGCTGGTGCGGCACGTTGAGCACGCGGGCGACGACGAACAGCGCGACGATCGCGATCGGCACGTTGATCAGGAAGACCCAGCGCCAGCCGGCGATGTCGTAGCCGAAGACGCTGCCGAGCTTGTCGAAGTCGGCGAAGAACCCGCCGAGCACCGGGCCGAGCACGGTGGAGATACCGAACACGGCGAGGAAGTAGCCCTGGTAACGGGCGCGTTCCCGCGGCGGCACGATGTCGCCCATGATCGTCATCGCCAGCGACATCAGACCACCGGCGCCGAGACCCTGGATCGCGCGGAACGCGGCCAGCTCGTACATCGACGTCGCGAACGCCGAAGCGATCGAACCGACGAGGAAGATCGAAATCGCCGCGATGTAGAACGGCTTGCGCCCGTAGATGTCGGACAGCTTGCCGTAGATCGGGGTGACGATCGTCGAGGTGATCAGGTAGGCCGTGGTGATCCAGGCCTGCAGGTCGAACCCGTTGAGGTCGTTCGCGATGCGGACGATCGAGGTGCCCACGATCGTCTGGTCGAGCGCCGCCAGGAACATGCCCGACATCAGGCCGATCAGGATCGTGACGATCTGACGGTGACTGAGCCGGGGCCCGTCTTCATGGGCGACTGGTGGACTTTCTACTGCGGAACTCATTGTTCAGGCCCCCTTGGCCTTCGACGCCGATGCGGGATCGGCGAACTGTGGAGATGTTTGTTCGATGTCGTTGTTCAGCCGTCGGAACAGCGAGTTGAGGGTTTCCCGGTCGGCGTCGGACCAATCGCCGAGTACTTCGGCGAGCCACTGGTTCCGTTGCTTGCGGTTCTCCTCGAAGACCCGGAGTCCTTCGGCGGTCGGTGCGAGCAGGCAGGCGCGGCCGTCTTCGGGGTCGGCCAGGCGCTCGACCAGCCCGTGCTGGACGAGAGAGCTCGACTGCCTGCTGATGGTCGAGATCTCGGAGTGCAGGAACTCGGCGAGTTTGCTGGTGCGCTGGGGCCCGACGTGGATGAGGCAGAAGAGGATCGCGTACGCGGCCCGCTCGATGCCGTCCGGTCCCTGCTTGGACACCTGGGACTTGGCCCGGTTGACCAGGCGCACGAGCCGCACGAGCTCGTGCCCGAGGGTGTCGGCCAGATCGAGGTCGGCCTTCGACCTGGTGCCGGGTGTCGTGGGTGTCATGATGGTCTCTCTCGCCGGTTGCTTGGTCACTGCAACTAGTTGCCTTGAGCAAGAATGTTCCTCTTGGAGGAGCTTCGCAAGGAGAAAGTGACCGGGTGTGTCTGATGACACTTTAGTTGCCGCATGCAAGCACATTTATTCGTGCATGTTTGTCCGGTTCGCCCGTCTTGGGGCGCTGAGCAGGCCTTATGGCCGTCGCGGAACAAGCCGGACCGGCCGCGCTTTGATGAAGTCATGACCGACTCCGCGCTCTACGCGATCCTCGCCGGCCGCAACTTCGGCACCCTCGCCACCATCAAGCGTGACGGCAGGCCTCAGCTTTCGACCGTCAACTATCTCTACGACGCGGACGCCCGCGCGATCCTGATCTCGATCACCGCGCCGCGCGCCAAGACCAGGAACCTCCTGCGCGACCCGCGGGCGACGTTCCACGTCTCGACCGAGAGCGGCAACGGCTACGTCGTCGTCGAGGGTCCGGCCGTGCTCACGCCGACAGCCGCTTCGCGCGACGACGCGACCGTCGAGGCGCTGGTGGACCACTATCGGCGGGCTCGCGGCGAGCACCCGGACTGGGACGAGTTCCGGGACGCCATGGTCGCCGACCAGCGCGTACTGCTGACCATCCCGATCGAGCGCGTCTACGGCCTCTCCCGCAATTAGTCACCTACTTGCATGAGGTGCCTGCGCCTGGCCCTGCTCTCACCCGCAAGTAGGTGACTAATTGCGGGTGATGCGGGCCTTGATCTCGTCGATCCGGTCGAGCAGGGGGCTCGCGTCGTCCCGGCCGAGCGCCGCCCGCAGGTAGAGGCCGTCACCGACCAGGATGACCAGTTCGGCGGTCAGCGGGTCGCCGACTTGCTCGCTGATCAGGTCGTGGACCTTCTGGTTGTAGACCTGCACGACCTCGGCGACCCGCGGTTCGTTGAGCATGATCCGGATTGTCGCCATGGTCGTGCGGTGCAGCGGCTTGCGCTGGGTCACGTCGGTGATGGCGGTGCGCAGGTACCAGGAGACGACGCCTTCGGGCGCGCTCTGTGCCTGTTCGATGTCCGCGTCCGACAGGGTGGCGAGCCGGTCCATCAGGCCGTCGACCAGGGCTTCCTTGGAGCCGAAGTGGTAGAGCAGGCCACCCTTCGAGACCCCGGCGTGCGCGGCGACCGCATCGAGGGTGACCCCGCCGGGGCCTTGTTCGATGAGGATCTCCTCGTACGAGTCGAGGATGCGTTCCTTTGCGGTGGGCTTCGCCATATCAGTTGACTATACCGTCTGGACGGTTTACTTTCGAACGAGGCGGTAACTGTACCGTCCAGACGGTTTACCTAAATGAGGAGAGTGCGCCATGGCGGGGCGCAAGCAGTGGTGGGCGTTGGCGGTACTGGTGCTTCCGGTGCTGCTGATCAGTGTGGACATGACGGTGCTCGGGTTCGCGCTGCCGTTCCTGTCGGAGGATCTGGCACCCACCGGTGCGGAGCAGTTGTGGATCGTCGACATCTACTCGTTCATGCTGGCGGGCCTGCTGGTCCTGATGGGCACGCTCGGCGACCGCATCGGCCGCCGCAAGCTGCTGCTCATGGGCGCCGCGGCGTTCGGTGCCGCGTCGGTGCTCGCGGCCTTCTCGACCAGCGCGTTCATGCTGATCATCGCCCGGGCGCTGCTCGGCGTCGGTGGCGCGACGCTGATGCCGTCGACGCTGTCGCTGATCCGCAGCATCTTCACCGACCCGAAGCAGCGCCGGACCGCGATCGCGGTGTGGAGCGCCGGGTTCTCCGGCGGGATGGCGCTCGGGCCGGTGCTCGGCGGCTGGCTCCTGGAGCACTTCTGGTGGGGTTCGGTGTTCCTCATCAACGTCCCGGTGATGCTGGTGCTGCTCGTCGTCGGACCGTTCGTGTTGCCGGAGGCGCGTGACCCGAAGCCGGGCCGCTTCGACCCGCTCTCGGCGCTGCTGTCCCTGGCCGCGATGTTGCCGGTGGTCTACGGCATCAAGCTGGTCGCCGAACACGGCTTCACGGTGAAGGCCGCCATCAGCGTCCTGATCGGTCTCGCGCTCGGCTTCGCGTTCGTCCGCAGGCAGAACCGCCTCGACGAGCCGATGCTCGACCTGAAGCTGTTCTCGAACCGGGCCTTCAGCGGCTCCGTCGTGACGAACATGCTCGGCGTGTTCGCCATGGTCGGCCTGCTGTTCCTGGTGCCGCAGTACCTGCAGCTGGTGCTCGGGCTGACCCCGGTCGTCGCCGCGCTGTGGATGCTCCCGGCGACGGTCGCCGGTGTCGCCGGCGCGCTCCTCGCGGCCTGGCTCGCGAAGCGGATCCGGGTGTCCGTCCTGGTCAGCGTCGGTCTGCTGATCGGCGCGGTCGGGTTCCTGGCGTTGACCCAGGTGTCGTCCGGCGGCGGGCTCGCGTACGTCGTGGTGTCGTTCACGCTGCTCGGCGGCGGTGTCGCCCTGTCGGAGACGCTGACGAACGACCTGGTCATCTCGGCCGCCCCGGCCGAGCGGGCCGGGGCCGCGTCGGCGATCTCCGAGACCGGGTTCGAGCTGGGTGGCGCGCTCGGCACCGCGATCCTGGGCAGTGTCGCGACCGCGGTCTACCGGTCCGGCCTGCCGGAGGGTACGGCCGAGTCCGCGCGGGACACGCTCGGCGGTGCCGTCGCCACGGCGCAGCAGCTCGACCCTGTCGCCGGGCAGGCGCTCCTGGAGTCGGCTCGTGAGGCCTTCACCCAGGGGGTGCACGTCACCGCATGGGCGGGTGTCGCCGTGCTCGTCTATACAGGTGTACAGGCGTTCATTCTGCTGGATCGGAAAAAAAGTTCCGCAGTGCGGATCTAATGGAGCTTACGATGAGGGCATGAGCAGCAACCACGCCCTGGTCACCCGGCTCCGCGAGCATCTCGGCACCGCCGCGGTGCTCACCGACACCGACGTCACGGACGCTTATTCGCGCGACATGATGCCGCTGGCCGCCAGCGGCAAACCCCTCGCGGTGGTGCTGCCGTCCGATGTCGAAGAGGTGCAGGCCGTGGTCAAGGCCTGCGCGGAGTTCGAGGTGCCGATCGTGCCCCGCGGCGCCGGCAGCGGTCTGTCCGGCGCCGCGAACGCGATCGACGGCTGTGTCGTGCTGGTGCTGACCAAACTCGACCGGATCGTCGAGATCGACGAAGGCAACCGGCTCGCCGTCGTGCAGCCCGGTGTGGTGAACCTCGATTTCCGCGACGCGGTGGAGAAGCATGGCCTTTTCTATCCGCCGGACCCCTCCAGCTACGACTGGTGCACCATCGGCGGCAACCTGTCCACCAACGCCGGCGGACTGTGCTGCGTGAAGTACGGCGTCACCACGGATTCCGTGCTGGGACTGGAAGTCGTGCTCGCCGACGGGTCGCTGCTGAAGACCGGGCGCCGCACGGTGAAGGGCGTCGCGGGCTACGACCTCGCGCGACTCTTCGTCGGCAGCGAGGGCACGCTCGGCGTGATCACGCAGGCGACAGTCGCGCTGAAACCGTTGCCACAGTTGCCTTCCACCCTCGTCGCCGCCTTCAACAGCACGGAGGCCGCCGGTGAAGCCGTCGCGCGGGTCGTCCGCGAGGGGCTGGTGCCATCGCTGCTGGAGATCATGGACGCGACGTCGATCAAGGCCGCCGAGGCCTATCTCAAGACCGACCTCGGCACGAGCGCGGACTGCAAAGCCTTGCTGCTGGCGCAATCCGACTCCGGCGGCGAGGTCGCGCGGCGGGAACTCGCGGCGCTGGAACAGATCTGCGTCGATTGCGGCGCGGATCTGGCGTACGCCACCGAAGATCTCGAAGAGGGCAAGATGCTGCTGCAGGCGCGGCGGGTCGTGCTCACCGCGCTGGAGCTGTACGGCGTCTGGCTGACCGACGACGTCTGCGTGCCGCGCACCCGGATCGCCGAGCTGATCGCCGGTTGCGAGCGCATCAGCGAGGAAGTGGGGCTGCGGATCGCCGTCGTGGGCCACGCCGGCGACGGCAACATGCACCCGACGATCGTCTACGCGCCGGATTCCGAGGAGGAGTTCGCCCGCGCGCGGACGGCCTTCGACGCGATTCTGGAGGTCGCCCTGTCGCTGGGCGGGACCGTCACCGGCGAACACGGCATCGGCAGGATCAAGCGCGAGTGGCTCGCCAAGGAGATCGGTGAGGTCGGCCTGCGCGTGCATCGCCAGATCAAGCAGGCCCTCGACCCGGGGAACCTCTTCAACCCGGACTCGATGTTCTCCCTGTGACTGCGGGAATCGTCCGCTAAGCGGGTCGAGAGGCCTCGGCGCGACTGCTCCCGGGGGTCGGCTGAGGTTTCGGCCGGGGTGGTCGTGAGTGGCAAGTGGGGTTAGAGCCAACAGTGTCTTAGGTACCCACAGTCTGGCGGTTTCGCGTGATTGGAGGGGCAACACACGTGACTGGGTGGGCGACTCGCGGTGAGACCCTGGCCGCGCGGTGTGGCCCGTCCAATCACGCGTGTCGCCCGTCTGAGCACGCGTGTCGCCCACCCAGTCACGCGAAGCACCGACTCGGTCCAGTGGTCGTGAGTGGCATTTCGGGTTAGAACACGACTTACCACTCACGACCCCCTCGACCCAGTGCGTTCTCACTCTGAACGCTTCGTGAGTGGCAAAGAGCGTTCTGGCGGACCGGTATTTGTCTACCTGCGCCTGACCTGGGCGAAGGCGTCGATTCAGGGGCGTGCTGGGTCGAGGATGTAGGAATCGGGACGTTCAGTGTCCAGATTCCTACATCCTCGCGAGGGCTTCCCCCGTCGCATCTTCCACCCAGCACGAAGACATCGAGGCGAGACCAGATCCCAGTGGGTAGGCAATACCCGGTCCGCCCTAACCGTCCTAGCCACTCACGAGCCGGAGTGGGTCAGTCGCGCACGCGCGGGATCTGCTGCGTCGCGTCCATGTCCGCGGCCGGAGCGCCGGTGCCGCCCGAGTGCTTCTTCTCGCGCCGCGCCTTCAGATACTCGATCACGATCGGCACCACCGAGATCAGCACGATCAGGACGAAGATCGCGTCGATGTTCTTCTCGATGAAGGTGACCCCGCCGAGCAGGTGCCCGAGCGCGGTGATCCCGGCGGCCCACAGGATGCCGCCGATGACGGTGTAGGTGAAGTACTTCTTCGGGTCCATCTTGCCGATGCCGGCGATCCAGGTGATGAACGTCCGCACGAACGGCACGAACCGCGCCAGCACGACCGCCTTCGGCCCGTGCTTCTCCAGGAAGGCGTGGGTCTGGTCGACGTACTTCTTGTTGAAGAACTTCGAATCCGGCTTGCGGAACAACCAGGGCCCGATCTTCCAGCCGAGGCCGTAGCCGAGGAGGTTGCCGATCAGTGCGGCGAGGGTGACCAGCACGCACACCAGCCAGAGCGGAGCCTCGATCGAGCCGTTGGCGATCAGCAGGCCCGCGGTGAACAGCAGGGAGTCGCCGGGCAGCACCGGGAAGACGCTGCTCTCGATGAAGATGATCAAGCAGAGGATGGTGATGACCGGGACGGTCAGCCCGCTCAGCAGGATCTTCGGGTCCAGCCATTCCGGCAGGAGGCCCATCGTCGTCACGGTGTTCTGCGCCAGGATCACACCAAAACGGTACAGGGTGACGCAGCGTGCCTTGACCCGACGGGAGAGGCGGACTCAGATCAGCGTGAGCAACCCGATGACCGAACCGGCGGCCAGTCCCAGCAGTACAGCCAGCACCAACACCCAGTACGCGGGCAGCGGGGTGTTGCCGGGCGAAGGAGCCGGAGGCGGTGTCGGACGCTCTGCCAGCCGTGCCGTTTCCGCGTCCTCCAGCGCGACGCGCTCCCGTTCGAGCGAGTCGGCGCCGGCACCGGAAAGCAGCCCGTACTGCAGCGGCAGCTCGTTTTCCCCCGGCGTGGGCTGGGGGACGACGGAAACCTCATCGGTGTCCGAATTACCCTGAGTATCCGAATTGCCCTGTGCGTCGGGTTCGACGGGCTTTTCTGCGGACGCCTCTGAGATCCGCTCCGCCGAAGGGGCGAAGACGGCTTGAGCGCGCAGGGCGTCCGCCAGGAGTTTCTCCGGGTCCTTGGGCTCGCTCATCCGGACTCCCTTCGCCGCTACCCGTCGCTGACCGACACACCGCCTTCGACCGCGCCGCTCAGCGGGGCCGTGGCGCTCAATGTAGCCGCAGCCTCGTCCTTGACCCATTCACCCTGGCGAAGCACCTTGGCCGGACGCAGGTCGCGGTCGAGCACGACGAGGTCCGCCGCGAGCCCGGCGCGCAGCGAGCCTGTCCGGTCGGCGATGCCGAGCAGTTCGGCCGGACGGCCGGAGGTCGCGCGGACGGCGTCGAGCAGGTCGATGCCCGCGCCGCGGACGAGGTTGCGGAAGGCCGCGTCCATCGTCAGCGTGCTTCCCGCCAGCGAGCCGTTCCCGGCCAGCGTGGCGACGCCGTCACGGACGTCGACCTCCAGGCGGCCGAGGATGTAGCTGCCGTCGGCGGCGTCGGTGGCCGACATCGCGTCGGTGATGAGCACCGTCCGGCCCTTGCCCGCGTGGTGCGCGGCCAGCCTGAGCACGGTCGGGTGCACGTGGACGAGGTCGCAGATCAGCTCGACGGTGACCCGCTCGTCGTCGAGGAGGGCGCCGATCGGGCCCGGCTCGCGATGGTGGAGGGGCCGCATGGCGTTGAAGAGGTGCGTCGCGACCGAAGCGCCCGCGTCGATCGCGGGGATGATCTGGTCCTCGACGCCGTCGGTGTGCCCGATCGCGGCGATGACGCCCGATTCGGCCAGTTGCCGGACCGCCTTGACCCCGCCGTGCAGTTCGGGGGCGAGGGTGACCATCCGGATGTCGCCGCGGCCCGCGCCGAGCAGCGCGTTGACCGTCGCCGTGTCCGGCTCGATCAGCGTCGCCGGGTCGTGCGCTCCGCAACGGGCCTTCGAGATGAAGGGTCCTTCGAGGTGAATTCCGGCAAGTTCACCCTCTTGGACCAGCTCACGCAGTGCCGCGATCTGATCCCTGAGCACCGGGATGGGGTCCGAGACCAGACTGCCGAGCATGGTCGTGGTCCCGTGCCGCCGATGCGCGCGGACCGCGCGGAACAGCTCCTCGGGGTTCCCGCTGGAGAACGACCCGCCCCCACCGCCATGGCAGTGGGTGTCGATGAAGCCGGGTACGACCAGGCACCCGGCGACATCGACGTAGTCGGCACTGCCGATGTCCGGGGGTGTCCCGGACCCGACTTGGACGATCTTGCCGCCGGCGATAGCCAGCCAGCCGTCGTCGAGTACACGGTCCGGGGCGACTACCCGGCCGCCCACGATCACGAAATCTCCGGCGCCTCTCACGCCCCCCAGCATATATTGGTCTGGACCAAGCATGGCGGCACAACCCAGCGCTCGAGATGAAGGCCGAGCATCAGTTCGGTGACTGCATCGCTTTCTGCAGTGCTTCGAGTGCCCGGCTGGCGGTTGACTTCACGGTACCTTTCGAAATACCGGCGGCCTCGGAAATCTCGGCCTCACTCAGCCCACCGTAGTAACGGAGCACCAGAACTTCGCGCTGGCGAGGGGGCAGTTTGGACAAAGCGCTCACAACGGCCTGATGTTCACTCGACAGCATGGCGAGGCTTTCGGCCGAACGCGCGTTGACGGCGTGCGGCGCGACGTACTCGCGAGCGGTCTTGCGGCGGCGCAGCACGCTGCGTGATCCGTTGACCACGGCGGTGCGCAGGTAGCCGACGGCCGCGGCGGCGTCGCGCAGGCGTCCCCAGTTGCGGTGCAGCCCGGTGAAGGCCTCCTGGACGACGTCCTCGGCGGTGGCCGGTTCGTCCACGAGCAGGATGGCCAGCCGGACGAGCCGCATCCGGTGCTGGCGATAGAGATCCTCAAGGGTCAGCGGCGCCGCAGGCGGCGGTGGCGTGACCGGTCCGTCCATGGTGCGCAAGTGGCCGAGGGTCGCCTCGACACTGCGTTCCGCATTGCCCTCGAGCATGTACCCCTACCTGTTCATTTACCCCTTTGAAGCACAACCTGTGCATGGCGCTCGGTCAGCGTATCGGGTGGGGCGGGACTCCTGCCTGATCGGATCCTGAGAACGCCTTTCCGGTTCGGATAACGTCTACCACCGACCCGTTCGCAGCGATCTTGGAGACGTCGATGGCCTGGTTCCTGGTGGAGATCCGGTACGTGCAGGAGAAGCTGGAGGACGTGCGTCCCCGGCACCGGAAATTCCTCTCCGACCTCGCCGAACAGGGCGTCGTCGCGCTCGGCGGCCCGCTGGGCGACGGTTCCGGCGGCATCTCGCTCTACCAGGCGGCCGACGAGACCGCGCTGCTCGACGTCATCGACCAGGACCCGTACCACCTGGAAGGTGTCGTCGCGGAGCGATCGGTTCGCGAGTTCAAGCCGGTCATCGGCGCCTGGCTGCCCAAAGAAGCCTGACGGCTCAGAGGTCGAGGGTGACCGGCCCGCGTTCGACGCAGACCCGGACGCGGTCGCCGGTCACCGTCGGCAGCTCACAGGTGCCGCAGAACCCCTGGCGGCACGAATAAGCGATCCCGGGCACGGTTTCGCGCAGGACGTCGAGCGTCGTCCGGTCGGCTGGCACGTCCAGCGTCCGGCCGCTGCGGGCCAGTTCGACGCGGAACGGCTTGCCGCCGACGATCGGCGGCGTCGAGAACCGTTCGAAGAACACCGGTCCCGAACCGCGCAGCGCGGCGTCCGTCCGGACCCCGACGATCATCGGAGTCGGGCCGCAGCAGTAAATCGGGGCACTCTTCTCTGCCCCTTCGAGCAGTTCCGCGCCCGACGCGGGAATCCCGTAGTCCGTGTCCGGACGGATCCAGACACGGTCGCCGAATTCGGACAGTTCATCCAGAAATGGCATCGAAGCCTCGTCGCGACCGGTGTAGACGAGCCGCCAGTCCGCGCCGGAAGCGGCCGCGCGACGCACCATCGGCAGGATCGGCGTGATCCCGATGCCGCCCGCGACGAACAGGTAGGCCGGGCTCGCGACGAACGGGAACGCGTTGCGCGGGCCGCGTGCGGTGATCCGCGCCCCCTTCTTCAAGGCGTGCACCGCCGTCGAGCCCTCGCCGAGCAGCCGGACGCCGACGCGGTAGGCCGAGCGGTCGTCCGGGTCGCCGCACAGGGAGTACTGGCGGACCAGCCCCGGCCGCGGCGAGAGGTCGACGTGCGCGCCGGGCCGCCACCGGGGCAGCGGTTCTCCGTGTTCGTGCACCAGCTTGAGACTGACGACACCTTCGGCCTCGACGCGGAGATCGTCGACGACCAGCGGGAGATCGCGGTCGACGGCGGCCACCGGCGGGCGGCGGCGCCCGCTCACGCCGCTGAGCCTGCGGTACAGCGCGACGACCCCGGTCAGTGACGCCATCGCGCGATCGGTCCGCCCGCTGCCGTCGAGCCGCAGCGGGCGCGTCGGCGGCGTCACTGGGGTTCGTCGGCGGCCAGCGCGGCCGGGGAGCTCGCGAGGTACGCGACGGCCTGATCGGTGTTGCCGGTTTCGGTGGGGTGATAGGACTTCCGGAAGTACGGCAGGAGTTCGTGCCGTAGCTGCCTGCCCGAAGGCAGGAGCCCGAGCTTCGCCACCCGCAGATAGGTCCGGAACCTGGTCTTGCCCGGCCGCGTCGGGTCGTTCTTCATGAGGAACCTGGTTCCCCGCAGGAAGACCCACGCGAGCACCGGCGTCACCACGAGCATGCTGCGCACGCGGCGGCCGTAGCGGCCGTCGAGGTGCGTGAACAGATCGAAGGCCACCGAACGGTGCTCGACCTCTTCGGCGCCGTGCCAGCGCAGCAGATCCAGCATCGTCGGATGGGCGCCGGCCTTGTCGAGCGCCTCGGCGTCGAGGATCCACTGGCCGAGGAAGGCGGTGTAGTGCTCGATCGCGGCGATGACGGCGAGCCGTTCGATCAGCCATTCTTCGCGTCGTTTGGCGGAGAGCTCGCGGTCGCCGAGCAGACGGCGGAACATCCACTCCATCTGCGCGATGTACGGCCGTACGGCGACGCCCGCCGCTTCGAGGTGTCCGGCGGCCCCGTCGTGCGCCTCGGCGTGCATGGCCTCCTGGCCGATGAAGCCGAGGACGTCCTCCTTGAGCCGCTCGTCGCGGATCAGCGGCACGGCCTGCTTGAACACCTCGACGAACCAGCGTTCGCCCTCCGGCAGCGCCAGGTGCAGCACGTTGATCGTGTGTGTCGCCTGCGGTTCGCCGGGGATCCAGTGCATCGGCAGCGACGCCCAGTCGAACTTGACGTCCCGCGCGTGCAGGACGATCTGCTCGTGGTCCTCGTGCTGTGCGGTCACGACGCCCTCCCGCTGAGCTCGAAGTCGCTCGGGTCGACCTTGCGGGTCTCCAGCCAGTAGCGCCAGGTGAACCCGGGCCAGATCGTCCGGTTGACGCCCTTCGCGTCGAGGTACCAGCTCTTGCAGCCGCCCTGTGTCCACACACCCTTGACGAGCTTGTCCTGGATCTCGCGCTGGAACTTCTCCTGCACGCCGGTGCGGACGTCGAGCGCGGCGGCGCCCCGCGAATCGGCGAGCTTGATCGCGTCGACGACGTACCGCGCCTGCGACTCGATCATGAACACCACGGAGTTGTGGCCCAGCGCGGTGTTCGGGCCGAGGAGGAAGAACAGGTTGGGGAAGCCGGACACGCTGATGCCCTTGTGCGTGTGCATGCCCTCGGCGGCCCATTCCTTGGCGAGGTCGCGGCCGTCGATCCCGGTGATGTCCAGGTACTCCAAGGCATCCGTGACCTTGAAGCCGGTGCCGTAGACGATCGCGTCGACCTCGTGCTCGACGCCGTTCCCGTCGACGACGCTGTGCGCCTTGACCTCGCGCACGCCGTCGGTGTTGACGTCCACATTGGACCGGCCGAGCGCCGGGTAGTAGTCGTTGGAGATCAGCACCCGCTTGCAGCCCATGGTGTAGTCCGGGGTGACCTTCTCGCGCAGCTTGGGATCCTTGACGCCCTTGCCGATGTGGTGCTTCGCGATCACCTCGCCCGCCTTCATGATCGCGGGGTGACCGTTGAAGCCGACGGCGCGCACTTCGAGGAACCAGTACAGCGCGTTGCGGTAAAGCCGTTGCACGCCGGGAATCCGGCGGAACGCGGTCTTGGCCCAGCCGGGCATCGCGTGGTCGGGCTTCGGCATGATCCACGGCGGCGTGCGCTGGAACAGCGTCAGCTCGTCGACCTCGGGGGCGATCCGCGGGACGAACTGGACCGCGCTGGCGCCGGTGCCGACCACGGCGACCTTCTTGCCGCGCAGGTCGTACTCGTGGTTCCACTGCGCGGAATGCCAGGTCTGACCCTTGAACTTCTCGATCCCGGGAAGCTTGGGGACCTGCGGGATGTGCAGGCCGCCGACGCCGGAGACGACGAACTGGGCTTCGATCTCGCCCGACTTGGTCTGGACGTGCCAGAGGCGGGCGGCGTCGTCCCAGGTCGCGCCGGTGAGTTCGACGCCGAACCGGATCTTGCGCCGCAGCCGGTACTTGTCGGTGACGTCCTTCAGGTACCGGAAGATCTCCGGGGCGGGCGAGAACGACCGCGACCAGTCCGGGTTCTGCTCGTAGGAGAACGAGTACATGTGGGACTGCACGTCGCAGGCGCAGCCGGGGTACGAGTTGTCCCGCCACGTACCGCCGACTTCGTCCGCCTTCTCCAGGATCACGTAGTCGGTGATCCCGGCCTTCTCCAGCTGGATGGCCTGGCCGAGCCCGGAAAATCCGGTGCCCACGATCACGACCTTGAATCGCTCGGTCATCTGCTACGCCCTCCGCGTCGAGGCTTCCTGCGCGGATGACGTTACCTGAAGTAACAGTTACTTTCTAGTACGACTTACTGGTCAGTATGTTCCGCCGAGCTTCGAATGGTCCCAGCTCACGATCTTCGTCGGCGTGAAGATCAGCCCGATTCGCTTCGGGGCCTGCTTGCCGATGAAGCCGGCGAGCTCCGCGGGCACCGGGTCCCCGGGCTTCGCGCCCGCGTACCGCTGCATGAGGTTGATACCCATCTGGGTGACCACGGCCGTATCCGTGATGACCTCGACGTCGGCTTCGAGGGAGATCCCGCGGAGCTTGTCGTAGCTTTCGCCGTCCTCGATGAGCACCGTGGCACGCGGGTCGCGTTCCAGGTTCTTCGCCTTCTGGGAGGTGCCGTAGGTCCAGGTCGCGATGCCCGACTCGTGCGGGTAGTACCAGAGCGGCGCGAGATGCGGGCGGCCGTTGGGGCCGATCGTCGCGACGTTGATGACCTTCTGCCCGTCGAGGTACGCGGTGAGCTCGTCGGGTGTCATGCGGATCTGGTCGCGACGGGACATGCGTTGTCAGCCCTTCGTGTTCGATGCTGTGGCGGCCCGGCCTGCTTGACCGGTTATCGAAGATTCGTACGCGCCGCGCTCCTTGATGTCCATGAGGGCGGCGGCGTCGGCCTTCTTGATCCGGCCCTTCGCGCCGATCTCGATGATGGGCGGCAGGAACGCGCGGATCAGCTTGAGCCCGCCGACCCAGCGCGGCACGTGCACGGTGCGGGCGCGTTTGTTGACCCCGGCCTGGAGGTGGTCGAGCGCGACGGACAGCGGGTAGGTCTTGCCGAGCAGGCCGGGCATGCCGGTGCGGAGCTTGCCGAAGACCGGGTGCTTGTCGGCGCTCTCGACGAGGTCGGTGCGGATCCAGGTGGGGTGCGCGACGCCGACCTTCACGCCGAGGTGGGCGACTTCGGCGCGGAAGCTGTTGCAGAACGCCTCGACGCCGGCCTTCGCGGCGGCGTAGTTGGCCATGCCGGGCGCGTGGGTGATCGCGGCCAGCGAGGAGATCGCGAGCAGGTAGCCCTTGCGGTCGAGGACATGCGGAAGGGTGACGCGGAAGGTGCGCCAGACGCCGAGGAGGTCGACCTCGATGACCTTCTCGAAGGCGGCCGGATCCACCGACCGGACGAAACCGGAGGTCGCGATGCCGGCGTTCGCGATGACGATGTCGATCCCGCCGAAGTGTTCGACGACGCCGGCGGTGGCCCGCTCGAGGTCGTCCCAGCTGGTGACGTCGGCTTCCCAGGCGTGGGCGCTCGCGCCGATCTTGTCGGCGACGGCCTGCTGTTCCTTGGCTTCGATGCCGACCAAGGCGACCTTCGCGCCCTGCGCGGCCAGACGCTCGGCGAGTCCCGCGCCGATGCCCCTCGCGGCGCCGGTGATCAGGACGACCTTGCCGTTCACGCTGTTCTTGGCCACGCTGCCTCCTCGTCCGAGCCCTAAGGCTTTCGGACGTTACCCCAACCTACCCGGAGTAAGCTACCCGCAAGTAAGTCCGCAATTCGGCACCTGGTTGCGATAGTCGGCAGTACGAACCATCGCAACCAGGTGCCGAATTGCGGGGTTTCAGCGCGAGGCGGCGGTGAGGGCGTCCACCTCCTCGGCGGTCAGGGCGAGGTCGGCCGCGGGCAGGAGGTCGTTCAGCTGCTCGACCGAGCGGGCGCTCGCGATGGGCGCGGTGACCGTCGGCTGCGCGAACAGCCACGCGAGTGACACGGCCGCGACCGGGACGCCATGGGAAGCCGCGATCTCATCGAGCGCCGAGAGGACCCGCTCGCCGCGTTCGTCCAAATAGGATGAAGCGCGAGCGGCGCGCGGGCTGTCGCCGAGATTGTCCTTCGAACGGTACTTTCCGGCCAGGAAACCCTTCGCCAGCGCGAAATACGGCAGGACGGTCAGGCCTTCGCGTTCGACCGTCGGCGCCAGGTCGCGTTCGTAGTCCCGCTCGACGAGGTTGTAGTGCGGCTGCAGCGCGGCGAACTTCGCCAGGCCCTCGCGGTCCGAAATGGACAGTGCCTCGCTCAGTCGTTCCGCCGAGTAGTTCGACGCCGCGATGTGGCGGACCTTGCCCGCGCGCACGAGCGCGTCGAAGGCCCGCAGCGTCTCCTCGATCGGGGTCTCCGGATCGTCGATGTGCGCGTAGTAGAGGTCGATGTGGTCGACCCGGAGCCGTCGCAGCGAGTCCTCGGCCGCCGCCGCGATGTTCGCCGCCGACAGCCCCTTCCGCTGCTCCCACATACCGGTCTTGGTCGCGATGACGACGTCGTCGCGGCGCCCGCGCCGGGCAAGCCAGTCGCCGATGATCGTTTCGGATCCGCCGCCCGAGTAGAGGTCGGCGCTGTCGATGAAGTTGCCGCCGGCCGCCGTGTACGCGTCGAGGACGGCGAAGGACTGCTGCTCGTCCGCTGTCCAGCCGAAGACGTTCCCGCCGAGGTTGATCCCCCGGACGTCGAGGTCGGTGTTCCCGATTTTCGCCATGCTTCGAACATAAGGGAAGACATCGGGGAGAGGTGGTGTTAGCTCGAAGCATGGGAATCGAACTCGGCAGGATCGGCATCTGGCAACACGAAAGTGTGTTCACCCCGGAGCTCGCCCGTGAGCTGGAGGAGCTCGGCTACGGCGCCATCTGGCTCGGCGGCTCGCCGTCGGGTGACCTCACAAAGGCGGAGGAGCTCCTCGACGCGACGAAGACGATCAAGGTCGCCACCGGCATCGTCAACATCTGGCAGGACGACGCGGCGACGGTCGCCGAGTCGTACAAGCGCATCGAGGCGAAGCACCCGGGCCGCTTCCTGCTCGGCGTCGGCGCCGGGCACCGCGAGCACACCGCGGAGTTCAAGAAGCCGTACACCGCGCTGGTGGAGTATCTCGACGCTCTCGACGAGGCCGGAGTGCCCGTCGAAGGCCGCGCGCTCGCCGCTCTCGGCCCGAAGGTGATCAAACTCGCAGGAGACCGCACAGCGGGAGCCCACCCGTACCTGATGACGCCCGAACACACGCGTCAGGCGCGCGAAATCCTCGGCGAAGGACCGCTGCTCGCGCCCGAGCAGAAGGTCGTCCTCGAGGCCGATCCGGCGAAGGCCCGCGAGATCGCCCGGGGCACCGTCAAGTTCTACCTCGGCCTCGTCAACTACACGAACTCCCTGCGGAAACTCGGTTTCACCGACGAGGACCTGACCGGTCAGGGCAGTGACAAGCTGATCGACGCGCTGGCCGTGCACGGCGACGCCGAGACGGTCGCCCGCGGGGTCACCGCGCACATCGAGGCCGGGGCGGACCACGTGAACATCCAGGTACTGAACCAAGACCCCCTGCCGGTCTACCGCGCGCTCGCCGCCGTCCTTCTCTGACGCGACGGCTGTAGGCACCTCCCGGCCGACCTCGTACGATGCGGCCGAGAGGTGCACCAGCCTGCTTCGAGGAGGAGTAAACGATGCCCATCGCCACCCCCGAGGTCTACGCGGAGATGCTCGACCGGGCGAAGGCGAACGAATTCGCCTACCCGGCCATCAACGTGACCTCGTCGGAGACCCTGAACGCCGCCATCCGCGGGTTCGCCGAGGCGGAGAGCGACGGGATCATCCAGTTCTCCACCGGCGGCGCGGAGTTCGCCTCCGGCCAGAAGGTCAAGGACATGGTGACCGGTTCGGTCGCGCTCGCCGAGTTCGCCCAGGTCGTCGCCGCCAAGTACGACGTGAACGTCGCGCTGCACACCGACCACTGCCCGAAGGACAAGCTCGACGGCTTCGTCCGCCCGCTGATCGAGATCTCGGCGGAGCGGGTCAAGAACGGTCAGCTGCCGCTGTTCCAGAGCCACATGTGGGACGGCTCCGCGATCGACCTCGACGAGAACCTCGAGATCGCGCAGGAACTGCTCGCCAAGGCCGCGGCCGCGAACATCATCCTCGAGGTCGAGATCGGCGTCGTGGGCGGCGAGGAAGACGGCGTCGAGGCCGAGATCAACGAGAAGCTGTACACCGCCGAGGGCGACTTCCTGAAGACGATCGACGCGCTCGGGTCCGGCGAGAACGGCCGCTACCTGCTGGCCGCGACCTTCGGCAACGTGCACGGCGTCTACAAGCCCGGCAACGTGAAGCTGCGCCCGGACGTGCTCAAGGGCGGCCAGGAGGCGGCGTCGAAGAAGCTCGGCCTCCCGGCCGGTTCGAAGCCGTTCGAGCTGGTCTTCCACGGCGGTTCCGGCTCGCTGCCGGAGGAGATCCGCGAGGCGGTGTCCTACGGCGTCGTGAAGATGAACGTCGACACCGACACGCAGTACGCCTTCACGCGGCCGATCGCGGAGCACTTCTTCAAGAACTATGACGGCGTCCTGAAGATCGACGGCGAGGTCGGCAACAAGAAGGTCTACGACCCGCGGAGCTACCTGAAGGCCGCCGAGGCGGGCATGGCCGCACGCATCGTCGAGGCCGCTCAGTCGCTGGGGTCGGCGGGCAACAAGCTCTCCTGACCGCTCGGCTCGCGTTTAGTCCTCTGGACGCGTTGCCTCAAGTACGTGAAGGCCCCCTTCACCGCGTCTAGCGCAGTGAAGGGGGCCTTCACGTAGCCTCAGGCGGCCGGAAGCTCCGCGCGATCGCGCCGCTTCTCCAGCAGCGAGTTCACCGCCCGCGTCCCCGGCCCGGCGGCGGCCCACAGCACGCCGACCCCGACCAGGCAGACCGCGGCCGTCCAGTAGGCCACCGGCGGCGCCGACTCCGTATGCGCGTCGCCGAGGATCCACGGCCGGAACTGCGACTGCACCCACAGCATCCCGTAGCCGAACGCCGTCACCAGCAGCGCGCCCGCGCCCGCGGTCAGCAGGGGATGACCCCGTCCGATGCGGAACGCCAGGTCGACCGCGAGGCCGACGGCGAGCAGGTAGAACGGCACGACCGAGATCGGGAAGCCCATCCCGAGCAGCAGCGGCCACATCACCAGCCGGTAGCCGAGGTAGACGGCGGCGACCGTCGTCCCGGCCCAGCGGAAGCCGGTGGTGTGCCGCGCCAGCGCGAAGATCAGCGCCATCACGGCGATGCCCCACAGCGGGTAGACCCAGTCGGCGATCGGCATCGTGAAGTACTCGACGGCCACCTTGTCGACCGGGTGCCCGATCTGGTTGGCGGCGAAGTTCAGCAGTTCGGGCTCGGCCTCGGGCGCGCCGCGTTCCCAGGCGCGCAGGCCGAGGATGCCGTACTCCTGCTGGCCGTTCGGGAAGAACGTGTTCTCCAGGAAGAACGCCCACAGTCCGATCAGGACACCGGTGCGCGTCCGGCCGGGCTTGGCGTACTTCAGCCAGCCCATGATCACGCCGGCCTGCATGATGCCCGTTCCGATGTAGAGCATCATGTGCGACGGGCTCCACGCGGTCAGGTCGAGACCGTTGACGCGGTGGTTGATGACGTCCAGCGGCGCCGCGATGAGGAACACCACGAGCCCGATCTGCATCAGCCGCAGCGAACGCCGGTCGGCGCCCAATCCGGTGTAGGAGTGGATCGCCACCAGCACCATGATGATCACCGTGCCGACGGTGTTGATCAGGTGCGGCGGGGCGAGGTCGTCCCGCAGCCACATGAAATGCCACGACATGTCCCAGGACGAGCCCACCAGCTTGAAGGCGAACGCGGCCAGCCACATCGAGTAGCAGAACTTCAGCACCCAGTCCGGGGTCGCCTGTCCCGGCGCGCCGCGGTGCCAATGGAGTTTGAAGAACAGCCTCGTCTTCGCGATCGGGCTGCGGGGGATGACACCCGGCGAAAGGTCCCCGGTCACTTCTGTCGCCTTTGTCATGCGGGACATCTTCCCTGCTCCAGGTCACGGGATGGGCATTTGGGGTCGAAAATCGGGGTTCACCCGTAGGGGTGGTGGATTTGCGGTCGGCGTGCGAAGCAGGGCAAGGTGTGCCGCCATGATGCCGAAACGACTTGTCGCGGCGGTCCTCGTCGCCGCTCTGGTACTGGCCGGTGGGGGCATTCTCGGGAGCCTGTTCTTCTAGTCACAGTGTTGTCGATCGCGCGCTGACGAAAGCTCGCCGAAGGGGCGCAGTTTCGCCCGTCGGTCGAGTGCCGTGCGCAGGCGCCCCTTCAACGAGCTTTCGTGGCCTTCGGCCGACAGAGGGCGCGCGATGTGAAGTCTCCGTCGGGCGCAGGGCGCCCTTGGGGAGACGCGTTGGCAAGATGGGGTGCATGACGAATCTCCTCGGCCCCCAGCCGACGCACCTTCCCGAGCACACCGCCGCGCAGGCGGCGCTGGACGCCGGGACCGACCCGGCCGCCGTCGCCGCCGAGCACCCCGACTACAGCGAGGCGTGGGCCGCCCTCGCCGAGAAGGCGTTCGACGCGGGCGAGACCGTCGCCGCGTACGCCTACGCCCGCACCGGTTACCACCGTGGCCTGGACCAGCTCCGCCGCGCGGGCTGGAAGGGACACGGCCCGGTGCCGTGGGCGCACCGCCCGAACCAGGGTTTCCTGCGCGCCCTCGCCGTCCTCGGCAAGGCCGCCGGCAAGATCGGCGAGACCGAGGAGTACGACCGCTGCCGCACCTTCCTCAGCGACTCGGACCCGGCCGCCGCGGAAGCCACCGGCCTCAAGTAGCGCGCCATGAAAGGTCCTTTCCTTGCAAAATTTGCAAGGAAAGGACCTTTCATAGCATCCGGTGACTCCTAGAACAGCCCGCAGTTCCCCACGGCAGGCAGTCCCGCGAAGCGCCCCTCAAGCCAGGCGAAAGCCTCAGGGAAAGCCCGGATGGCCCCACCGACGTGCGTAGGAACCAGCGAAGTCGAGAACTGCACCTTCGCGCCCTTCGCACACCACGAGCGCGCCATGGTGCGGCCCTGCTCGTAGGGGACGATGTCGTCGAGTGCACTGTGGACGACCAGCGTCGGCGCACCCGGCTTCCGCGCGCCGATGAGCTGCTCGCCGACACGCGTCTTGTACGGCTCCTCGGCGAGGTACGCGGTCAGCGGCCTGCCGTCCTTCGTCAGGTTCTTCGACTGGGTGAACGCGTGCCCGAAGATCGCGTCCACTGTGCACTCCTGCTTGACCTTCTCGAACGCTTCGACGCCCTTCGCGTTCAGCACGGCCGGGATGTTCAGCTCCGGGTACGCCGCGTCCATGCTGACCAGCGTGAATCCGAGGAACCCGAAGGCGTAGTGCCCGTCGATGTTCTTGCCGACCTCGGAAAGGTCCGCCGGGACGGCGCCCGCGTACGAGCCCTTCAGCTTGAGTTCGGGCGCGTACGACGGCTGCAATTCGGAGGCCGCCGCCGACGCCCCGCCGCCCTGCGAGTAACCCGCGGTCGCGACGGGACCGCCGTCCGGCAGGTTCGCTTCGGGCAGGCGCTGCGCCGCGCGGATCGAGTCGAGGACGGCGTTGCCCTCGGCGACGCGGTTGACGTAAGTGTGGACGCCGGGAGTGCCGAGGCCTTCGTAGTCGGTGACGACGACGCCGTAGCCACGAAGCAGCAGTCCGGCGATGAAGGGTCCTTCGTACTCCATGCCTGCCGAGAGCGCTTTCGACGGCGCGCACTGGTCGCCGACGCCCTGCGTCCCGGCCGCGTAGCCGATGACCGGCCGCTGGCCCGCTCCGGTCCACGCCTTCTTCGGCGTGAGGACGGTGCCGGTCACGGCGTTCGCTTTGCCGTGGGTGTCGGTGCTGCGGTACATGATCCGCTGGACGTCCGCGTCGGCTTTGACGAGTTTCACGGGATCGACGTAGAACGTGGACGGTTCGTGCCGGATGATGTCGCCGGGAGCACCCGCGGGCAGTGGCGACGGGGGGTCGTAGAAGGACGGTTCGGCGATGGCCTGCTGTGCCCCGAAGGTCAGCAGGGCAGCGATGGTGGCCGCCGAGACGGCGGCGGCCATCCCGCGCCGGGATCCTGGACGCATGCTTGCTCCTCGTTGAGCAGAAACATTTTCGACAGGGGTGTCGAAAAAGAGAGTCAGTGAGGTGGCGCACGATGTCAAGTCCGGCGCCGAGAGGGCGGCCACGCAAGCTCCCGATCGGCGAGCAACGCGCGCGGGTGCTGGGTTCGGCGTCCGGTGTCTTCGCGGCGCACGGCGCGCAGGCCGCGACGATCGAGCAGATCGCGCGGCGCGCGGGGGTGTCCCGCCAGTCCGTCTACGAGCAGTTCGGTGATCGCGCGACGCTGTTCGCGCAGGTCGTGGCCGACATCGAGGAACGGGCCTTCGAGGCGATCGGCGCGCCCGCCCTCGATCTCTCGCAGCCCGAACTCCGCTCCTGGGCGCGCGGCAACTACGCCAACATGTTCGCCTTCGTCGCGGCGAATCCCGACGCGTTCCCCGTGCTGCGCGAGGCGGAGCGCATGGGCGACCCGGCCCTCACCCGGCTCCGGGAACGGCTCGCCGGGGTCTACACCGAGGCGAGCAGGCAACGCTGGGCCCGCCACGGCGTCGACTCCGGCCGCGCGGACAAGGCCCTGGTCACGCTGTTCTTCGCGATGACCGAGGCACTCGTCCAGGCGAGCTGGGACGGTGAGCCGCCCGACGCGGACGCGCTCATCGACCTGCTCACCGAATTCACCGTCGGGGGCGTGGTGCGGCTCCGGACCACGGCCGCCGACGTGATGGAACGGCTGCGCTAGGCGGCGACTGCCTCCAGGGACTTTCCGGCCTCTTCGGCGACCGTCGCCAGGTCCGGTGAGGACACGACCCGGTTGCGGCCGTTGCGTTTGGCCGCGTAGACGGACGCGTCCGCCGAGGCCAGGACCTCGTCGATCGTCCGGCCGTCGGGCGGGAAGGCCGCGACGCCGATCGACGCCGTCCGCTGCTCGATGACCACGGGATTGCCCTCGTTGTCCTGGGTCTTGATGACCATTTCGCTGATCCGCTGCCGGATGCGCTCGGCGACCGCGACGGACTCCTCCTTCGACGACGAGGTCAGGAGTACGACGAACTCTTCACCGCCGAAGCGGCCGGCGAGGTCCTGGGCCCGCGTTTCGGCCTTGACCAGCGCCGCGACCCCCTTGAGCACGTCGTCGCCCGCCAGGTGGCCGTAGGTGTCGTTGATGCTCTTGAAGTGGTCGAGGTCGATCATCAGCGTGCCGAACTGGCCGTTCTCGCGCTCGGCGCGGGCGATCTCGCGGACCGCGCCCTGCTGCCAGGTCGTGGCGTTGAGCAGCTGGGTCTTCTGGTCGGTGGTCGCGAGTTCTTCCAGCTGCTTGATCAGCACCGAACGCTGCAGCAGGTAGAGCGGCAGGAAGACGAGCAGCACGAGCACCGGCTGGTGCGGCAGCACGGTGAGCACGAGCGCGCCGATGCAGACCGTGGAGGCTTCGAGGATGTTGTCGTCCCAAGAGCCGAGGAGTGTCTGGATGGAGGCCTTCTTGGGCGCCGCGTAATACAGGCCGGTGCCGGTGAAGACGGCGTTCATCAGAAAGAAGGCGAGGCTCGCGGCGCAGATCGACGTCACCGACGCGAGGTCGGCGCCGATGGCCTGCACGGCTGCCCACGAGGCGAACGCGGTCAGCGTCATCGATGTGGCGTTCGCCACAGTCCGATGAGGATTGACCGTGCGAAGTCCCGCCCAGCTGCGGTATCCGAGGTGAAGGTAGATCACTGTCACGAGAAGCGCGGTCAACTGCGGCGGCAGCAGAATCGCGCCCGGCAGCACCCAGACCGAGGTCATGTTGATGTGCGGGGTGACGCTCATGCTGCGGCGTTGCCGCTCGATCCGGCGGGTCGCCTCGGTGTGCGCGATGGCGAGCCCCGCGAGCAGGAAACAAAGCAAGACCTGCGAAGACGTGATGGCGATGGATGCTGCGAAGACCCCCGTCAGTGCCAGCATCGTCGCCACGGAAAGCCCGGTGTAGGCGATCCAGTTCTTAGGCCTCTTCCACAGCTCCCACGTCGCTACCGTGAGAGCCGAACGATGTCCAGCGCGTTCCTCCGATGTGATCATCTTTCCCCCTGACTCTTGCGTCATTCTCCGAAACCCCCTACTTACGGACAGCTTCTACCGACTTGCGGGCTGTCGACAAGCTCCCTAGGTGTGTACTTTTCTCTGAGAGGTCGAGGGAAAGGTGCCAGCGATGGCCGGTAGGGATCAGTGAACTGGGCGCGCGCCGGAAGGCCGCGCGATCGGGCCGGCGCGTGGAACACCTCAATGTTCCGCGCGTGCGGCGTCTTTTTCCTGCCATCGATCCGGGTCGCCGCCGAGGGTCCGCCACCAGCTCAACGCCAGCGGGATGGTCAGTAGCAATCCCGCAAGCCCGAAGACGCCGACAGTCGACTGCGGGCCCACCTGATCCGCCAGGATGCCGCCGATCAGCGGGCTCACGCCCATCGTCGTGGTCAGCCCGGTGTTCGACAGCCCCATGACCTGCGCCCGGCTCTCGTCCGGCACGGCCAGCGTCAGTGACGCCGTCGCCTGCATCAGCGCCACCGTGCCGAAACCGCCGCAGGCCACGAACAACACGATCGACGACAGCGGACCCGGCTGCAGGAAGCACAACAGCAGCGGGATCGCCGCCAGCGCCGAAAGCGGTCCGATCAGTTTCGGTCTGACGTGCGCCGGCACCCAGCGCGAGTAGATGAACGCGCCGATCACGCTGCCGATCGGGTCGGCGGCCAGCAGCAGGCCGATGACTTCGGGGCCGCCGCCCGACGAAGCGACGTAGGGCGCCGCGATGCCCTCGTACACCGGCAGCAGACCCATCAGCCAGGTGAACAGCAGCAGCGAGCGCAGCCCTGAGCTGGCGAAGACGATCTTCCCGCCCGAGCCGATCGAAGCGAAGAACGATTTGCGCTTCTCGCCGGACGCCGCGGCGGGCCGGGAAGCCAGCCCGAAGCGGACGAACAGCGCCGAGATCACGAAGGTGACCGCGTCCAGCGCGAGGGCGATGTGGGGTTCGAGCGCGGTCAGCAGGAGTCCGCCGCCGGCGAATCCGGCCAGCTGCGCGGATTGGACGGTCATGCTGCGGATCGCCATGCCGACGACGAACCGGTCGCCTTCGAGGATCTGCGGCAGCAGGGCCAGCTGGGCGGCCTTGAACGGCGGGTTCAGCAGCGAGACGGTGCCGACGAGGACACACAGGACCCAGAACGGCAGCACCGGGACAGCGACCAGCGCGATCAGCGCGGCCCGCAGCAGGTCCACGACCATCATCACGGTCCGCCGGGGGAACCGGTCCGCGAACCCGGTGAGGAAGATGCCGCCGAGCAGGGACGGCGCGTAGGTCAGCGCGTAGGTGAGACCGGTCAGGGTCGCCGAGCGGGTTTCGGTGAAGACGAGGACGGAGAGGGCGACCCTGGCGAGTTGGTCGCCGAAGATCGAGAACAGCTCGGCGAACCAGAGCGAACGGAACTCGGCTACACCGAACACCTCTCGGTAAGTGACCCGTCCGGCCGAAGCCATGTTGCCCCCAATAGGGTCCTTATCATGCGACGAACTCGTGACCGAGAGTAACGCGGTCACGAGCTCGTCACGAAGCGTCATTCGTTCACGTAAGTGTCTCCTGACTGTTGGTGATTGGCTAGGTTCTTTCGCCGGGTTTCTGGAGTCGGAGATCTTTTTCGTGGACCGACGCCTCGCCGCGAAAATGTCCCGATCATCGGTAATGTGGTCCAGACCTGCGGTTTTCGGCTGGTTCGGGTCGTCAACCGGGGATTTCGGGCATAACCGTGTCGGCCGGTCCCGGCCACGAGCCTCCGCGGCGACGAGTCGTGTGAGCCGCTCGCCGCTTGTGTTCGGAGCGTGCCCGAATCCGCTTTGACTCCGCTGAGCGAGCATCGTGGCGCCTGAACGCGCTACTGGGCGATGTCGCCGCTATCCGCCAAACGGATGACGGGTCCGCCAACCGGTGTAGTTAGCGGCTCAGCCGTCTACTGCGAGCACTTCCCGCGCCGAAGCCGCTTTCACCGCCTTCGCCGCGTCGCGTTTGGCGACCTCTTCACGCACGATCGGGATGACGTGACGGCCGAAGTCGATCGTGTCGCCGAGCATGTCGTACCCGCGCGCCGAGAGGATGTCGACGCCGAGGTCGTAGTAGTCGAGCAGGGCCTGCGCGACGGTTTCGGGCGTGCCGACCAGCGCGTTGGAGTTCCCGGCGCCGCCGGTCGCGGCCGCGGTCGGGGTCCACAGGGCCCGGTCGAACCGCTCGCCCTCGGCGGCGACCGCGAGGAGCCGCTGTGAGCCGGTGTTCTCCGGGTTCGTGAGAGAATGCCGCCGGGTCAGTTGCCGCCCGCCGCTCGTCCGGGCCTTGATGGTGTCGACCGTCCGGTGCGCCTTCTCCCAGGCGAGTTCTTCGGTCGGCGCGATGATCGGGCGGAACGCGACCTGGATCCGCGGGACGTCGGTCCGGCCGGCGGCCTTCGCCGCGGCCTTGACGGACTCGATCTGCTCGGCCGTCTGGGCAAGGGGTTCACCCCAGAGGCAGAAGATGTCCGCTTCTGCCCCTCCGGCCGCGTACGCCGCCGGAGACGAGCCGCCGAAGGAGACACCAGGGCGTGGCTGCTGCACAGGCCGGACATCGAGGACGAAGTCCGCAAAACGATAGTGCTCGCCTTCGTGGTCGAAGGGCTCCTCGGACGTCCACGCCCGCTTCACGATCTGGATGTACTCGCGCGTGCGTGAGTAGCGCTTGTCCTTGGTGAGGTAGTCGCCTTCGCGCTGCTGCTCGTGATCGCTGCCGCCGGTGATGAAGTGGACCGTGAGCTTCCCGTCCGAGAGCTGGTCCAGCGTGGCGAACGTCTTCGCGGCGAAGGTCGGATACGAGACGTTCGGCCGGTGGGCCAACAGGATCTGGAGCTTGTCGAGCTTCGCCGCGACGTACGCCGCCGCCTGCGCCGGGTCCGGCCCGCTGGAGCCGTACGCGAACAGCACCCTGTCCCAGCCGAAGTCTTCGTGCGCACGCGCGAGGCGCAGCGTGTAGTCCTTGTCGAAGACGCCGCCCGACCGCGGATGTGTCTCCGAACCGTCGTTGGTGCCTCCGATACCCAGGAATTCGACCGGCATCGTCCGTCCCTCTCGTCCGTGTCCCCCGACACGACGAGTACGCGCCGGTTCGTCGGTGTGGCAACGAGTTCCGCTCCTTGAGAACCCGCACGCGACCCGGAATCCCGGCGTAGCTTCGGCTTCGTGAGTACCGCAGACCCTCCCTACGTGCTCGCGGTGGTCGGCGCGGGTCCCCGTGGGGTGGGCGTGCTCGAGCGGCTCGGCGCGAACGCCGCCGAACTGCCCGGCGGGCGGCGGCTGGTCGTGCATCTGGTCGATCCGTTTCCGGCGGGCCCCGGCCGGGTCTGGCGGTACGAGCAGTCGCCGCTGCTGCGGATGAACTCCATGCCCGAAGACGTCACGGTCTTCACCGACGACTCCGTGAAGATCGACGGTCCGATCCGGCCCGGGCCTTCGCTGATCGAGTGGGCGCTTGCGGTCCGCGCGGGCAAGCTCGAAGCCGAGGTCGACGACAGCCTGCGTGCCGAACTCGATGCCCTGCAAAGCGATCACTTCCCGACGCGACGGCTGCAGAGCGCGTATCTCGCTTGGTTCCACCGCGAGGTCCTGGCCGGACTCCCGGCCGGGATCGAGGTCGTCGAGCACCGGACCCGCGCGGTGCGGCTGGAAGACGGCGAGCCCCAGCGGCTCTGGCTGGAGGACCGCGCGGAACCCCTCGAAGCGGACGCGGTCCTGTTCACCGTCGGGCATCTCGACGCCGAACCGGACGAACGGGAGGCCGGGCTCGCGGACTTCGCCGCCCGCCACGACCTCGCCTACTACCCGGCCGGGTACACCGCCGACGTCGACTATTCGGCGATCGCACCCGGGGAAACCGTGCTGGTGCGCGGATTCGGCCTCGCTTTCGTCGATCTGATGCTGTTGCTGACCGAAGGCCGCGGCGGCCGGTTCGAAGAACAGGCGTGCGGCGGGCTGAAATATCACCCCAGCGGCGCCGAGCCCGTGCTGCACATCGGCTCGCGTCGCGGAGTGCCGTATCACGCGAAGATCGGCTACCGGCTCGGCGGAAAGCCGTTGCCACTGCCCAGGTTCTTCGACGCGTACGCCATCGAAGAGCTCTGCGCCGTCCCCGGGCGGATCGACTTCCGCCGCGACGTCTGGCCGCTGATCTCGAAGGAGATCGCCTGGGCCTACTACAACGAGCTGTTCACCGCCCATCCCGAACGCGTGCGCATGGAGTTCGCCGTCTTCGCCGACGCTTTCGCGGACACGGCACCCGGCGAACTCGACGCACTGGTCGCGCGGGCGGTCCCGGCGCCGGACGACCGGCTCGACCTGGACAGGCTCGACCGGCCGATGGCGGGCGTCGAATTCGGCAGCGCCGAGGAGTACGGCAAGGAACTGCGCGAGTACGTCGAAGCGGATCTGAGCCGCCGGGCGGATGCCGAGTACAGCGCGGATCTGGGCGCGTTCACGGCGCTGCTGTCCGTGATGGGCCAGCTTCCCGCCCTGGTGCAGACCGGACGGCTCGACGCGGCTTCTCAACTGTCTGATCTGGACGGCTGGTTCCTCGGGTTCTTCTCGTACTTCGCCAGCGGCCCGCCTCCGAGACGGCTCGAAGAACTGCTCGCGCTCCAGGAAGCCGGACTGGTTTCCTTCTTGGGCGCCGAAACACGCGTGTCGACCGACGAGGAACGCCGGACGTTCGTCGCTTCCGGCGCGAGCTTCCCCGGTGAGACCGAGGCGCGGACCCTCGTCGAGGCGCGGTTGCCCGAGCCGAGCATCACCCGGGCGTCGGATGTCCTTTTGCGACAGTTGCGGGACAGTGGCGCACTCGGCGAGGAAGCCGTCGTCGACACGGTCACCGGCGACAGGCTGCTCGCCGGACGGATCCACACCCGCGTCTCCGACGGCCGGATGCTCGACGGCGAGGGCCGCCCGCATCCGCGCCGGTTCGCCCTCGGCCCGCACACCTCCGCGCGGTCCGCCGGGGCGTTCACGCGGCCGCGGACCAACGCGATCTCCTTGCGGCAGAACGACGTCGTGGCCCGGGAGATCCTGTGGCTCGTGAGTGGCAAGTGTCGTTCTAACGCGACGTATCACTCACGACCACCCGCACCGACACCTCACCCGCACGTGAACCACGGCCTGCCGTTGTTCACCCGCACGTGAACCACGGCCCGCCGTTGCGAAAGCCACTTTCGCAACGCACCCTCAACCCACTCGCGACCAAGACACGTTTGCGCTACCCCTCAAGGGAACCAGCCTCGCCACTCACGAGGGTCTAGTCCGCGGCGAACTCCTGCAGGCGCCGCACCACCTCGGACGGCGCGGGCATGGCGGCGATCTCGTGCCGCATCCTGGTCGCGACTTCGCGCACACGCGGGTCTTCGAGCAGCTGCCCCGCCTTCTCCTCGACGGCGTCCGCGGTGACCTGATCCCCGAGCAACGCGCGTCCGGCGTTGACCGACTCCAGCGCTTCCGCGTTGAAGAACTGGTCCGCGCCCTGCGGCAGCACCAGTTGCGGCAAGCCCGCCGAAAGCGCGCCGAGTACGGTCCCGGTTCCCCCGTGGTGCACCACGAGATCCGCGCGCGGAAGGACCTCGGACTGCGGCACGAAGCCGGTGACGTGGACATTCGGCGGCAGCTCACCGAGTTCGCCCGGGTCGCCGGGGCCGCGCGCGACCAGGACGTCCACCGGCAGCCGGGAGAGGCCGTCGATCGCCGCGCGCAGCGGGCCGATGGCACCGAAGGCGACGGTGCCCAGCGTCAGGTACACGAGCGGCCTGTCGCGCCCGTCGAGCCATGACGGCAGCGTGCCCGGCTCGTTCCACGGCACCGGCCGGAGCCGGAAGAGCGTCGGCAGCCCGGCCAGTTCCGGGTCGCGGAAGCTTTCCGGCCAGACGTCGATCCCGGCGTCGCCCAGCATCAGGTTGGCCGGCGGTTTCCCGTCCCACAGCGGGGTGAGCCTGTCCGCGGCGAAGGCCGGCATCTCGGCGGGGATCGAGCGGCCGATCACCAGGGACACCACCGGGATCCCGGCCCGGCGGGCGGCGGTGGCCGCGCCGACGTCGCTCATCTCGTAGACGATCAGATCCGGCCGGAGCACGGGGAGCAGCGGCGTCAGGTCGGCGATCGTGGTGCGCGGCAGGATCTCGGCGAAGATGGAGAGGGTGACTTCCAGCATGTCGCCCTTACCGGCTTCGTCGCTGGCCTCCTGGATCGAGATCCCGACCTTGTGCGCGTCGAAACCGAGCGCGCGGACCTTGTCCAGGAACGCCTCGCCGGTCCCGAAGACCACCTCGTGCCCGGCGTCACGGGCGGCGATCGCGAGCGGCATCAAGGGGTACAGGTGGCCGTAGGCCGGGCGGCACGTGAAGAGGATGCGCACCCCTTCGAAGGTACTAGCTTTCCCAGACCCTGGAGGGCAGTTCTTTCCGCACGATAGGGATGACGTCGGAGGCGAAAAGCTCCAGGACGTCCTGCGCTTCCCCGGTTTTCAGGCCGTCGACCGAGACGGCCTGCACCTCGTGCCCGAACGAGGCGTGGGAGTCGCCGATCTTGTCGATCACCTGTTCCGGGCTCCCGACCAGGGCGGAACCGTGGGCGATCTTGTCCTCCAGCGTGGTGAATTCCGACTTGTTGTGCTGGTACGCGGGCGTTTTCGCCAGCGCCTCGAAGTACGGCCGGTAGCCGTCCAGCGCTTCCTGCGAGGTCTTGGCGACATACAGGCCGCCCGCGCCCGAACCGACGAGCGCGTCCGCCGGGTCGTGGCCGTAGTCGGCCCACCGCCGCCGGTAGTGGTCGATCAGGTCGGCGTACTTCTTCTTGGGGTGGAAGCCGTTCGCGGTGAACAACGGGTCGCCGAACTTCGCCGCCAGCTCGGTCGACTCGGTGCTCGATGCGCTCCCGTGCCAGATCCTCGGCCGCGCGTGGAACGGACGCGGCTGCGTCGTGACGTCCGTCAGCGGCGCGCGGAACTCGCCCTTCCAGGTCACGCCTTCTTCCAGGTAGAGACGGCGCAGCAGGGCGAACTTTTCCGCCTGGTACTCCCATTGCCGTTCCTCTTCGAGGCCGAACAGCGGGAAATGCCGGGGATCGTTGCCCTTGCCGATCATGAGGTCCAGCCGCCCGCCGGAAAGCTGGTCGAGTGTCGCGTAGTCCTCCGCGACGCGGACCGGGTCGAGCACGCTGATCACGGTCAGCGTGGTCAGCAGCCGGACCCGCCGCGTGCGTTCCGCCACCGCCGCGAGGAGCACAGGCGGCGCCGAGGACAGGAACGGTTCGCCGTGCCGTTCGCCGACGCCGTACGCGTCGAATCCCAGCTCCTCGGCGAAGATCGCTTCGTCGATGACTCGGCGCAGGCGTTCGTGCTGGGTCGGCGTCACCCCGGTCACCGGGTCGGGGTGGTTGGCGACAAGGGAAAAGAGCCCGAACTTCATCGTGTCTCCAACGGTTTCCGGCCCGGGATAGCGGCGAGCAGCTCCCGGGTGTAGTCCGCGCCCGGCCGTTCGAGGACGTCCAGTGCCGGGCCGAGTTCGACCAGTTCGCCCCCGCGCAGCACGCCGACGGTGTCCGCGATCTGCCGGACCACGGCGAGGTCGTGCGAGATGAACAGGTAGGTCAGGCCGAGTTCGTCCTGAAGGTCGGCGAGCAGCCGCAGGATCTGAGCCTGCACCGAGACGTCCAGCGCGGACACGGGTTCGTCGGCGACGATCAGTTCCGGGGCCAGGGCGAGCGCCCGCGCGATGGCCGCCCGCTGCCGTTGCCCGCCGGACAGTTCGGCGGGTTTGCGTTTCAGTACCGAAGACGGCAGGGCGACCTGGTCGACCAGTTCCGCCGCGCGCGCCCGGCGATCCGCCTTCGTGCCGACGCCGAAGGCCCGCAGGGGTTCGGAAACGACGTCCTCGATGCTGAACTTCGGGTTCAGCGACGCGTACGGGTTCTGGTACACCAGCTGGAACCGGCGCCGCAGCCGCCGCAGCTCCGCACCGCGCACCGACGTGATGTCCTGACCGTCGAACTCGACGACGCCGTCGGTCGGCGTCTCCAGGCGCAGGATCATCCGCGCGGTGGTCGACTTGCCCGAGCCGGACTCGCCGACCAGGGCGAGCGTCCGCCCGCGGGCGATGTCGAAGGAAACCCCGTCGACGGCCCGCGTGGTGCCGAAGGTCTTGCCGAGGTCGCGGACCGAGACCAGGACGTCGGACGACGGCGGCTTCGGCTCCCTCAGCGGTTTGTCGGAGAGGCTGGGCGCGGCGGCGAGCAGGTCCCGCGTGTACTTCCGCGAGGGAGCCGCGAGGATCTCGCCGGTCGTGCCCTCCTCGACCACGGTGCCCTGGGACAGCACGACGATCCGCGACGCCCGATCGGACGCGACGCCGAGGTCGTGGGTGATCAGCAGGACGGCGGTGCCCGCTTCGGCGGCGAGTTCTTCGAGGTGGTCGAGGATCTGCCGCTGCACGGTGACGTCGAGCGCGCTGGTCGGCTCGTCGGCGATGATGAGTTTCGGCCGTCCGGCCAGCGCGGCGGCGATCAGCGCGCGCTGGCGGAGCCCGCCGGACAGCTCGTGCGGATACTGCCGCGCCCGCGCCTCCGGATCGCCGATCCCGGCCTTGCGCAGCAGTTTCACCGCCTCCGCGCCGGCCGTGCGCTTGTCCGCGAGGCCGTGGATCAGCAGCACTTCGGCGACCTGATCGCCGATCCGGTGCACGGGGTTGAGCGAGACCGTCGGATCCTGGGGGACCAGGGCGATCTCGCGGCCGCGTACGGAACGCCAGCCGCGGTCGGAGAGTTTCGCCAGGTCACGGCCGTCGAAGGTGATCTCGCCGCGGTCGATCCGCCCGCCGCGCGGCAGCAGCCCGATCGCCGCATGCGCCGTCGTGCTCTTGCCGGATCCGGACTCGCCGACGACGGCGACGATCTGTCCCTTGTGGACGGACAGGTCGACGCCGTCCACCGCGGGCACGTTCTTGTAGGACACCGCGAGATCGCGGATGGTCAGCAGCGCGCTCACCGCACGTCTCCTTCGATCGCTCGGGACAGCCGGTTCGCCGACAGCACCACGGCCGCGACGGTCAATCCGGGGAAGGTCGTCATCCACCAGGCGGTGGCGAGGAAGCCGCGGCCGCCCGCCACGAGCGAGCCCCACTCCGGGGTCGGCGGGGTGGCGCCGTAGCCGAGGAAGCTCAGCGCGGACACCTCCAGGACCGCCGTGCCGAAGGTGAGCGTCGCGAGCGCGAGCACCGGGCCGAGCGCGTTGGGCAGCACGTGCCGTCCGAGCACCCCGGTCCAGCGCACGCCGCCCGCGCGAGCGGCCTCGACGAACACTCCGCTGCGGACACGCAGGACTTCGGCCCGCATCAACCGGGCGAACTGCGCGAGATTCGCGACGCCGACCGCGATCGCGATGTTGGTCGTCCCGAAGCCGAGCGCGGTCACCAGCGCGAGCGAAAGCAGGATGGACGGGATCGCCAGCAGGACGTCGACGCAGCGCATGATCGCCGAATCGAGCGCGCCGCCCCGGAATCCGGCGAGCAGGCCGAGCGCGGAACCGGCCACGAGCGCGACGAGCACGGCGATCACGGTCGCCTGCAACGAGAGCGCGGCGCCGTGGACCACCCGCGCGAAGATGTCCCGCCCGGTTTCGTCGGTGCCGAAGAGATGCGCGAGCGAAGGGCCCTGCATCTTCTCGGCGGGGACACCGGCGAGCGGGTCCTGTCCGGTGAACAGTTCCGGGACGATCGCGGAGAGCAGAGCGAAGGCGAGGACGGCGATCGCGAGGAGCAGGCCCGGCCGTTGCCGGGTGTGCACGAGGACGTCAGGCATCGGCGGTCTCCCGGTTCCGGATCCGCGGGTCGAGCAGGGGACAGACGAGGTCGACGAGCAGGTTGATGACGACGAACACCAGCGCGGCGAGCACGATCACCGCCTGCACCACCGGGATGTCCTGCGCGGTGACCGCCGACGACGTCACGCGCCCGAGGCCGTCACGGGAGAACACCGTCTCGGTGATCACCGAACCGGCGATCAGGTTTCCCGCGACCACCCCGGCGATCGTCAGCGAGGGCACCGCCGCGTTGCGCAACAAGTGTCCGAAATGGACTCTCGTCCGGCTCGCCCCCTTCGCCAGCGCGATCTCGGCGTAGGGCTCGGCGAGTTGCGTGCGGAGGCTCTTCGCCAGCACCTGCCCGATGATCGCGCCGGTCGGGATGGCGAGGGTGATCGCGGGCAGGATCAGCGATTCGAAGCCGTTCGACCCCAGCGCGGGCACCAGCCTGAGCTGGAAGGAGAAGAACTGGATGAGGACGAGCCCGACCCAGAACGGCGGCAGCGAGATCCCCAGCGGCGGCAACGCGAGCAGCGCGTTGCCCAGCCAGCGATGCCGGGTGACGGTGCCGGCGATCGCGACCCCGCCGCCGAACAGGATCGCGAGCACCAGGGCGAACCCGGTGACGGCGAGCGTCGGAGGCAGTGCCGAGACCACCATGTCCGTCGCGTCGTCCCCGGTGGAGATCGAGCGGCCGAAGTCGCCCTGCAGCGCGGCGAACAGCCGTTTCCCGTACTGCAGCGGCAAGGGGTCGTCGAGTCCGTACTCCGCCTTCGCCGCGGCCAGTTGCTCCGGTGTCACCGAAAGCCCGGCCTCGCCCCCGCCGAGCTTCGCGCTGATCGCGTCACCCGGCAGGAGGTAGAGGATCACGAACGACACGGTGAACGCGGCCCACAGGACGAAGACCGCCTGCAGGACCCGGCGGAGCAGATACCGGGTCACGAGCCGGACACCCAGGCGTCGAACAGCTGCAGCCGGGACGACGCTTCGAAGCCGACGCCGTGCGCGTTCGGCCCGTGCGCCAGCACCTGGGTCAGCTCGAACACCGGCGCCGAGTAGCCGTGCTCGATGATCGCGCGCTGCGCTTCCGCGGCCGCCGGCTTCCGCTTCGCCGGGTCCACAGTGGACGACTGGGCGTCGAGCGGCGCGTCGACAGGGTTGTCCGCGGGGAGCTTGCCGCGGTTGTTCGCCTTGGTGGAGAACAGGTTGCGCAGGATGTCCGGATCCGCGCGGGTGGTGTTGTACCAGAGGTATTCGTAGTCCCCGCTTTGGGTGATCTGGACGCTTTCGGCGGTGGTGCGCTGTTCGATCCGAAGATCGAAGCCGATCTTGCGCAACTGCTGCTGCACGAGTTCGAGCACGCTCTTGTTCTGGTTGAACACCAGGGAGAAGACGACCTTCGCGGTCAGGCGCCGGCCGTCCTTGGTGCGGATTCCGTCGGGACCGAGCATCCAGCCCGCGCTCTCCAGCAGCGACGTCGCCCCCGCCGGATCGTAGGCCAGCAGCGGGGAAAGGTCGCTGTAGAACGGCGTCGCCGAGCCGAGGATGCTGGTGGCGGGCTTGTAGTTCGGCGTCAGCACGGTGTTCGTGACCTCGGGCCGGTTGATGCCCTTGACCACCGCTTGGCGGACCTTCTCGTCGGTCAGTACGCCCTTGGTGACGTTGGCGTGCAGGTTGAACACGATACCGGGGTTCGGGCGGGTGGGCTCGGTGAAACCGTTGCCGGTGAACTGCGGTTCGTCGACGGGCTGGACGTCGGTGATGGCGTCGAGCTGGGCGGAAGCGAGACTTCCGGTGCGCACACCGGGTTCCGGCACGATCTTGTACGCGATCTTGTCGAGATACGCCTCGCCCTGGTGTTTGAACAGCGACGAGCCCCAGCCGTAGCCCTTGCGTTTGGCGAGGACGATTTCCTGGTTCTGCTTCAGGCTTTCGAAGACGAACGGCCCCGAGCCGATCAGGCCGTCACCCTGGCAACGCTGGTCGGCGGTCTTCTTGTACGCGGCCGGCGCGAGGACGCCGAGCGACATCGTCGAGCTGGCCTGCAGGAACTGGGCGCTGGGAGTGGAGAACTCGATCTTCACCGTCTTCGGGTCGACGACCGTCGTTCCCTTGTACACGGCCAGATAGCCCGAGCCGAGCTGTGATTTCGGGCCGAGGGCCTTGATCGCGTCGAAGCTCGTCTTGACCGCGGCGGCGTCGACAGGACTGCCGTCGGAGAAGGTCGCGCCATCGCGCAGATGGAAGGTGAACGCGGTCGAATCCGCGTTGCTCTCCCATTTTTCGGCCAGCCACGGCTTGATCTCGCCGGTGGCCGGGTCCTGGTCGGTCAGTGAGTCGACCAGCTGACGGCCGACGTTGAGCGAAGCGTTGGTGCCGACCTGTTGCGGGTCCACGCAATCCGGGCTCGACGAGATCCCGAGGCGAAGCGTGCCCCCGGGTTTGGGCGGCCCGGCGTCGGCCCCCGTCGCGCCGCCCGCGGACGAGCAGGCGGCGAGGAACAGGGCGGACAAGGCCAGCAGGGATGTGGCGGCGGTACGGGGCACCGGGTGGCCTCCAGCGGGGAACGGGGCGCAGGTCTGGGGAGTGCACTGCTGCTTGCGCCGACCCGATTCACGCTAATCACGGCCTTGAGCCCCGCCCACATGCTGAGCCCGGCTCCCACCCCGCGAAACATCCCACGATTCCGCTTGACAGCCCCGAAAGTCCGTGAAGGCCTCCTTCCCTACTTTGAGAGGCTGTTGCGTTTTGGGGCGACCTGCTGGTGATGATTTTGGTGTGGGCTGGTGATGCTGGGAGAATCCTGGTGTGGCTATGGGTTTTCGTCCGGTGGAT
>NZ_JBHRWK010000005.1:0-236655 GCF_042647925.1 Amycolatopsis speibonae
CCTCGACATCCTCCACCGAACCCATAACACAAGCATGACAGCCGAAATCAAAATATACGGTTTATTTATCGGCGCGCCCTCAACGTCCGAAATCTTCCCCCGTCACACCTTTCCACCCAGCACGAAGACGCCGAGGCGAAACCAGACCCCAGCGGAGGGCGCGTTCGGTGCTTCAGGAGGCGAAGTGGTCTGTAGCGCCGATGAGGACTTCACGCATCGGCTCGTCCTGGGTACTGTGGCCGACCTCGTCGATGATGACCAGTTCGCTGCCCGGCCAGGCGTGCGCCAGCTCCCACGGGGTCCCGATCAGATGGTTCAGGTCGAGGCAGCCTTCGGCGAGCACCGCCGGGATATGGGCCAGCGTCTTGGCCTCCCGCAGGACGACGCCTTCCTCCAAAAAGGACCCCTGGCTCCAGTAGTGCGTGACGAGCCTGGCGAAGGCGAGCCGGAACTTCGCCGTCTCGAAGCTCTTGTACGGCGGGGAAGTCGGGATGATCGCGTCCTCCCAGGCACACCAGTCCGCGGCCGCCTTCTCGTGCACCGCCGGGTCCGGATCCATGAGCAGCTTGAGGTACGCCGCCGCCAGGTCGCCGTCGCGATCCTCTTCGGGAACGCCGTCGCGGAACTTGGCCCAGGCCTCGGGGAAGACACCGCCGAGGCCGCGGGTGAGCAGGTCTGTCTCGCTCCGTCGGCCGGTGGCCAAGCCCATCAGGACCATCTCCGAGACCCGGTCCGGATGCCGCTCGGCGTAGACCAGCGCGAGCGCCGAGCCCCAGGAACCACCGAAGAGCAGCCACTTCTCGATGCCCAGATGCTCGCGAAGCCGCTCCATGTCGGCGATCAGGTGGTCGGTGGTGTTGGCCGAGAGGTCGGCCTCGGGCTCCCCCGCGTGCGGCGTGCTCCGGCCGCAGCCTCGCTGGTCGAACAGCACTACCCGGTACTTGGCCGGGTCGAAGTAGCGGCGCAGGCCGGTGCTGCAGCCGGTGCCCGGGCCGCCATGCAGCGTGACGGCGGGTTTGCCGTCGGGGTTCCCGCAGACCTCCCAGTACACGAGGTGCCCGTCGCCGACGTCGAGCATCCCGTGGTCGTACGGTTCGATTTCCGGATACAGCCGTGTCACGTTCTCGTCCTCCCAGTCCCACCAGAAATACAACAGCGCTGTCACAGTAGCCCCTGGAGGGTGCCCAGTGCGCAGGGTTTGTCGTGCGGCGGTGCGCGGCGGGCCGGGTTGGTCGTGAGTGGCGATTCGGGCTGTTGAGAGGTGCGGCAAAGGTGTCGTGTCACTCGGGGTGATTGGTGTGTGGAAACAGGGACGCTCAACGTCCCTGTTTCCACACACCTCTCAAGCCTCTCGGGCTACCCGGCCGCCGTGACCGGTCCGATCACGGGGGACTGTGTGGATTTCTGGTCATCCAACGCACCAAAATCCACACAGTCGGCACCCGAGGCCCGGCGTCGCGCAGAGTCACTGACACCGCCCACAACCACACCGCGTTTGCCTCACCCCTCAAAGGGAACCCGAATCGCCACTCACGACCTGGACCTCTCGAAAAATCTTGAGGCTCGAGTGTCGGATCCGGCCTGAGCCGTTCGTGGAGGAGGTGAGCGGCCGCCACGAAGGCACCGCCACGAGCCACAGGGGATCAGATGTCTCACCAGGAACCCGTCGCCCGCCGCATGTACGACCTGATCGAGCCCATCGGTCTGGTGCCCTACCTCGCCGACGAGTCGGACCAGGCCCTGATCGCGCTCGGGCTGCGCAACCAGTGGGACGCCTACTTCGCCGGACGGGCCGCGCCGTTCGGCCGGTCGGTGCCCGCCGAAGTGGTCCACGCGGTCTTCTACAACTTCGCCCCGGGCGAGGTGGCGCGCCACATCCCGAAGGTCTGGGACCTGACCACCCCCGAAGCGGCGCTGGCCGCCCGCGAACGGGGATGCGTCGCGGGGCTACGGCGGATCCTCGGTAACCTCGCCGACGCCCCCGGTGTCGAGCACGCCGCCGACCTCCTGTTGAAGGCGGCCATCAGCGCACCGGTGGAGGGCCGCGCCCTCTACGCCGCCCTCCGCGCAGTCCCGGTACCGCAGGAGCCCCTGGCCCGGCTGTGGCACGCCGCCACCCTGCTCCGCGAGCACCGCGGCGACGGCCACATCGTCGCTCTGCTGGCCGAGGGCATCGGCGGGACCGAGGCCCACGTCCTCCACGCCCTGTCCGTCGACATGCCCGCGCACGAGTTCGGCCGGGTCGGGCATCTTCCCGCCGCGCAGCTGACCGCGGTCATCGACGGCATGCGCGACCGCGGCCTAGTCGGGAGCGACGGCTGGCTCACCGCCGCCGGCCGGGCCGCGAAGGAGCGCGTCGAGGCGATGACCGACAGACTCGCGGAGGCGCCGTACGACGCCCTGGACGCCGGCGATCTCGACCGTCTGGTCACCGACCTCAAGCCGATCTCGGCCGCCATCCAGGCGGACTTCCCGTGGTGACGACCTAGTTGCCCAAGGTGCTGGAGACGTGCCGGAGCGCGTCTGCCAGCTCCACCTGCCCGGCGGGTCCGATGTGGACCACCGCGTCGCTGCCTTGCCCGGTCGTGTAGCTGAGGTACCGGCCCCAGTCGGTGTCGGCGAAGTGGAGCGGATCCTCGACGGCCACGTGCCTGCCGACTTCGTCCCGCTTGCCGACGTAGAGCTCACCGCTCCCCTCGACAGGCCGCTGCACGAGGCTGACGATGTCGGCGATCACCGGCGGCAGCGAATGCGTGTCCGGGCCACGCCGGGCCGCCTCTTCGAGCTCGTACGCGCGGATCGTGCGCAGCCTGCCGCCGCCCGCGGGAACGGGCGGCAGCTGCTCGACCAGCGTCTCGGGCAGCCGACGGCGGTCGATCTCCTGCAGCCCGACCCAGTCGCCGGACGACACCGCGAGCACCGCCTGCAGCCCCAGGGAGGCGGCGAGAAGGCCGTACGTCTCACCGCCGGTGTTCACCCAGCCGTAGTACTCGATGGCCGGTTTCGTGAGCACCGGGAGCCAGTCGAGGAAGTCGACCGACGCGCGGCCGCTCGAGTCCAGCAGCCCGGCTTGCGCCAACGCGGCTTCCACTCGCTTGTCCGCCTCCGCGCGGGCCGTCCTGGACAGCCAGCGCGGTTCGGGACGCAGCGTGATGTGCAGGTCGCCGACGCGTTCGCGTTCGGCGAGCACCGCCAAGGCTTCGACCGGGACGTCCACCCGGCCTGTTCTGACGGTCATCCGCTACTCGCCGATGACCGGCGGGCTGGTCCGCTGGTCGGTGCCGAAGATCGCGTCAGGGTCGGCCTCGATGAGGTAGTCGGGACGCTGGTGCTCGTCGTCCTCGTCCCCTTCGGCGCGCCTGCCGCCCGCCCCCATCGGACCCATCTGGCCGCCGCCACGACCTCCCGCGCCACGGCCACCGGCCAGGTGGTCGGCGCCACCCATGCCGCCGCCGAGACCCCCCATGCCGGAGCCCCTGCCGCCGCCAAGACCACCGGAACCGGTTCCACCGGGACCGCCCGCGCGACCACCGGTACCGCCTTCGCCGAGAAGCCTTCCCGCGGCGGTGTTGGGTCCGGGAGCGTTGCGGCCGCCGGTGCTTCCGGGCGGGTTCTGCCCGGTGCCACCGGGGTTGTTGTAGTTCTGGCCATTGCCGTTCGGGAGGCCGATCACGTTGTCCAGGTCACCGGTACCGCGTCCGGGGGTCCGGCCCGGGATCTCCGTGGTCCCCCCGCCGGTCCTGCCGCGTCCGCCGCCGGACGGGAGCGTCGTGTCCCCCGGGCCCGGTTTCCTCGTGGGCGTGGTGATGTCCGGGGGATTCGGCCGGTCCTTCGGGTTGACCGGACGATCGTCGGTCGAGCCCGGCTTGGTCTGGTTGTGGTCGCCGCCCGGCTTGTTCTGGTTCCGGTCGGTGCCGTTGTCATCGGTGCCGCTGGTGTCGGTGCCGTCGTGGTCGTCCCCGCCACCGTTCCGGCCCGGCTTCACCGGGATGACCGGCGGCAGGATCGGCGGGTGGATCGGCGGCGGACCGCCACCGACCTTGACGCTGACGTTCGCGCCGTCGTTCTTCAGCACGCCGTAGTCGGTCGGCAGGCTGGACCTCGTGCTGCTGGTGACCGAGTCGTACTGGTCCATCACGCGGACGTTGTTCTGGTTCGCCGCCTCGTGCTTCGCGACGCCTTCTTGGTAGTTCTTGATGTCGTTGTTGACCATGAACGGCCCGGCGATCGGGATCGCGCCCTTCAGGCCGGTGCTCCAGGGGTTGGGCTTGTCCGGCTTCGGCGGCACCGGGACGACGGACGACCCTGAATCGTCGAAGCTGTCGGCCTGCTCGGTGACCGAGGCCTTCGTGGTGAACAGCGGATCCGCCGTCTCCTTGAAGGCCTGCTCCAGCGGGCCCGCTCCGGCATTCGCGGCGTCGGCCGCGGACCCGGTCCAGGACGTCGCCATCCGCGACTGCAAGGACTTGATGGCCATGCCGCGCTCGATATAGGCGTCCGAGAGTTCCGCGACGCGATCGGCCGCGCTGCGCAGGTTACGGGTGTCGCCCTGGGTGAAGTTCTCGTAGATCTGTTTGCCGTCCACCCTCATGCCCCCTTGAGTGTCTTGATCATGGCCGACGCGACTTTCTGCGCGTTCCCACAGGAATCCTGTTCGCTCTTGTAGCCCTCGGCTTGGGCACTGATCGTCAGGTCGTCGGCGACGCCGACGGAAAGATCGCAGTTGCCTGCCGCTCGCCGATCCGCCAGTCCGTAGTAGACGGTCGGATAGCCGTCGACTTCAGGGCCGGGCTCCAGGAACCTCAGTTGCCCGGCTTTCTTGGCCTTGTGCAGGCCGGCCAGGCCGCCCATGCCCTTTTCGCGGTTGCCGCTGCCGAGGATGATCTGCAGGCTGTCGGCTTTGCCTCGAATCCCCCAACTGCACGCGGGGTTGCTGGTGTCGTTCTTCGGTTCACCGGGCTCGGTGAAGCCCAGTTCCGCAGCCGCGGCGGCCGGCAGCAGTTTGCAGGCGTCACTGACGTACGCCGAGGCGTCCAGCGGAACCGCCACCTTCGGGACGTTCGGGTCCTCGGGCGCGGCGGACGAACCCGACGACGCAGACGTTCCCGGGGTCGGCGTCGGCGTGCCGGGGGTCTCCCCCGTGCAACCGGCGACCGCGACGGAAACGAGCACGAGCGCCGCCACCGCGGCGCGATTCCTCAACACGTTCGGCATCCTCAGGTCGTGCGCAGGGTGTTGGCCTGGTCGGTGGCCATGGTCTTCGTCCGGGCGATCTCGAGCTTCGCGATGTAGCCCTCGATGTAGGCCTTCATCGAGTCGTTCTGCTTCTGCAGCGAAATCACGGAGTCGATACCGGAATTGACATAGCTCGAACTGGCTTCGTCCTGCCCCGGCGGCATCAGGTCCTCCGAGATCCGGCGGATCCGCTCGCCGTCGTCGACGACCTTCTTCAGCTCGTCTTCCCAGAGCCCGATGACGGTCTTCAGCTCCTCCGGGCTCATCTCGAACCCGCCACCACCGCCGCCCCCACCGCCGTAAACGGTCGGTTCCTTCGGCGTGGTGAGGTCACCCCAGACGGCCTTGATCGCTCTCGCGGCGTCGTCGATGATGTTCACGCCCGCACCTTCCCCTCAGCACTCACTCACCGTGATGGACAAAGAGTAGCCAAGCGGCGGACTGCGTGTCAGCCGATCCGGCCGAGTGATCGGACGTGTTTCGGAACCGTCCGGTTCCCGGATGGACCAATCATCCCGCGAACTGGTCACAGTACGTACGTACGGATTGCATTAACCCGGTCGTCGGTGACAGGATTCCAGGATGCCACGGGTCAGCCAGGATCACCTCGACGCACGCCGGCGCCAGATCCTCGACGGCTCCCGCGTGTGCTTCGCACGCTATGGCTACGAGGGTGCCACCGTCAGGCGGCTGGAGGAAGCCACCGGTCTTTCCCGCGGCGCGATCTTCCACCATTTCCGCGACAAGGAGTCCCTTTTCCTGGCGTTGGCCGAGGACGACGCGGTCCGCATGGCGGACATCGTCGCCGAGCAGGGTCTCGTCCAGGTGATGCGCGAACTGCTGTCGAACCGCAGCGAGCACCCCGCCGACTGGCTCGGCACGCGGCTGGAGGTCTCCCGACGGCTGCGCACCGACCCCGAATTCCGCGCCCGCTGGGCCGAGCGGTCCCACCAGCTGACCGCCGCGACCCGCCGCCGCCTGCTGCGGCAGCGCGACGCCGGGATCCTGCGCGACGACGTGGACGTCGACGTCCTGACCGCGTACCTCGAACTGGTCCTCGAAGGACTCGTCTCCCACCTCGCGATGGGCCAGCCCGGTGACGATCTCGGTCCCGTCCTCGACCTGGTCGAGGAGAGCGTGCGGCGGCACCGCGCCCACGCGGCCGGGGGAACACGTTAAGCTTGTCCTATCGCCGCAGTACAGCGGCGGTGTCTGTTGATCCCGATTGAGGAGTGACTCTTTTCGTGCGCGACGCGCAGTCACCTGGTGACAGTATCGAGCCGGGTGGCGAACCCGGCTGTTCCGTGGACCTTCTTGCCGATCCCGTCCCCGCCGGCAGGAAATGATGGAAATCCTGCTCGCCGTTCTCGGCATTCTCCTGTTCCTCCTGCTGACCGTGGGTACCGGCCTCGCCGTAGCCGCTGAGTTCTCCCTCACCGCGCTCGAGCGCAGCACGGTCGACGCGAACGTCCGCCAGGTCGGCGACCGTCGCGCGCACACCGTGCAGAAGGCGCACCGCACCCTCTCGTTCCAGCTCTCCGGCGCCCAGGTGGCGATCACCATCACCACCCTGATCACCGGTTACCTCGCGGAACCGGTGATCGGTGACCTGCTGCACCCGCTGTTCACCGCCGTCGGATTCTCCGAAGGCGTCGCGAACGGCGTGTCGCTGGCGGTCGCGCTGATCCTGGCGACGTCGCTCTCGATGATCCTCGGCGAGATGATGCCGAAGAACCTCGCGATCGCCCGGCCGCTGCAGACCGCGCGCGCCGTGGCGGGATACCACTCGCGGTTCTCGTCACTGTTCCGCTGGCTCATCACGCTGATGAACAACAGCGCCAACTTCCTGGTCCGCAAGTTCGGCGTCGAGCCGCAGGAAGAGCTGCGGTCGGCCCGTTCGCCGCAGGAACTCGGCTCGATCGTGCGCTCCAGTGCCGAAAGCGGCACCCTCGACACGTCGACGGCCGAACTGCTGGACAAGTCGCTGCGCTTCGGCGAGCGGACGGCCGAAGAGCTGATGACCCCGCGCGTTCAGCTCGAATCGCTGACCGTGGACGACACGATCAACGACCTCATCGAGATCTCGCGCCGCACCGGCTTTTCGCGTTTCCCGGTCTACACCGAGGATCTCGACGACGTGCAGGGCGCGGTGCACATCAAACAGGCGTTCACCGTCCCGTCCGCGCAGCGCGCCACGGTGCGGATCGGCTCGGTCATGCGGCCGATCCCGACCGTGCCCGAATCGCTGCCGGGCGACTCACTGCTCAACCGGCTGCGTGACTCCCGGTTCCAGCTCGCGATCGTCGTCGACGAATACGGCGGCACCGCGGGACTGGTGACCCTGGAGGACGTCGTCGAGGAGATCATCGGTGACGTCCGCGACGAGCACGACGGTCGGGAAGCGCCCTCCTCCCAGCAGGTCGGCGCCGAAAACTGGCTCGTGTCCGGGCAGCTTCGCGCCGACGAGGTCACCGACGAGACCGGGTTCCGGATGCCCGACGGCGATTACGAGACCATCGCCGGGCTGATCCTCGAGCGGCTCGGCCGAATCCCCTCGCCCGGCGACGCCACCGATCTCGACGGCTGGCGGCTCACGGTGACCACCATGGACCGGCTGAGGATCTCCGAGGTCGAAGTGCGCCGCGTCGAGGAAAGCCCCGCACCCGCCGAGCAGGAGCCCGCCCGATGAGCGACTGGTTCAACATTTTCCTCGTCGTGGTCCTGCTGCTGGCCAACGCGTTCTTCGTCGGCGCCGAGTTCGCGCTGATCTCTTCCCGGCGCGACAGGCTGGAAGCCTTGCTGGAGCAGGGAAAGACCCGCGCCAAGATCGTGATCAACGCGAGCAGGAACGTCTCGCTGATGCTCGCGGGCGCGCAGCTCGGCATCACCATCTGCTCGCTGCTGCTCGGACGGCTGGGTGAGCCCGCCATCGCGCATCGGCTGGCCGGTTTCTTCGAGCTGTTCGGGATTCCCGAAGTCCTGCTGCATCCGATCTCGTTCGCGATCGCGCTGGCCTTCATCACCATCCTGCACGTCCTCATCGGCGAGATGGTGCCGAAGAACCTCGCGATCGCCGAGCCGGAGCGGCTGGCGCTGTGGCTGGTCCCGGTGCACGTGGCCTGGGTGAAGGTCGCCAACCCGTTCATCTGGCTGCTGAACTTCGTGGCGAACTCGCTGCTGCGGGTGTTCAAGGTCGAACCGAAGGACGAGCTCGAAACCGCCTACACCTCCGAAGAGCTCGCGGAACTGCTCAGCGAGTCGCGGCGCGAGGGGCTGCTGGAGCACTCCGAACACCAGCGGCTGAGCAAGACGCTGTCGTCGGTGGAGAAGACGGTGGCCGACGTCCTGGTCCCGACGGCGCAGCTGACCACTCTGCCCTGCTCGCCCACACTGGGCGACGTCGAGCGCGCGGTGTCCTCGACCGGGTTCTCCCGCTTCCCGGTGTGCACCGACGACGGGACGCTGACCGGCTACATCCACGTCAAGGACATCCTCGACCTCGTGGGCGAGGATCCGACGACCGTGGTGCCGTCGGACAAGACCCGGGCGCTGACCGAACTGCACGCCGACGCCCGGCTGGACGAGGCGTTGTCGGCGATGCGCAAGGAAGGCAGTCACCTGGCGCGGGCGCTCAGCCCGGCGGGGACCGCCGTCGGCGTCGTCGCGCTGGAGGACCTCGTAGAGGAATACGTGGGAACTGTCCGCGACGGTACCCACGTCATGTCATGACCGGCCTGATCGTCCTTCCCGAGTCCGTCTGGCGGGCTCGGGAGGACGACCACGTGACGAGGATGCGGCGCTGGACGACACCGCACCAGCGGCGCCGCTCGCGGGGCGAGAAGCATCCGGTGCTCGATTTCCTCTTCTCCTACTACTCGCACCGGCCCGGGCACGTCGAACGCTGGCAGCCGGGGCCGGACGTCGCGCTCGAAGGCCCGTCCGCGCGCCGGTTCCTGGAGCGGAAGGGCTACCTCGACACGCCGGACGGAGTCATGCTGGATCCGGCGGGCTTCACCGAGGGCCGGGCCAAGACCGCAGAATTCGTACTCGGGCTGCTTTCCGCGACGGCGTCCCGCGCGCCGAGGCTCAGTTGTTTCGGGCTTCACGAATGGGCAATGGTTTACCGGGAATCCGCGAGTGAGGTGCGTCACTCACAACTTCCGCTCCGGCTCGGTTCGGCCGGAACGGACGGCGTCGTCGAGTCGCAGGAGATCCGGTGCGGACATTTCGACGCTTTTCGGTTCTTCACCGAGCCCGCCCGGCCGCGCAACACGCTGCGGCCGGAGCGGGAGAACCAGATCGAGTTCGAGCAGCCGGGCTGCCTCCACGCCAACATGGACCTGTTCAAATGGGCGTACAAACTCGACCCGTTCGTCCCCGCCGAACTGGTCGGGGACTGCTTCGAGCTGGCGGCGGACATCCGGGAGCTCGACATGCGGGCCAGCCCGTACGATCTCGCGTCGTTCGGGTACTCGCCCGTGCGTATCGAGAGCCCGGAAGGCCGGGCCGAGTACGCTCGCGCGCAGGCTGGTTTCGCCCACCGGGCCGCGCCGCTGCGTGAGCACCTGATAGCGCATTGCCAACGGCTCCTGGGCGGGTTAAGGAAAGTTCCCGCGACACGCGGAAAACAACTGTGAGTCGTCGCATTCCCCGTAACATCCTCCCCTGTTAGAGTGATAACGGTTTGATTGCATACGCAGCGCGAGCGCGCACGTTTCGAAAGGACAACGATGGGGCGACACAGCGTGGCCGAGGAGCCGGTGCCGCACCCCCTCGACCCGCCGAAGCGGCTCGAGGGGCGCGGTGAGGCGACCGGTTCGCACCGGATCGTCGGGAAGAAGGCACCGCGGCGCAAGGTCGCCATGTGGCCCATCGCCGCTGTGGTCCTGGTCGCCCTGATCGCCATCGGCGTCTTCGGCTGGAACTGGGCGGACGGGGAGCTGAGCACCCGCGCCGAGGCCCAGGCCAAGGCCTGCGTCGCCGGCGACACCCCGATGCGCGTGATCGTCACCCCCAGCATCGAGAAGCCGGTCCGGGCGGCGGCCGAGCGGTGGAACAACGCCGCGACCGTGGTCCGCGATCACTGCGTGGTCATCCAGATCGACGCTCTGCCCTCCGCGGGCGTGCTCGACGGCCTCGTCGGCCGGACGAACCTGGACTCCATCGGCGGTCTTCCCGCCGCCTGGATCCCCGAGTCCTCTTACTGGGTGACCGAGCTGAACACCGCCAAGCCCGAACTGGTCGGTTCGCCCGCCCAGTCGGTCGCGACGGCGCGTTCGGCCGACTACCCGCTCGTCGGGCTCGCCGGCAAGAGCATCGACGAGGTCCAGATGCGCGCCTCGCAGACGTTCCGGCAGTTCCTGCAGCAGCCCGCCCAGCAGGCCGACTTCGCCGCCGCGGGCATCAAGGCCACCTGAGTTTCGCCTGAAAGGGCCCTTCCCGTCGCGGGGAGGGCCCTTTCACGTTCCAGGAGTGTCACGAAAGGGGCGTTCCTGACATCCGGGCTCAGACCAGGTCGAAGGTGTCCGGGTCGGGGCCGGTGCGGGTCCCGTCGTCGAAGTCGGCGAGGGCCGCGAGATCGTCGTCGGCCAGCTCGAAGTCGAAGACGTCGAAGTTCTCGCGGATCCGGGACGGTGTCACGGATTTCGGGATGGCCACCGTGCCGAGCTGCAGATGCCAGCGCAGCACCAGCTGCGCCGGGCTCTTGCCGTACTTGGCCGCGAGGGCGGTCAGCGTCGCGTCCGAGAGCAGAGAGCCCTGCGCCAGCGGGCTCCACGCCTCGGTGACGATGCCGTGCGCGGCGTGGAACTCCCGCAACGCCTTCTGCTGGAGCCGGGGGTGCAGCTCGACCTGGTTGACCGCGGGCACGATCCCGGTTTCGCCGAACAGCCGCCGCAGATGTGGGACGTGGAAGTTCGACACCCCGATGGCACGCACCCGGCCGTCCGCGTAGAGCTTTTCCAGTGCTCGCCAGGTTTCGACGTATTTGCCGCGCGTCGGCATCGGCCAGTGGATCAGGTACAGGTCAACGCGGTCGAGGCCGAGCGCCGCGAGACTCGCGTCGAACGCGCGGAGCGCCTCGTCGTACCCGTGGCCAGGATTCGGCAGCTTCGTGGTGATGAACAGTTCGTCGCGGGGCACACCCGCCGAGCGGATCGCTTCGCCGACACCGGCTTCGTTCCGGTACGACGCGGCGGTGTCGATGCTGCGGTACCCGGCCTCGATGGCGGTCCGGACGACCTTGGCCGTGTCGCCCGCGGGCACCTGCCAGACGCCGAAACCGAGTTGGGGGATGGCTACCTCGTTGTTCAGGACGACGGAAGGCACGGCCATGGAAGCAAAATCCTCACTGGGGTCTGTGGCAGGGCTTCTTGCCCCGCATCATTCCACCCTTCGCGCCGCGTAGGCGCGCAGATGCTCCGCCGTGTCCGCGTCGGCGGGGAAGAAGGACTCGATCACCAGCTCGGCGACCGTGATGTCCAGCGGTGTCCCGAAAGTGGAGACCGTGCTGAAGAACGTGAGTTCGGCGCCCTCGTGCCGCAGCCGCAACGGGACGAAGATGTCGCCCGGTCCGGGCACCTCCACCTCGGGGACGGGATCCGCGCACGGATAGGTGAGCAGTTCCTCCAGCAGCCCGGTCAGCACCGGATCGGCCGTCTGGGACACCTGCCGCCGCAGCCTGCCGAGCAGATGGGCGCGCCACTCCCCCAGATTCAGCACATGCGGCGCCATTCCTTCCGGATGCAGGGTCAGCCGCAGGACGTTGACCGGTGGCGTCATGAGGGCGGGCGAGACGAGGTCGGTCATGATCGAGACGCTCGAATTGGCGTCGACCAGGTTCCACCAGCGGTCGGCGACGGCGGCCGGGTACGGCTCGTGACTGGTCAGCAGCTGACGGACCGCCTTGCGGACCGCCGCCATCTCCGGGGCGCCGAGGCCGCTTTCGGCGTACGCGGGCGCGTAGCCCGCCGCCAGGAGCAGCTGATTGCGTTCCCGCAAAGGCACCTCCAGGTGTTCGCCGAGCCGCAGCACCATGTCACGGCTGGGCTTGGACCGGCCGGTCTCCACGAAGCTCAGATGCCGGGTGGAGATCTCCGCGGAGATGGCGAGGTCGAGCTGGCTGATCCGGCGGCGGTCGCGCCATTCCCGCAGGAGTTCGCCGACGGGGCGGCCCGCGCGGCTCGCGGTCAGTGTGGTCGTCACGATCACGAACCTACGCACCACCCGTGCCGGGCCGCCATTACCTCCCGCGTAATCGACGGGACCCATCTCCAGCCGACAGAGTTGCGGCATCGGTCACCCCGCAACGCAGTGGCCCCAACGAAAACGAGGAGACACCATGTCGGACATCCAGCGCGTCGCCGAGCAGTACATCGCCGTGTGGAACGAGACCGACGCCGACCAGCGCCGCGCGCTCATCGCCGAACTGTTCACCGAGGACGCCGCCTACACCGACCCACTCGGTGCCGTTGCCGGCCACGACGGTGTCGACGGCTTCATCGCCGGCGCTCAGGCCCAGTTCGCGGGCCTGAGGTTCAGCCTGCCCGCGGCCCCCGACGCGCACCACGACATCGCGCGGTTCCAGTGGTACCTCGGCCCGGAGGGCGTGGAAGAGCCGCTGGCGATCGGTTTCGACGTCATCACCGTCGAGGACGGGCGGATCAAGCAGGTGCTGGGTTTTCTGGACAAGATGCCCGGCTGAGGCTCAGGCGAAGGCCTCCGGCGGCGGGCAGGAGCAGACGAGGTTGCGGTCACCCGCGGCCCCGTCGATCCGCCGCACCGGAGGCCAGATCTTCGCCGCGCCGATACCGGCGGGGAAGACCGCGATCTCCCTGCTGTACGGGCGATCCCACGTCCCCACGAGGCAGCGGGCGGTATGCGGCGAGTTCCGCAGCGGGCTTGCCTCCACCGGCCACTCCCCCGCGGCGACCTTCTCGATCTCGCCGCGGATCGCGATCATCGCGTCGCAGAACCGGTCGAGCTCGCCGAGGTCCTCGCTCTCGGTGGGCTCGACCATGAGCGTTCCCGCGACCGGGAAGGACATCGTCGGCGCGTGGAGGCCGTAGTCGGCCAGCCGCTTGGCGACGTCGTCGACGGTGACACCGGTCCGCTTGGTGAGCGCGCGGAGGTCGAGGATGCATTCATGCGCGACCAGGCCGTCGTGCCCGGCGTACAGCACCGGGTAGTGCTCCGCGAGGCGCTTGGCGACGTAGTTGGCGTTCGCGACCGCGGTCAGCGTCGCGCGCCTGAGGCCTTCCGCCCCCATCATCCGGACGTAGGCCCAGGAGATCGGCAGGATCGACGCGCTCCCCCACGGCGCGGCGCTGATCGGGCCCACGCCGGTGGCCGGGCCGGCGTCCGGCTGCAGCGGGTGGTTCGGCAGGTACGGCGCCAGATGCGCGCGGACGCCGATCGGCCCGATGCCGGGTCCACCGCCGCCGTGCGGGATGCAGAAGGTCTTGTGCAGGTTGAGATGGGAGACGTCGGCGCCGAACCTGCCGTACTGCGCCACGCCGATCAGGGCGTTCAGATTGGCCCCGTCGACGTACACCTGGCCGCCAGCGTCGTGCACCAGCGCGCAGACCTCGCGGACGGTGTCCTCGTAGACGCCGTGCGTCGAGGGATAGGTGATCATGATCGCGGCCAGATCGGCCGCGTGCTCGTCCACGGTGGACTTGAGGTGCCCGAGGTCGATGTTGCCCTCGTCGTCGCATTTCACGACGACCACCCGCATGCCCGCCATCACCGCGCTGGCCGCGTTCGTCCCGTGCGCGCTCGACGGGATCAGGCAGACGTCACGCGCCGCGTTCCCGCGTTCGCGATGGTAGGCCCGGATCGCCAGCAGTCCCGCGAACTCGCCCTGGCTTCCGGCGTTCGGTTGCAGGGAAACCGCGTCGTAGCCGGTGATGCCGGCGAGCCACCGCTCCAGATCCTTCACGACGGTGAGCAGTCCGGCCGCGTCTTCGGCGGGCGCGAACGGATGCAGACCGGCGAACTCGGGCCAGGTGATCGGCTCCATTTCGGCCGTGGCGTTGAGTTTCATCGTGCACGAGCCCAACGGGATCATGCTCCTGTCGAGCGCGACGTCCTTGTCGGACAACGCCCTCAGGTACCGCAGCAGCGCCGTCTCCGAACGGTGCGCGTGGAAGACGGGATGGGTCAGGTAGTCGCTCGTGCGGCGCAGATCCGGCGGGAAACCGTCGGCGGTGTCCGCGTCGAGGGAGTCCACATCGGACACCGCGACCCCGAACGCCTTCCACACCAGGGAAAGATGCTCGCGGGTCGTCGTCTCGTCACAGGCGACGGCGACGTGATCCGCGTCCACGAGCCGGAGGTTGACCCCGAGTTCCCGTGCCGTGCCGACGACCCCTGCCGCCCGGCCGGGGACGGAAACCATGACGGTGTCGAAGAACTCGCAGTGCACGACGTCGACACCGCTTTCGGCGAGCCCAGCCGCGAGCACGGTCGCCATCCGGTGCGCGCGGTTCGCGATCGCGCGCAGGCCTTCGGGACCGTGGTACACCGCGTACATCGACGCGATCACCGCCAAGAGCACCTGGGCGGTGCAGATGTTGCTCGTCGCCTTCTCGCGGCGGATGTGCTGCTCGCGGGTCTGGAGCGCGAGCCGGTACGCGGGCGCGCCGTCGGCGTCCTTCGACACCCCCACCAGTCGCCCCGGCAGCTGCCGTTCGAGGCCCTGTCGGACGGCGAGATATGCCGCGTGCGGTCCACCGAAGCCCATCGGGACCCCGAACCGCTGCGTCGACCCGACCGCGACGTCGGCGCCGAGCTCGCCCGGCGACCGCAGCAGGGTCAGGGCCAGCGGGTCCGCCGCCATCACCACGGCCGCGCCCAGTGCCTTGGCCTCGGCGATGGTGTGGTCCCACTCGCGGACGGCACCCGAAGCGCCCGGATACGACAGCAGTACCCCGAAGAAGTCGCCGCCGAGGCCGAGTCCGGTGATGCCCTGGGAAAGGTCCGCGGTCACCAGCTCGATCCCGAGCGGCTCGGCGCGGGTGCGCAGGACCTCGATCGTCTGGGGCAGGGTGTCCTCGTCGACCACGAACCGGTTCGATTTCGCCTTGCCCGCGCGGCGGACCAACGTCATCGCCTCCGCCGCGGCGGTCGCCTCGTCCAGCATCGACGCGTTGGCGATCGGCAGGCCGGTCAGGTCGGCGACCATGGTCTGGAAGTTGAGCAGCGCTTCGAGGCGGCCTTGCGAGATCTCCGGCTGATACGGCGTGTACGCGGTGTACCAGGCCGGGCTCTCCAGCACGTTGCGGCGGATCACCGGCGGGGTCACGGTGTCGTGGTAACCGAGGCCGATCATCTGGACCATCGGCCGGTTGCGCGCGGCCAGGGCGCGGAGTTCGGCGAGCGCGCCCGTCTCGGTGGCGGGCGGCGGCAGCTCCGGCGGTGTCGCCGACTCCCGCAGCGACGCGGGGACGGCCCGCTCGGCGAGCTCGTCGAGAGAGGCGACGCCGACGACGTCGAGGATGCGCGCGAGCTCTTCGGCACCGGGACCGATATGCCGGTCCGCGAAGGGGGTTCCGGTTTCGAGGGCGGCCAGTGACACGGGCTCCATCGGGGACCTCCCAAGACGCGGGGGTGCGGCCGGGACGGCTTGTCCTGGCCCTCCCCACTCTGTCCGTACCCCCATGGGGCGCCTGAGAGTTTCGCCCGTGGGTTGAGTCGGGCTTGCACCGTCGGCGGGGCCGCCAGGTGGTGACCTGGCGACTCACTTTCCAGAGGCGTCTAGTCCGCGCGGTCCAGGGTGCCTGAGAGGTTCCGGGGAGGACTTGCTCCTTCGGCGCCGAGCTGTTATCGGCTCGGTCTCTCCCGCGCGGATTCGTCGACCGCGGAAGTGAGCCTACCCTGCCGCTCACGCGGCCTCATGATCAGCCGGTGCGACGTGCGTTACGGCGCTGCGTGAGCTCGTCCGGCGTGACGGTTTCGATCACGCCGCCGTCGGCCCGCTCGGCCTGGAACTCGTGGATGGTGCCGCTGATCTCCTGCATCGCCCCGCTGACCGCGATGCCGAAAACGCCCTGTCCGCCCTGGAGTAAATCGACGATCTCTTCGGGCGAGGTGCACTCGTAGACGGTGGTGCCGTCGGAGAACAGGGTGACCCTGGCGAGGTCGCGGACGCCACGCAGCCGGAGGTGATCGACGGCGACGCGGATGTTCTGCAGGGAGACGCCGGTGTCCAGCAGGCGCTTGACGACCTTCAGGACGAGGATGTCCTTGAACGAGTAGAGCCGCTGCGAACCGGAACCGTGCGCCGTGCGGATGCTCGGCGCGACCAGCTTCGTCCGGGCCCAGTAGTCGAGCTGCCGGTAGGTGATCCCGGCGATCTGACAGGCGGCGGGACCGCGGTAGCCGACGAGTTCGTCCGGGAGGGAAGAGTCTGGGAACAGCTCGCCCTGCTCGCCGTCAGCGACCGGAACGAGCGGCTCTTGAGGGCTACCAGCCTCGACCACGCCATGCCTCCCCTCGCCCGACCTGGCGGCCGGCGAACAAAGCCGCGCGGACCCACGTGAGTCCGCACCGGAGTCAACCGTCAAGACGAATGCCCCAGACATCCGAATCACACCTTGGCGATTTACCTCCATTGACGGTAAGCGCGTCCGGCAAAGCGGTCAACGCGACGCGCGGTCGACCTCAAGCTCTTCTTGAGGCTTGCCAGCGCCAGTCCCCCGTTCGGCCGCGCTCTTGCCACTTTTACTCAGCCGTGTTATTTTTTACTCATGCAAGTAAACCCCTCCACCCAAAGTGCCATGCAAGAGGTCCAGGCGGAGCTGGGGCTGTCGGTCACCGAAGCCGCGCGGCGGGCCCAGATCATCGGCGCCACTATCGCGACGATCTCCGAGCTCGGCTACCACAAGACGTCGTTCGCGAAGATCAAGGAACGGGCCGGGCTGTCCAGCACCCGGATCATCTCGTACCACTTCACCAACAAGGCCGGCCTGATGCAGGCCGTGGTCACCACCGCGACCGGGATGAAGGACAAGTTCCTCGAGGAGCGGATCCAGGGCACGACCGACCGGGCCGGGCTCTTGCGCGGCTACATCGAATCGGAGATCGCGTTCCTCGGCTCGTACCCGGAACTGGTGCGGGTCATGGTCGAGCTGGGGTCGAGCGGCTCGGACGCCGAGGGCTGGTTCATGTCGGCGCCGATGGTCGAGGAGTTCCGGACCGGGCGGCTCGAACGCCAGCTGCGGCAGGGGCAACAGGACGGCTCTTTCGGCGACTTCGCAGCGGACGTGATGGCGCTGTCGATCGCGCAGGCCGTCGACGGTGTCGCCGCGAAGTTCGCGGCGGACCCGAAGTCGGACCTGGAGCGGTACGGGCGGGAACTGGCGGACCTGTTCGTCAAGGCGACCGCGGCCTGAGGTCCCGGGGCCGCCGGGGGGCAGTCGTGAGCGTTTTGGGTCGTTCTGACGACCTGAGACACTCACGACCATCTGGACCAACTCGGTTCCGAGCCCTTGGCTCGTTTGAAGTACGTGAAGGCCCCCTTCACGTACTTGGGGAAGGGGTCCTTCACGCGCAGCCGCTGTGACTGCTGGGGCCAGCGTGGCGATCTGGAGGGTAGCGAAGGCCTCCTTCACTACCCTCAAGGTAGGCAAGGGGCCCTTCACGGACCGGACCGGCGAGCAACCCCAGCCAGAGCCCGGCACCCAAGACACCCTCGGCGCGCACCTGGCCGAAGAATCACCACACGCAAGAAGAAGGGGCGGCGCCACCGGCGCCGCCCCTTCGTTCAAGATTTCAGGATGTGATCAGGTGTCCGCGCCGCGGAAGTCCTCGGGCGAGACGGAGTCGAGGAACTCGCGGAACTTCTCGACCTCGTCCTCCTGCTCGTCGGGGATGATGAGGCCCGCTTCCTCCAGCACCGCGTCGACGGCGTGGATCGGCACCCCCACCCGCAGCGCCAGTGCCACCGAATCGCTCGGTCGCGCCGAAACCCGGATGTCCCCGTCGAAGACCAGTTCCGCGAAGAACGTTCCTTCCTTCAGATCGGTGATGACGACCTGTTCCAGCTCGCGGCCCAGCGCCCCGATGACCTCCTTGAGCAGGTCATGGGTGAGCGGACGGGCCGGGCGGACTCCCTGCTGCTCCAAGGCGATGGCCGTGGCCTCGACCGAGCCGATCCAGATCGGCAGATAACGCTCGCCTTCGGTTTCCCGCAGCAACAAGATCGGCTGATTCGCGGGTAGCTCCACCCGCACGCCGACGACGCGCATCTCGCTCATCGGGCTTCGCCTCCCTCTCGTGCGCACGGGCCGCAACGCTTGTCTCGACGACCAAGCGACGGCAGTCCCGACGCTACCCGTCTTCCGAGCGCTGTGCTCGCTGTCTCCGACATTCCCGGTTCGCCCGCGGCAAACCCAACTCCACGGTACGGCATTGGATGCCGAACATTCAGTCATTGACAAGTGGCCTCACGGCGGTTTCCGGTCCCCGGAACCACTCAACCGCCCGTGACAGCCCGTATTCCGGCCTTCACCAAGAGCGTATGTAACGCCACGGTCAGTGCGGCGAGCTCTCGGACGACCTCGTCGCCCCTCGCCTGGGCATCCTCGTCACGATGCCGATACACCGGGGTCACGATCTGCTCCAGCAGGCCGACCTCGCGATCGGCCGCGGCCCGGAAGGCACGCAGATGTCTCGGCTCTATACCGAATTCGGTCATCGCTTTCACGGTCTTCGCCACGAGGACCGCGTCGGGATCGAAGAAACCCGCCGCTCCTGGGCGGACGAGACCGTATTGCCGCAGCTCAGCCAGGGTAGCGGCGTCGATGCCTGCCTGGCGGAGCAGATCTTCCTCGGTCAGCCTGATCTCGCGATCGGTCTCGAAGTCCCCGGGGGACGGCAGTCCGCCGTTTTCCCCGGGGGCTTCGAGCGAAACGAGTTTCCGCGGCGGCTTGGGCAGTTCCGCCGAAGGCGCGGCGCCCTGATCCGCCGCGTCCAGCTGTTCCTTGATGACCTTCAACGGGAGGTAGTGATCCCGCTGGGCGGACAGGACGAACCGCAACCGCTCCACGTCCGCCGGAGCGAACTGCCGGTACCCGGACGGGGTCCGGCCCGGTTGGACCAGACCCTCCGCCTCGAGGAACCGGATCTTGGAGATGGTGACATCGGGAAAGTCGCCGCGCAGCTGTGCCAGCACGGCCCCGATGCTCAACCCATCGCGCTGCGACGCATCCCGATCAGGCCGCCCGGCCGCCGTCACCGTGCCCCCTGGCCCCCGGAACCCGGGCCGGTCAGGAAGACCAGGCGGAACTTGCCGATCTGCACCTCGTCGCCACCGGCGAGGACGGCCTGGTCGACCGGCTCGCGGTTGACGTAGGTGCCGTTGAGGCTGCCGACGTCGATGACGACGAACTCGCCACCCTCACGGCGGAACTCGGCGTGCCGCCGGGAAACCGTGACGTCGTCGAGGAAGATGTCGCTGTCCGGGTGCCGTCCCGCACTGGTGGTGTCGCGGTCCAGCAGGAAGCGCGAACCCGCGTTCGGGCCGCGCTTGACGACCAGCAGCGCGGAACCCGCGGGAAGCGCGTCCACACCCTGGACGGGGGCCTCGGCAGCCGGAGGAGCCTCAGTGCCTTCGACGTCGGCCAGGAAGTCGGCCCGGAAGACAGAAGTCCGCTCCGGAGACTGCTCCGGGGGAACGCCGGGCCCGTCGTTCGTGCTCACCTGAGCTCTCCTAACGCATGTGTGTTGCCACTACTCAAGAACGTGTGGAGGTCAAACGTACCGTGCCTGATCGAAACTCCGGCCCGCGGCTCCCCCTACTCTTCCCGGAGGGCCGCGGCCTGCGGCTATTCCTTGATCAGCGCCTGGTACGCCTCCGCCTCGAGCAGGGATTCGACCGAGCTCGCGTCGTCGAGACGGAGTTCGATCAGCCAGCCCTCGCCGTAGGGGTCGCTGTTGATCAGCTCGGGTGAGTCGGTCACCGCGTCGTTGACCGCGACCACCTCGCCGTCGAGCGGGGCGAACAGCTCCGAAACGCTCTTGGTCGACTCGACCTCGCCGAACGCGTCGCCCGAGCCGACCTGCTTGCCGACCTCGGGCAGTTCGACGAACACCACGTCACCGAGCTGGTCCTGGGCGTACTCCGTGATGCCCACGCGCACGAGCCCTCCGTCACGGACGGAGACCCACTCGTGTTCCTCGGTGTAGCGCAGTTCTTCTGGAGTGGACAACGCCGCTCCCCTTTCCGATGCTCTCGCTCGAAACCGACGCGCGCAGTTTCGCATCCCGCCCGGTCACGCGCCCGGCGCCTCCCGTGAGCCCGCCGGATCGGCCGTTCGCAGCGCCCGGGTCGTCTGGACGACGTACAGCACGCCCGAATAGACGTACAGGACGGCGCCCCACGCCGTGAACGCGTACCCGATCGGCCGGGCGATGGCCGCGATGTCGGAGCCGCCCTGGGTGACCAGCAGGAACGGGAAGGCGTACATCAGCACGAAGGTGGCGCCCTTGCCGATGTAGGTGACCTCCGGCGGGGCGAACCCGCGGTGGCGGAGCACCAGCACGCAGACGCCCAGCACGGCCTCGCGCACGACCAGCGGGACCACCAGCCACCACGGGACGATGTCGCGGATGAGGAACGCGATGAGCGTCGCGAGGATGTAGAGCCGGTCGGCGGCGGGGTCGAGCAGCTGGCCGAGCCTCGACATCTGGTTGAGCCAGCGGGCGAGTTTGCCGTCGAGCCAGTCGGTGAGCGCGCTGAACACGAGCAGCCCGAGCGCCCAGCCGTCCTCCTTCGGGCCGAGCAGCAGCCAGAGGAAGACCGGCACCCCGGCGAGCCGGAGGATCGAAAGCATGTTGGGGACGTTCAGGGCCTGCCGCAGCAAAGACGGCTCTTCACTGGTCACGCTCGGTTCGGGGGGCGTACTCACCCGCTCAGCCTATCCAGCGGCGGCAGGTCCTCCCGCGTCAGCTGGCCCGGGTGTGGGTCCAGCCGCGGCGTTGCAGGTCCGCGCTGGTCAGCGCCACGGGCCTGCCTCGGTGGTCGGTGCCCATCCAGCGGGTGTGGCCGGCGGAGCTCTCGAGGACGTACGGGCGGCCGCCGCACCAGACGACGGTGCACGGTGCCGTCGGTGGCAGCTCCGTGTTCGCCGGTGCGGTGGCCTGGGGTGACGCGGGATCGGTCTGTTCGTCGGTCTTCATCGCTCTCACGGTTTCGGTGACGGGGACTGGGACACGCCGGAGCGCTACCTTTGTTTTCGGCAGAACGGGCCCGCGTGTTAACGGTTCCGGGCCGGATTCGTCCGATCGGTTCGCGACGACAGCAGGGTGTTGTCACGCCGTGAACGGCATGTTAATTGTCCACAATGGACAGTACTTGGGCGGTCCTCGCGTACCGCCGCGCCGTCGGCGCGATAACCTCCCGCGAATCGAACGTGGCTCAATGCCACGGCATCGGGCCCGGCCGGGTCAGAATGGGCCGGCCACGACCGGCCGACGAAAGGATCGCCTTGCCCGTCTCGACGACCACGGGAACCTGGCGGCGCCTGTTCGCGGCCTGCGCCGTCGCCGGAACGCTCGCCGCCTGTTCGGGCGAAGCTCCGCCACCGCCTGTCACCTCGATGTCGGCCTCGCCGCCTGTTCTCCCCTCGGTCGTGACCAGCCCGTCGCTACCGCCGATCCCGTCCCAGACCGCGCCGAGTTCTTCCGTCGCCCCGAATCCCGCCCCCAAGCCGAAGCCGGCTGAACCGGTACAGGGTTCGTGCGGCACGGTGACCGCGGCGAGCGGGCTGACCCTTCAGGTGCTCAACGGGCCCGGGGTCTCCTGCGCGGACGCGACCGGGATCGTCGGCTCGTTCCACAAGAGGATCGCCGGACGCCAGTCCGCGGGCTCGGACGAGCCGGTCAGCGAGACCGTCGACGGCTGGCTGTGCGTCTCCGGCGCCCCCGCCGCGCAAGGCGGCACCAATTGCAGCAAGGGCGAGCAGAACGTGTTCGCCGCCGTCGTCCCCGTCGAATGAACCACCCCCGAGAAGAAGGGCCCATGAAGAGCCTCGCCGTAGTTCCCGCCGCGCTCGCCGTCGTCCTGCTGAGCGGCTGCGGCGCCGATCCCGCCCCCGCGGCCGCGCCGCAGCCGTCCTCCCCCGCGGCCGCGCCGGTCGCCGCCGGAACACCCTGTGGAGAGGTGGCCGGGCCCCAGGGTTCGAAGAACAAGGTCGTCGCGCACGGAAAGACCGAGTGCGCCGAAGCGACCCAGGTGCTCACGGACTACTTCACCAAGCTGACGCCCGCCGAAGCCGCTTCGCCGCAGGGCCCCGGGCCGGTGGTGATCGGTTCCTGGACCTGCGGGAGCGGGCCGAACGATCCGGTGACGAGCTGTTCCACCGAGGACGAGCGGCAGATCGAAGCGACCCGGCTCTGACGGGCACCCGGCGGCGTCACTTCTCGCGACGCTGCCGGGTCCGGTCCAGCCGGTACAGGACCCCGAGGCCGATCGCCATGCCCAGCAGGATCAGGCCGACCACCCCGCCCACCGACAGTCGCCAGATCAGCGAAGACCTCGACGGGTAGACGAATCCGTCGCCGGCGAAGATCCTGTCGCCCTCCGCGACCCTGGCACCCTCGATCTGCCCGCGACCGGTTCGCCCGTCGTCGAACCGCCAGTCACCCGCACAGTAGGGGATCTGACCGCTCATCGGCGATCCCTCCTCCGTGCATCCCGAGACATCGGTGACCGTGACGTCCTCGCCGGTTCTCAATTCACCGACGTGGTCACCGAAGGCCCCCCAGACGAACCACAAGAGGACGACATACGGGATCCCGGCCGCCAGCACCTGGAAAAGCATTCTGGAATTCCGCGGTTTGCCCGGCACTGAATTCCTTTCCTCGATCAACGAAGAGACAACAGGGTTTCCCGGTCGAGTTTGCCGACGACCAGGTACTTCGGCTGATATCCGGGTGGGACCACGAAACAGACGAGACCCGCGGTGCCCTCGAACGCGCCGGGAGCACCCGCGCAGTCACCGACCCGCCGCGGGGCGCCGTGCTCGTCGGCTGACAGCTCCAGTGCCGTATCGCCCAGGCGGGACGCCTCGATCCGCAAGGTGAGGACGTGGAATCCACTCAGCCACGCCTCGGCCCCTTCGGGCGGTTTCGGCAGGCTGTCGACGACACGCACGGCGGAGTCCCCGGACGCGGCTGTCTGCCCCTTGCCGATCACCGGCGGCGGCCCCCACGCCTCACGGCGGTGTTCCCACAGGTTCGGGACGGGATCTGCCGCGTCGCGGTACGCCGTCCCGCCGAAACCGAGTGGCGCCAGCACGACATACGCGGCGAAGACGAAGCCTGCCAGGAACGACAGCGACTTCCGCGCGGTCACCGGCCTCACGACCGAGAACGCCACGACGGCCCCGAGCATCAAGAGCGCTCCGCCGATCGACATCACCGCGGTCTTCTCCCACGGATGGTGGACCTCCACGACCGCGGTGGCCCCGCGCACGGACAACACCCTGGCGGTCACCGAGGAGAGCTTCGCGACCACCGGCTCCGCGAGACCGAACGCCCGATCCGTCGGCAGTTCGATCGCGCGGCCGTCCTCGGTGATCGCCAGGGTCTCGTAGGTGGTGTGCGGACCGTTCTGCCCTTCGGTCGTCGTGGAGTCCGATACGGAAACCACCGCGCGCACGTCGTAAGAATCGGCCAGCCCTTCGACGACCCACCGTCCGGCGAAAGCCGCGATGAATCCCAGGACGATTCCGAGCACGACCAGAACGGCCACCGTTTCCGGCCGCGTCTTGCCTTTTGGAGACACTTCCCGAAAAGTCATCGACACCCCCTTGTCCGACCGATCCAGTCTATTCTTCGACGTGGTCCGACGGCACGGGATTTGTACCTACGCCCACCATTTCCGCGGTCATTTCGTCCTCCTCGCCCACCGGGGGCCCCTTGCGGGCCGAGGTAAGAGTCGTCTAGACTCAAACCATGCTCACCGGGGACGACGCCGTGACAGTGGTCGAGAGTTCGATCGATGCGGCCACTCTGTTCACTCACCACCGTTACCGCGATTTGGCGGCCGCGCTCCACCCCGACCGCAACCCCGGCGACCCCCGCGCCCACCGGGCGGCCGCCACCCTCAATCGTCTTCACTCCGACTGGAAACGTGCCCGGCGCCAGACCGTCACGACGGCGACCTCGGCCTACACCCTCACCGCCCCGCACGCGGTGGGCAGTGTCTCGACGACCTACCGCACCACCGGCCCTCACCTGGTCAAACTCGTCCGAGACCCGGCGCTCAACCCGCTGATCCACGCCGAATGGGCGGCGTTGCGCACGCTCGACGGCTTCACCGAACGGCACCGCTGGCTGCGTCCCTACTACCCGCGGCTGCTCGACACCTCGGGTCCGGTGGCGCGGGGCGACCGCGCGTTCAGCGTCCTCGATCCGCTCGTCGACGGGTTCGTCACCCTCGCCGACATCGCGAAGGCCTTCCCTGCCGGACTCGAGGGCCGCGACTACGCCTGGATGCACCGGCGCCTGCTGCGCGCCGTGGCGGGCGCGCACCGCGCCGGCGTCGTCCACGGCCATCTCACCGCGGACAACGTGCTCGTCCACCCCGGACGGCACGGGATCGTCCTGATCGGCTGGTCCTTCGCGGTCGAAGACGGGGCGCTTCCGCTGGCGGCGGACAACTCCCTCCGATACCCGCCCGAAGTCCACAAGGGACTTTCGATGACCGCGGCGACCGACGTCCACATGCTCCACGAACTGATGCTTTCCCTGCTGGCGCCTGCGGAAACCCGGCAGCGTGCGTTCGCCACGTGGTGCACGCAAGAAGACCCGGCACAGCGACCCGAAGCCGTCGATCTGCTCGACGAGTACGACGACCTGCTCGGCGAGCTGTACGGCCCCCGCACCTTCCGCCCCTTAACCATCCCCGAGACAGGAGCCTGACATGGGACACGGACACTGGGACGACAACGCCTACGCCGCCGCGAAGACCTTCCGCGCGGCCAAGGGCGAGGACGATTTCGGCTACAGCGCCGATCTCCGCGCCAAACCCGCGAAGGACTGGAAGGCCGCGGCCGCGCTCGACCCGAAGAACGCCGTACGGGAATGCCGGGATTCGGCCGACCATACCGATTCGACGCCGATCGCGGTGCTGTTCGACGTCACCGGCTCGATGCGCCGGGTACCGCGGATCATGCAGGGCAAGCTCGGCAAACTGCACGGTCTGCTGAAGCGCCGGGGCTATCTCGCCGACCCGCAGGTGCTGTTCGGCGCGATCGGCGACGCCGACAGCGACCGGGTCCCGTTGCAGATCGGGCAGTTCGAATCGGACAACAGGATGGACGAGCAGCTGCGCACGATCTTCCTCGAAGGCGGTGGCGGCGGGCAGAAGAGCGAGTCCTACGAGCTGGCCGCCTACTTCATGGCCCGGCACGTGGTCACCGACGCGTGGCGGAACCGCGGCCGCAAGGGCTACCTGTTCCTGATCGGCGACGAGCTGAACAAGCCGGCGCTGGAGGCCCGCCACATCCGCCGTGTGCTCGGCGACGACGTCCGGGAAGACATCGATCCCGCGTCGGTGTACCGGGAGCTGGCCCGCAAGTGGCACGTCTACTTCGTGCTGCCGAACCAGTCCTCGTACTACAACGACCCGGAGATCGGCGAGCACTGGAGCGGCCTGCTCGGCCAGAACTTCCTCAAACTCGACGACCCCGGCGCGGTGTGCGAACTGATCGCGGCCACGATCGGGCTGGAGGAACGGGTCGTCGACGTCGACCGGGCGCTCGCCGATCTCGCGGACGTCGGCTCGGTCGCCGAGAGCAAGGCTGTCGGCAAGGCGCTGGCGAAACTGGGCACCAGGTCGGTCGTCACCTCGGCGATCCCGGAGCCGGGCGGCCCGAGCGACGTGGTGCTGCGATGAGTCCGCTTGCCGGGCACGTGGTGGTGGTCGGGCTCGGCTTCGGCGACGAGGGCAAGGGGGCCGTGGTCGACGCGCTCTGCGCCGACCGGCCCACCACCGCCGTCGTCCGCTTCAACGGCGGCGCGCAGGCCGCGCACAACGTCGTCGCGGACGGGCGGCACCACACCTTCAGCCAGTTCGGGGCGGGCACGTTCGCCGGCGTGCCCACCCACCTCTCACGGTTCGTGCTGGTCGAGCCGTTCGCGCTGGCCTCGGAATCCCGCCGGCTCGAAGCCGTCGGCGTCCGGAATCCACTGTCACTGCTGAGTGTGGACGGTCAGGCCCTCCTCACGACGCCGTTCCACATCCATGCCAACCGGGCGCGGGAGGACGCCCGCGGCGCGAACCGGCACGGCTCGTGCGGGAAGGGCGTCGGCGAGACCGTCTGGTACTCGCTGCTGCCCGGGGCAGGGCCGGGCGAGATGGTCGAGAACCAGGAGGTGATCGGGACGCCGGGGGAAGCGCCCACGGTCGCCGACTGCGCCCGGCCGTCGGTGCTGCGGCGCAAACTGGACGCGCTCGCGCGGTTCTACGCCCCGCTCGCCACGCCGTCGCACGGCGTGGCCGAACTGGTGGCGCTGTACCGCGACTTCGCGGACGCGGTGCGGATCACCGACAGGGGCGAAACGGGACGGCTCGCGGATGCCGGAAGGCTGGTTTTCGAGGGAGCGCAGGGGGTTCTCCTCGACCAGCACCACGGGTTCCATCCGCATACGACCTGGTCCACCACCACCCCGCACAACGCCCGCGAGCTGCTGGGCGGGCGCCCGCACACGGTCGTGGGTGTCACGCGGACCTATCTCACCCGGCACGGCGCGGGGCCGCTGCCCACCGAGTCCGCCGCTGTGCTCGCCCGCTTTCCCGAGGCGCACAACGGAACCGGCGAGTTCCAGGGGGCGTGGCGGGCGGGCCATCTCGACGCGGCGCTGCTGGACTACGCGATCGCGGCCTGCGACGGCGTGGACGCGCTCGCGGTGACCCACCTCGACGCGACCGGCCTGCGGGTCGTGTCCGGCGACGGCTCCCCCGCCGTCGAACTCTCGGATCCACTGGCGTGGTTCGGCGCGCGGCTGCCGGTGGCCGTCGCCGGGTACGGCCCGGACAGGGCCGGTTACCGGGTCACGGAGGCAAGGTCGACAATCAACGCGTGATCGAGTCGACGCCGGTGTCCGTGGACGTGCTCGTGGTGCGGTTCGCCCCTGACACCAGGACAGTGCTGCTGGGAATCGCGCCGCGAGCCGCCGAGCCGTTCGCGGGGGAACTCGCCCTGCCCGGAGTGCTGCTCGGGCTCGGGGAGCGGCTGCGGGACGCGGCCGGGAGGGCGGCCGTCACCAAACTCGGGCTCCCGCCGGACGCGCTCTCGGCGACGGGACAGCTCGCCACCTTCGACGAGCCGAACCGTGATCCCCGGGGCCCGACGCTGTCGGTCGCCTTGTGGGCCACCACGTCCCCCGCGCTCGACGATCCGGGGAACGTGGTGTGGACGCCGTTGGCCGAGGTGCCTCCGCTGGTTTTCGACCACGACCGGATCGTGGCGGACTGCCGTCCGCTGCTGGCCGACAAACTGTGGCGGGACATCACCTTCACCGCCGGGCTGCTGGGCCCGATCTTCACCACGGCGCAAGCCTTGGACGCGACCGAAGCGCTGACCGGGGACCGCCCGTATCCGGCCAATCTTGGCCGGATCATGGAGCGGGTCCCCGGGTTGCGGCGCACCACCGAACACGCGGCCGCCCTCCCCAAGGGAGGACGACCGCCGTCGTTGTGGCGCTGGGAATGACGCCGGTCAGATCCCGCAGGAGGACGCCGACCAGAACCGGTTGGCCCGGTGGGCGACGTGCGTGTGATCGCTGTGGCCGGGGTAGCCCGGCCCGAGGATCTCACTGAACCCGTGGTTACGGGCCTGCTTCGCCAGCCCGCAGAAGCCCTGCGAGCCCGCCCCGAGGTCGACCGCGTCGCCGTAGAGGTGACGGCTGGCGGCCGCTCCGCCGACCGCGTTGTTGCAGGCGACGCTGCGGAAGCCGCCGTTCACGGTGATCGGCCGGTCACCCATGGCGTGCCGCATCGCCTGCAGCTTCCACATCGACACCAGTGCGTTGGCTTTCGCCGTCGCCGCTGAGACGTTGCCGCCCGACCAGTCGGAGTTGCACCGGTTCAGCTCGGCGAAGGTGAAGTTGACCGGCGAGCAGTCGTTGTCCTGCAACGCGTAGATCTTCGTGAACGTGGCCGATCCGGCGATGCCGTCCGCGCCCAGCCCGTACGCCTGCTGGAAGCGGGTGACCGCGGCCTTGGTGCCCGCGCCGAACTGGCCGTCGATGGCGAGCACGCCACCGTAACCGGGATAACCGGCGACCCGGATCTGCAGTTGCCGGACGTCCTCACCGGACGCGCCCTCGGACAACGTGCGTCCCCAGGAGTAACAGGCGTCGGCGGCGGCCATGTCGCCCGCCGTCACCGGGCCCGGATCGGCGGCGGCCGGGGTGGCCACCGCGGTACCGAGCCCGGCCACGAGGGCGAGCATCGGCAGGAGGAAACGAATGCGCATGACAGGAACACCTTTCAAAGCAGGGAAGGTGAGACCCGTGACCCCCACGGGTTGTCAACGATTCACTGCCCGAGATGCTAACCCGGTTCCTGGCACCATGCTGTGGGTCGTTCGACCCACACCCTCTCTCCGGCGCGGCGATCACGCGTGATCAGACGGACATCTCGCGTGATCAGACGGGCGACACAAGACATGTCCGTCCAATCACACGTGTCGCCCGTCTGATCACGTGAGTTTCCCGTCTGATCACGTGAGTGCGGCGTGGCGGGGGCGGGGCGGGGGTCAGCCCTTCAGTTGCGGGAAGTCCTCCTCGCGGAACTCCCCCGCCGGCCGCTCGGCGGCGTCGTTCTCGCGTCCTCGCAGTTCGACCCGCCGGATCTTGCCGGAGATCGTCTTCGGCAGCTCCGTGAACTCCAGCCGCCGGATTCGCTTGTACGGCGCCAAATGCTCCCGGCAGAAGGCCAGGATGGACGCCGCGGTGTCGGCCGTGGGCTCATGCCCGTTCGTGAGGACGACGTACGCCTTCGGCACGGCGAGCCGGATCGGGTCGGGTGCGGGGACCACGGCCGCTTCGGCGACGGCGTCGTGTTCCAGCAGGACACTTTCCAGTTCGAAGGGTGAGATCCGGTAGTCCGACGCCTTGAAGACGTCGTCCGTCCGGCCCACGTAGGTGATGTAGCCGCGTTCGTCGATCGAGCCGACGTCCCCCGTGTGGTAGAAGCCGTTAGCGAAGGCGGCCGCGGAACGCTCGTCGTCGTCCGCGTACCCGGTCATCAGCCCGACCGGTCGCTTGTCGAGGTCGAGACAGATCTCGCCCTCCTGCGCGCGCTCGCCGGTGACGGGGTCCACGAGCGCGACGGTGAAGCCGGGCAGCGGACGGCCCATCGAGCCCGGCACGACGTCCTGTCCGGGGGTGTTGGCGATCTGGACGCTGCTCTCGGTCTGCCCGAAACCGTCGCGAATCGTGACGCCCCAAGCCTTTTCGACCTGGTCGATCACTTCGGGGTTGAGCGGTTCGCCCGCGCCGACCACCTTGGACGGCGGCGTCTTCAGCACGGTCAGATCCGCCTGGATGAGCATCCGCCACACCGTCGGCGGAGCGCAGAAACTGGTGATGCCGCACCGCTCCATCTGTGCCATCAAGGAAACCGCGTCGAAACGCGCGTAGTTGAAGAGGAACACGGTCGCTTCGGCGTTCCACGGCGCGAAAACGTTGCTCCACGCGTGTTTCGCCCAGCCCGGCGAGGAGATGTTGAGGTGGACGTCGCCCGGTTCGAGGCCGATCCAGTACATCGTGGACAGATGGCCGACGGGGTACGAGACCTGCGTGTGCTGCACCAGTTTCGGCTTCGCGGTGGTACCCGAGGTGAAGTACAGCAAGAGCGGGTCTTCCGACAGCGTCGGGCCGTCGGGGGTGAAAGTGTCCGCTTCCTCGTAGGCGTCCACGAAGGACCGCCAGCCCTCGACCTGTTCACCGACGGCGATCCGGGTGTAGTCACCCTCGACGTTCTCGAACTTGTGCGCGTCGACGGAGCGGATCACCACGTGTTTCGCCGCGCCACGCTCGACCCGATCGGCGAGGTCCGCCGGGCCGAGCAGGGTCGAGGCCGGGATGATGACCGCGCCCAGTTTGATCGCGGCGAGGATGGTCTGCCACAGCTCGCCCTGGTTGCCCAGCATCAAGATCAGCCTGTCGCCCCTCGCGACGCCGAGCGAGCGCAGCCAGTTCGCGACCTGGTCGGACCGGCGAGCCATCTCCGGATAGGTCCAGCGGTTCTCGATGCCGTCCTCTTCGACGATCCACAGCGCGTACCGGTCCTGATTGGCCGGGTCGGCGGCGACGACGTCGAACCAGTCCAGCGCCCAGTTGAACTCGGTGGGCCGCGGCCAGGTGAAGTCCCGATAGGCGGTCTCGTAGTCCTCGCGATGGGCCTGCAGATAGTCCCGTGCCTCGCGGAACGTGCGGTATGCCTCCGAAGCGCTCACGATCGTCCTCCTGGTCCGCTGGTTGGCCGCCGGTTCTTTCTACTCTCCCTTGAACTCGGGCGCGCGCCGCTCGAGGAAGGACTGCACGGCCTCGCCGAGGTCCTTGCTGGGCAGGAACGCCGCGTTCCAGGCCGAGACGTAGCGCAGGCCTTCCGCGACCTGGCGTTCGGTGTTGGCCGACAGGACGTTCTTGGTGCCGTGCACGACCAGCGGCGGGTTGGTGGCGATCTCCCCCGCCATCTCGCGCGCCTCGGCGAGGACGGTGTCCTGATCCGCGTAGACGTCGTTGACCAGGCCGATCTTCTCCGCGCGGGCGGCGTCGATGTCCTTGCCGGTGTAGGCCAGCTCCCGCAGGTGCCCTTCGCCGATGATCGGCGCGAGCCGCTGCAGGCTGCCGAGGTCGGCCACGATCGCGACCTTGACCTCGCGGACGCTGAACTTCGCGTCGGCGCTCGCGAGGCGGATGTCCGCGGCCGCGATCACGTCGACACCACCGCCGATGCACCAGCCGGAAATCGCCGCGATGACCGGTTTGCGGCATTCCGCGACCGAGGACACGCTCGCCTGGAGCGTCTTGAGCTCATCGAGGAACTTCGTCCGCGGGCCCGCGAGCGCGTCGCCGCCGAGCATTTCACCCCAGCTGGGCATCATCGCGGGCAGATCCAGCCCGTAGGAGAAGTGTTTGCCGCTCCCGGTCAGCACGACCGCCCTGACACGGGAGTCCGCATCGAGCGCGCGGAAGACGATCGGCAGCTCACGCCAGAAATCGGGGCCCATCGCGTTGCCCTTGGACGGACCGAGCAGCGTCACTTCGGCGACGTGCCGGTCGATCTCCACCTTGAGCGAAACGAGATCGGGAAGACTGTCAGCTGTAGCGGTCATGGGGTCATCTTGACTCATGTGATTGACAGGCTGCCAACGGCCACTGTGCCCGGCCGCACCTGAGATGCTTTCCTGGTACCAGCGAGTACTACCGGCGAGTACCGACGATCGACGAAGGACGGTGGGATATGAGCCCGGCCAGCAGCGCCATCGCGGTCGCCGACCTGCCCGCACTCATCCCGGGGCGGCGACGGGAGCGACCCTCCCGGCCGATCGAGCTTTCGGGGTCCTTCACCCATGAGGGTCACCGGCTCGCCTACACCGAGTTCGGCTCCGGCGACCGGGTGGTCGTGCTCACCCACGGCATCATGCTGACCAGGCGGATGCACGCCCCGCTCGCCCGCAGGCTGGCCCGGGCCGGCTTCCGGGCCGTGACCCTCGACCTGCTCGGGCACGGTGATTCGGACCGGCCCACCGACTCGTGGCTGTACTCGATGCCCGCGTTCGCCGAGCAGACAGTCGCGCTGCTCGACCACCTGGACGTCGACGCCGCCGTCATCGGCGGGACGTCGCTGGGCGCCAACGTCGCGCTCGAAGTGGGCGTCTCCGCGCCGGAACGCGCGCTCGGCCTGGTCGTGGAGATGCCGGTGCTGGACAACGCGATCGTCGCCGGGCTGATCACCTTCACACCGCTGCTCATGGCCGCCCGGTTCCTGCCGGTGACCGTGCAGGGGGTGGCGCTGGCGGCGAAGCTCGTCCCGCACGGCAACCAGTGGGTCGACGTCGTCACCGACACGCTGTCCCAGCAGCCCGCGCCGATGGCGGCGCTCCTGCACGGCGTGCTCTTCGGCCGGATCGCGCCGCCCAAGTCGATCCGGCGGAAGATCGAGACCCCGGCCCTGGTCATCGGGCACGAGGGCGACCCGATCCACCCCTTCGGCGACGCCGACACCCTGGCCGCGGACATGCCGACGGCCGAGTTCGTCCAGGCCCGCAGCCCGGTCGAACTGCGCTTCGACCCGAGCCGCCTGACCGACGCCATCACCGGCTTCGCGGCGCGCTGTCACGACCGCTGACCCGGCACGCGCCCGGTGCTACGTCTCGGACAGTGACCACGAGGGCTGAGCCAGCCCCGCCACCGGGCCGAAGACGATCACCGCGGGCGGGCGCACCCCGGCCGCGGCGGCGTCCTCGACCACACTGTCCAAAGTAGAGCGAAGAACCCGCTGCGTGCGCATGGTGCCGTCCTCGACGATCGCCACCGGCGTGTCCCCCGGCCGCCCCGACAGAAGCGCCTTGGTGAACAGCGGAAGGCGCTCGACGCCCATCATCAGCACGATCGTGCCGCGCATCTTCGCCAGCAGATCCCAGTCCACCAGCGACTTCTCGTCGTCCGGCGCGACGTGGCCGGACACCACCACGACCTCGTGGGCGACACCGCGATGGGTCACCGGGACGTCCGCGGCGGCGGGCACGGAGAACGCGCTCGTGATGCCGGGGACCATCGTCACCGGGATGCCGGCTTCGGCGCAGGCCAGGACCTCTTCGAAGCCCCTGCCGAACAGGTACGGGTCGCCGCCCTTGAGCCGGACGACGAACTTGCCCGCCTTGGCCCGGTCGATCAGGGTGGAGTTGATCACTTCCTGGCTGGCGGCGCGGCCGTACGGGATCTTCGCGGCGTCGACGATCTCGACGTCGGGTGCGAGCTCGTCGAGCAGTTCGCGCGGGGCCAGCCTGTCGGCGACGACGACGTCGGCCCTGGCGAGGAGACGGCGGCCGCGGACGGTGATCAGTTCCGGGTCGCCGGGGCCACCGCCCACCAGGGCGACGCCGGGCAGGTCGTCGCGGGCGTCCGGGACGCGGCCGTCGGCGACGGTCCCGGCGCGGAGGCCGTCGAGGATGCTGTCCCGGACGGTGGCCGACCGCAGCGGCTCGCCGCCGGAGAGGACGCCGACCAGGAGTCCGCCGTGCCTGCCCGACGCCGGGGTGACCGCGCTGCCGAGGTCTCCGTCGTCGGCGCGGACGCAGAACACCCGAGCACGTTCGGCCTCGGCGCAGACGGCGGCGTTGACCTCGGGATCGTTCGAGCACGCCAGTGCGTACCAGGCGTCGGTGAGGTCGCCCTCGGCATAGCGGCGTTCGTGCCAGACGATCTCCCCGGCGTCGGCCATGGCGCTCACCGACGGCGTGGTGTGCGGCGAGACCAGCTCGACCCGCGCGCCGGCGCCGATCAGCCGCGGCAGGCGGCGCTGGGCGACCGTCCCGCCACCGATCATCACGACACGACGGCCGGCCAGGTCGAGGCCGGAGAGGTAATGCGGGTCATCCATGCGGGGCAGTGTAAGGATTCAGCGGCCCGGACCGCGATCCGAGTGAGAACTACCTCAGCCCTGGAGCAACGCCAGCAGTTCGGTGTTGCCGAACATCCTGGCCGCGTCGATCGCCGACGGCTCCCCCGCCGTCGCGTCCGCGCCGCCCTTGAGGAGCGCCTTCACGACGTCGGGCTCGTTCTTGAAGACAGCGCCCGCCAGCGGGCTCTGACCACGGTCGTTCTCGCGGTTCGGATCGGCGCCGCGTTCGAGCAGCGCCGTGACGGTCTCCGCGTGACCGTGGTAGGCCGCGAGCATGACCAGCGTGTCGCCCCTGTCGTTGGTCAGGTTCGCCGACACACCGGCGTCGACGTAGGCGATGATCTCCGCCGTCGACCCCGATCGGGCGAAACCGAACACCTTCGCCCACAGCTCCAGCAGTTCGGGGTCGAATTCCTCGGCCTGTCCGGGGTTCTCCGTCATGGAGCCGATTCTTCCACAGGAACCGCGGTCCGGGCGGCGTGTCGCACCGCCCGGACCGGCGGTGTCAGCGGCCCGCGTTGGGGTAGGGCAGCAACGCCATCTCACGGGCGTTCTTGATCGCCGTGGCGACCTGCTTCTGCTGCCGTGGCGTCAGCCCGGTGACCCGGCGGGCGCGGATCTTGCCGCGGTCGGAGATGAACTTCCGCAGCAGGTCCGCGTCCTTCCAGTCGACCTCGGTGATCTTGTTGGCGTGCAACAGGTTCGTCTTGCGCTTGGCGGGGCGGTCCCGGCTCGGCTTGGCCATCGCGCTCACCAGCTCGACTTCGTGACGCCGGGCAGTTCGCCGTTGTGTGCCATCTGCCGCATCCGGACCCGCGAGAGCCCGAATTTCCGCAGGTAGCCGCGCGGGCGGCCGTCGGCGGTGTCGCGATTGCGGATCCGGGTCGCGCTGGCGTCCCGCGGCATCGCCTGCAGGGCCGAAACCGCCGCCCCCTTCTCCTCGGGCGACGCGGACGGCGAAGCGATGATGGCCTTCAGCGCACGCCGTCGTTCGACGTAGCGGGCGGCGACCACCTTGCGCTGGTCGTTCTTGGCGATCTTGGACTTCTTGGCCATCAGCGCTCCTCCTTGAACTCGACGTGCTTGCGCGCGACCGGGTCGTATTTGCGCAGCACCATGCGGTCCGGGTCGTTCCGGCGGTTCTTCTTCGTGACGTAGGTGTAGCCGGTGCCCGCCGTCGAGCGGAGCTTGATGACCGGCCGGATGTCGGTACTCCTGGCCATCAGAGCTTCACCCCTTTCGCGCGGAGTTCGGCCACGACGGCCTCGATCCCCCGCTTGTCGATGGTCTTCATGCCCTTGACCGAGACCCGCAGCCGGACCCAGCGTCCTTCGCTCGGCACGAAGTACCGCTTGGCCTGCAGGTTCGGCTCCCAGCGCCGGGACGTGCGCCGATGCGAATGCGACACCTGCTTCCCGTAGCCCGGTTTGCGGCCGGTGACCTGGCACACGGCGGACATACACCCTCCCGAGTTGATATCGGTTGTCGTTTTCATTTACTGTACACAGCCGAACCAGCCCGCAATCGACGCCCCGGAGCTTCAGTGACCGAAAACCCGCGCGTGCCCCTCGTCCTGATCAGTGGCCTCGCACCGGGACCGAACGCCGACCTCGCCGAGCGGTTGCGCTCGGCCGAGACCGGCACCGCCGTCGTGCACCACGACCTGAGGCAGATCCACTCCGGCGTGGTCAGGCGCCGGATCCGGCTCGGTGAACGCGACCAGCTGACGGTCCTCGAACTCGCGCACGGCTGTGTCTCCTGCACGCTGCGCGAAGACCTCCTGCCGCTGCTGCGGAAGCTTTCGCGGACGCCGCAGGTGCGGCGCATCGTGGTGCGGCTCGACGAGGCCATGGAGCCCGAGCCGGTCAGCTGGGCGCTGCACCACGTCCTCGTCGGCGAGCGGCCGGTGATCGAGGACGTCGACCTGCGGGCCGTGCTGACCGTCGTCGACTGCGCGAACTGGCTGGCCCACAGCACCGGCGACGACACCCTCGCCGAACGGGACCTGCGGGCCAGCCCCGAGGACGAGCGCACGGTCGCCCAGGTCGCGCTGTCCCAGGTCGAGTTCGCCGACCTGCTCGTCCTCGCCGGCTCGGCGACGGACGCCTGGTCCGCGGCGAAGGCGTCCGCGGTGCTCGACCGGGTCGCACCCTCGATCCCCCGCGTCGAACTGTCCGCGGTGGACGGGAAGACCGTCCTCGACGCCGTCCCGTCCGACGCCCGGCGCGGCGAGGTCACCGACATGCACGGCCCCCTGTTGCGGGGAGAACCGCCGTTGCACACCGACTGCGGCATCGGGCTGCTCACCTTCACCTCGCAGCGCCCGTTCCACCCGGAGCGACTCCACGACGCGATCGACGTCCTGCTCGACGGCGTCGTCCGCACCCGGGGACGGCTGTGGGTGGCGAGCCAGCCGGACATGGCGCTGTGGATCGAGTCCGCGGGCGGCGGTCTCGGCGTCGGGCACGCCGGGGCGTGGCTCGCCGCCCCCGACGGACCGGACTGGGCCGACGTCTCCCCCGAGCGCCGCACGCTCGCCTCCCTGCGCTGGGACCCGTTGTTCGGCGACCGCGCGCAGGAACTGGTCGTCGTCACCGATCAGGCCACGCCCGACGAGATCGAAGCCGCCCTGAACGGGGCCCTGCTGACCGAGGAAGAACTCGCCGCCGGTGAACAGGAATGGCTCCGTTACCCGGATCCGTTCGGCGAGTGGCACGAAGAACCTTGTGAGGACACGGAAACCGACCCCGAGAAGCACGACGTGAACGCGTCGAACCGAAAGGACGAAACGCAGTGAAACCCGGAATCCACCCCGACTACCACCCCGTGGTGTTCAAGGACCTCTCCACCGGGGACGCCTTCCTGACGCGGTCCACCGCGACGTCGGAGCAGACCATCGAGTGGAGCGACGGCAACACCTATCCGGTGGTGAACGTCGAGATCAGCTCGTGGTCGCACCCGTTCTGGACCGGTAACCAGCGGATCATGGACAGCGCGGGCCAGGTCGAGAAGTTCCACCGCCGCTACGGCCGCCGGGGAGGTTCGAAGTAATGGCCGTCCCGAAGCGGAAGATGTCGCGCAGCAACACCCGGTCCCGGCGGTCGCAGTGGAAGGCGGCCGTGCCGGATCTGGTGCCGATCAAGGTGAACGGCGAGACGAAACTCGTGCCGCGCAAGCTGATGAAACACTTCCACCGAGGCGGGGAATGACGACGCCGGTCACGGTGCTGTCCGGGTTCCTCGGCGCGGGCAAGACGACCGTGCTCAACCACGTCCTCGGCAACCGCGACGGGCTGCGGGTGGCGGTGATCGTCAACGACATGAGCGAGGTCAACATCGACGCCGCGCTGGTGCGGGACGGGAACAGCCTGTCCCGCACCGAGGAGCGGCTCGTCGAGATGACCAACGGATGCATCTGCTGCACCCTGCGCGACGACCTGCTGGAAGAGGTGTCGCGGCTCTGCGCGGACGGCCGGTTCGACTACCTGCTCATCGAATCGAGCGGGATCTCCGAGCCGATGCCCGTGGCGGCGACGTTCTCTTTCCTGGACACCGCGCGGCTGGACACGATGGTGACCGTGGTCGACGCGGTGAACTTCGAGCGGGAACTGGCGGCCGGGGACGCGCTGACCGAACGTGGGCTGGACCAGTACGACGGCGACGAGCGGACGGTCAGCGACCTGCTGATGGACCAGATCGAGTTCGCGGACGTCCTCTTGTTGAACAAGGCGGATCTCGTCCCGGCCGGTTGCCTCGAACGACTGACGGCGGTGCTGCGGCGGCTCAACCCGGCCGCGGAGGTACTCGTCTCGACACACGGCCGAATCCCACTCGACCGGCTGCTCGGCACCGGGCGCTACGACGTCGAGCGGGCGCAGGAAGCGCCAGGCTGGGTGGCCGAACTCAACGGTGATCATGTACCGGAGACCGAGGAGTACGGGATCTCCAGCGTGGTCTTCCGCGCGTCGCTCGCCTTCGATCCGGAGCGGTTGTGGGACTTCCTCGGCAGGCTCGATTCCGGGGAGTTCGGGACGGTGCTGCGGTCGAAGGGGTTCTTCTCGCTGACTTCGCGGCCTGGGGTGACCGGGCTGTGGTCGCAGGCCGGGTCGGTCGCGCGGTTCGAGCCGCAAGGAGTCGAGGAGGCGCCGCGGCAGGAACTCGTGTTCATCGGGGTGGGACTGGAGAAGGACGCGCTGGTGGACTCGCTCCGGGCTTGTCTGGCTACCGGTTCGGGCGGTGCGGATCCGTTTCCGGAATGGGAAGCGGTGCACGTTCACTGAGGTCCCGGGCCAAGTACATGAAGACCTCTTCCTTGCGGCTAGCACAAGGAAGGGGCCTTCATGTACTTGCTCACGCGATGTGGCGACGATGCCCGGCCCAGAACGGCGCCCGGAGCGCCCGCTTGTCGACCTTGCCGATCGCCGTCAGGGGCAGCGCCTCGGCGAAGTCCACATCGGACGGTACGAAATGCTCCCGCCCGAAGAACTCCCTGACGTGTGCCCGGACTTCGTCGGCCGACAGCGCTCCTGGCGCGACCGGGACCACCACAGCGTGGACCAGCTCGCCGTCGTCGCCCGGCACACCGAACACGGCCACGGAACGGATCAGCGGATGCCGGGTGAGCGCGTTCTCGACCACGGTCGAGTGCACCTTGGTGCCGTGCTCGCCGGTGATGATGACGTCGTTCGCCCGGTCCAGGAGGTAGAGATACCCTTCGTGGTCGAACCGACCGAGATCGCCGGTCCGCAGCCAGCCGTCCCCGATCGGCTCCGCCCCGTGGTATCCGTCCATCATGGACAGTCCGCGCACCAGGACCTCCCCGTCGTCGATCCGCGCCTCCATACCCGGGACGATCCGGCCCACGGACTCGAGTCGCTCCGGCCGGCCGTCGAGTTCCGCCGCGGAGATGCTCGCGATCATCGGCGCCTCCGTGAGCCCGTATCCCTGCCCGACCACGGGCCCGAACACGTCGAGCGCCTGCGCCAGCCGCCGCGGCGAAAGCGGGGCGGCACCCAGCGAAAGTCCGCGCACACTGCTGACGTCGCACGACGTCATGGCCGGATGATCGAGCACCGCGGCCAGCCGCGCCGGGGTGAGCGACAACGTGGTGATCCGGTGTTCCGCGATCGCGTCCAGCACGGCGCCCGCGTCGAAGCCCCGCAGCAGCACCACGCTTTCCCGCCGCAGGATCGCCCCCAGCACGGTGGCGTTACCGGTCATATGCGTCATCGGCGCGATCAGCAGGGTGCGTCCCGGCGCGGGCGGATCCGGCGCGAAGATATGAGCCATCCCGTCGTAGATCCCGCTGTGCCGGATCAGTTTCGGCGTTCCGGTGGTGCCACCGGAGGGAAAGACGACGGCGACCGACCCCGGCAGCCCCGCCGGGTCGGCACCGTCGCGGTCCATCAGTTCGCCGAGTGTGGTCACCCTCGCGTCGCCGGCAGGCCAGTCCTCCGGGTTCTCTGCCACCAGGGTGGTGACACCGGCCATCTCGACCGCGGCGAGACGATCCGGCGAGCTCGCCGACGCGGCGACGAGCAGCACCGTCGAACCCCGTAGTTGGGCGGCGATCTGCAGGAGGACGGTCTCAGGCCGGTTACCGGCGTCGATGGCGACCACCCCGCCTTCCGGCAGTCCCGCGTACAGCCGACGCAGCAGTTCGAATGCCTGCGCGTAACCAGTCTCCACACCGTCCTGGACGAACAGCACCTCTTCGCCGCCCGAGCGCAGCGCGTCCAGCACCCGGGTCAGAAACAAACTCTCCACCGGCCGGACCCTAACCCAGGCTCACGACCCCGAGCAGCACCCTCCACCCGACGAAGCGGAATCCTCGTACGAGTCGTGCCAGTTCCACCATTCGTACGGCGGAGTCTGCGGATAGCCCTCCGGCGAGTCTTCCCACTCCTCCTGCCGCCCCAGCGCGGTGATGTCGAGGTAGCTCCACGTGCCGCCCATGACCTCGTCGCCGCGATCCTTGACGAAGTACGTCCGGAACACCTGGTCACCTTCGCGGATGAAGGCGTTGGTGCCGTGCCATTCACCGACACCGTGGTCGACGTCGAAATCGCCGGTGATCGTGTACCACGGCATCGTCCAGCCCATCCGCGCCTTCATCCGCGCGATGTCCGGTTGCGTGCCTCGCGAGGCGAAGGCCAAGGTGGTGTCGCGAGCGTTCAGATGCGCGACGTGCGCGACCTGATCGGCCACCAGCGAGCAGCCTTTACAGGCGTGGTCGGGAAAGCCTTCGACGCCGGGATCGAAGAAGGCCCGGTAGACGATCAGCTGGCGGCGTCCCTCGAACAGGTCGAGCAGGCTCATCGTCCCGGACGGGCCGTCGAACCCGTAGGACTTTTCGATCGCGACCCAAGGCATCCGCCGCCGCTCGGCCGCGAGGGCATCGCGGGCACGGGTGAGCTCTTTTTCCTTCACCAGCAGGCGAAGCCGTGCTTCTTCCCATTCAGCCGGGGAAACCGTGTCCATCACGCGGCCTCCGAGGGCAGGACACTTCGCCGATTCGGCTGCCCCTCACCGGTGGTGACCAGGTCCCGGAGACTGGTGCCGACGTAGAAGGTCCACGCCTTGCGGCAGACCTCGAAACATTCGTACTCCGGGACCAGTCCATAGTGGGTGAAGTGCGCCTCGGTCTTGCCGTCCTTCTCGCCGATCTCGAACGTGATCGTGGTGCCGACCCATTCGGTCTCGTCGCTGATGAAGTCGAAGTGATTCTCGAGGACCAGCCACGAGACCTTGCGGCCTGGCACCGACTCCGTGATCCGCATCCGGCAGCGGTGGATCTCCTCGTTGTGGTACTCGAACTCGTCGCCGGTGTACTCGATCTCCTCCGACCACCACCGGCGGACGTCGGTGAAGGCGTCGAAGACCTGTTGTGGTGTCTGGTCCACCGTGAAACTCGTCGTGAAGCCGGTCATGATCTCTCCAAATGGTCTTTCAGAGCCGCGAGCGGCCCGTCCCAATCGCGGGCGAGCGCGGCGAGGAACCGCTGGGCGACCTGCATGGGCGCCGAGCGCAGCCGGTAGCGGACGCGCCGCCGCTCCCCCTGCTCCGGGGTCACCAGTCCGGCGTCGGTGAGCAGCGCGAGATGTTTGGCGATGGCCTGCCGCGTGATGGGCAGCCGGTCGGCCAGGTCGGTCGCCGTGGCGGGGCCGCCCGAGGCCAGGGTGGCGAGGATGCTCCGCCTGCTCGGATCGGCCAGTGCGACGAAGACCTGTTCGGCGATCGCTTCGTTGTCAGGCGGCATCGAGGTATTCGATCAGTTCGCCCAGCTCGGCCGCCCACCCCTTCGTGTTCCCTTCGAACGCGACACGGTGGGCGTCGTCCGGAAGCTGCGAGAAGCCGGTCTCGACGACGGTGAGCCGCGTGCCCGCGCCGGCCGCCGCGAGGGTGAACTCGACGTAGGTGCGGCGAGGGTCGTCCTCGGGCAGGCCGTAGATGTGCCAGGTGAACCCGAAGATCTCCGGCTCCTCGATGCGCTCGACGCGCATGTTCGCCTTGTGCCCTTCCCAGCTCATCTCCGCGGCCCCGCCGGGCCGCAGGTCGATGCTCGCCTCGTTCCCGAACCAGGCGCCGAGCCCCTCGGCCGTGGTCAGCGCGGACCAGACCTTCGCGGGCGGATGGGCGATCTCGACGGTGCGTTCGATGCGGTCGGGGAATCCCATGACATCTCCTCAAGTAGCAATCAATCGGTTGCTATAACTTTGTATAGCAACCGGCTGATTGCGTCAAGGGCGAAATCAGGAAGCCGTGTACAACGCGCCGAGGAACTCCAGCAACAGTCGCTCCCGCAAGGGGCCGGGCGCCGTGGCCAGCAGGGCGTTGATCTCCGCCATCCGGGTGGGCAGGCCCGCGTCGCCACCGAGACCCGCGGCCGCCAGCAGCCCGGCGAACTGTTCCGGCGTCAAGGTCGCCGGATCCAGCGCGGCGACGAACTCCGCCACCTGCGGATCGATGACGACCGGGCCGGACTCGCGGGCGGCGACCACGGAAGCGGCGAGATCGGCCAGGAACTCCTTCTCGCTCCCCCTGTTCGCGGCTGTGACGGTCAGGTGCAGGTTCGCGGGCGACGACTCGTGGGCGAACTGCGGCTGGACGTACCACCCGCGCTCACGCATCTCGTCCGCGACGGTGAACAGGTCGAATCCGGCGTCGGCGTCCACAGTGAACGCGAGCAGGGTCGACACCGGATCGCCGAGGACACGCAATCCGTCCAGCGCCTCGATCCCGGCACGGATCTCCACCGCCGCCTCACGCGCGGCCGATGCCAGCTTCACGTAGCCCTCGTCGCCGACATGACGCACGACCGCCCACGCCGCGGCGAGCGGGCCGCCGGACCGCGTGCTCTGCAGCGTGGTGTTCAGCATCGTGTAGCCGGGCCAGTCCGCGCTGGCGAAGTACTGCGAGCGGCGCAACCCCGCGTCGGCGTGCAGGAGAACCGACACGCCTTTCGGGCAGTAGGCGTACTTGTGCAGGTCCACCGAGACGCTGGTGACGCCGGGAACGTCGAAGCCGAACGGGCCGAGCCCCAGGTACGGCAGCACCCAGCCGCCGATGCAGGCGTCCACATGGAACCGGACGCCGTCCAGCAGCGCCGCGATCTCCGCGATCGGGTCGAGGACGCCGTGGGCGTACGACGGCGCGCTCGCCACGACGAGGACGGTGCTGTCGTCGACGGCGGCGGCCATCGCCTCGGGCACGGCGCGGAAGGTCACCGGATCGACCGGAACCGAAACCGCGCGGACACCGAAGAAATGCGCGGCCTTGTGGAACGCGGCGTGCGCGGTCGTGGGCAGCACGATGTTCGGCGAAGCCACCTCAGGACGCGCGTCGCGGGCGGCCAGGACGGCGAGCATGCACGACTCCGTGCCGCCCGAGGTCACCGAACCGACCGTCTCCGCCGTCCCGCCCAGCAGGCGCGCGGCGGTGCCGACGAGGTCGTTCTCCATCCGCAGCAGGCTGGGGAACGCCGTCGGGTCGAGGCCGTTGGCCGACGACGCCAGCGCGTGCGCTGCCGCACCCAGTTCGTCCACTTCGGACAGACCGCTGTCGTAGACGTAGGCGAGCGTCCGGCCGCCGTGCGTCGGCAGATCCCCCGCGCGCAGTTCCCGGAGCTCCGCCAGGACGTCCTCGGCGGTCATGACCGCCGCTCCAGCACCGATTTCCGCAGCAGCGGGATCCCGAACAGGATCAGCACCGCCGGGAGGATCGACGCGCCGAGCAGGATCGCCGTGAGCGCGCTGTCCGGCTGCGCGGCGTCGGCGCCGAGACTCGACTGGTAGCCGCCGAACTGCAGAACCAGGCCCCAGATACCCGGGCCGAGCGCGAGGCCCAGCGTCTCCGACGCCGTCCAGACACCGGCCGCGACCCCGGCCCTGGTCTCGCCGGTCCGCTCCTCCTCGTCGCTGATCAGATCCGGCAGGATCGCCAGCGGGAACACCGAGATCCCCGCGTAGCCGACGCCGCAGAAGGCGACGAACACCATCGTGACGGGGAGCGAGAACACTTTGGCGCCCAGCAGGCCGAACAGGCCGATGCCGAACGCGGCGGTGGCGAGCCGGAACCCGACCAGCTTCCCCACACTCGCGCCGAGTTTGGGCCACAGCGGCATGGTCAACAGCGCCGGGCCGACGAAGCCGACGAACAGGAGCGTCGAGTAGCCGGAGCTGCCGAGGATCCGTTCGGCGAAGAACGGGATCGCGGCGAGCACCGTGCCGATGCCGAGCGCCTGCACGAAGTAGACCCCGAGCAGCCAGCGGAACGGCCGCCACTGCGCGAGCGTCCGGAGCAGTTCGCGCGGGCTCACCGTGTTCGGCCGCAGTGCGCCGACCGGAGCGTCCTTCAGGCCGAAGTACACGCCGAGTGTCGCCAGCAGGATGATCACGGCGATGAACACGCCCATGACGCGGTAGCCCGCGACGCCGCCGATGAGTTCGGTGATCGCCGGGGCGCCGCCACCGCAGATCAGGATGGCGACCGCGAGGAACCCGATCCGGATGCTGGTCAGCTTCGTGCGTTCGTCGGCCGAGTCGGTCAGCTCGGCGGGCAGCGCGTTGAACGGCACCTGGAAGAACGCGTACGCGGTGGCGCACAACAGGAAGATGACGACGACGTAGATCGCGTCGGGCACCGGGCCGCCGAAGCCCGGGTGCGCGAACAGGGCCGCGAAGAGGATCGAGACACCGATACCGCCGAAGAGCAGGAACCGGCGCCGGCTGCCGGTGCGGACCATGTCCGCGTCCGACAGCCTGCCCGCGATCGGGTTGAACAGCACGTCCCAGGCCTTGGGAACGAACACGATCAAGCCGGCCACGCCCGCCGCGACGCCCATCGTGTCGGTGAGGTACTTCAGGAGGAGCAGGCCGGGGACCGTGCCGAAGGGGCCGGTGACGAACGAGCCGAGCGAGTAGCGATACCTCGTCCGTGCTGGCAGCGATGCCATGATCCTCCTCGAGGCGATTCTCCCGATGAAGGCCTCAGTATTGGATCTTGGCCACCACCGGGTAGTGGTCGGAAGGAATCGTGCCACCGTCGTAATGCACGAGCTGTACCGGGCCGACAGCGGCGAGTGGACGCCCGCCCGCGCGCACGGCTCCGACGTAGTCCAGCGAGTCGCGATAGGTCGCCGGAACGGACTTCGCGGCATTCGGGTTCGTCGCCGCGTCGAAGGTGTACGCGCCTTCGCCGGTCGTGCGGAGGACGCCGCCGAGGAAGGCTTCGCCCTGCTGAACCTGGGTCCGGCCGAGGGAGTCCTTGCGCCCCTGTCCCGCCCAGTACTCGATGTTCAGGTCACCGGCGATGACGACCGGCTCGGCGGGCGGCGCGTATTTCGTGACCAGGTCACGGATCTCGCCGAGCTGCGCCATCCGGATGTCGTGCGCCTTCGGCAGCGTCTCCGGCCCTTCGTCGGCCTGCATGTGGGTGCCCGCGATCCAGAGCGGCTTCCCGTTCACGACCAGCCGGGCGAGCGCGGCACCCTTGTTCGACAGGTAGTCCGCCGTGCCCGAGTAGGAGTTGCGGAAGACCAGCTGGTGCTGCTCGGTCACCGGTGCCTTGCTCAGCACGGTGACCCCGCCGTTGACCACGATGGGCGAATTCGAGCAGTTCCCGTTCACCGTGGTCCAGCCCGGTGACGTCTTGCAGTACTGGCCGACGAGCGGCGTCTGGTACGGCCAGACGTCCTTCAGCCGGGTCCGCATTTCCTCTGCCTGGGCGCTGAAAGCCTCGTCCAGCACGACGACGTCGGCGTCGTTCGCGCGGATGACGTCCTCCGCCGCGCGGGCCCTGGCCTGCTTGTCCGAGGTGTTCGGGCTGGCGATCCACGGCAGCTGCCAGATGTTGAACGCCATGACGTTCACCGAGACCGCGGCCTGGGCGGGGACGGCGGTTCCGGCGAACATCGCGGCGGCGATGGCGAGTACGGCGAGTTTCCGCACGAAAGACCCTTCCGGTGTCAGGAGACGACGAACGTCCGCGAGGTACCGCTGAACGCGGAGATCGCCCCGTTCCAGCCGTTCTTCCAGTTGCCGAAGTGGACCACGCGATATTTGCCGATCGGGGCGTTCGCGGGGATCTTCCAGTGGACGACGGCTTTCGATTCGGCGACGAAGGTCCGGGCCCAGTGGTACTTCGTGTCCCAGTCACCGTCGTCGGCGTGCCGGACCCACTTGCCGTCCACCAGGCGCTGGATCTCCAGGAACGTGCCGCCGCGGCGGAGGTCGTTCTTCGGATGCCCGGTGACGAACTCGACCGCGACCTGTTCGCCGCGCGCGTAGGTGCTCTTCGCGTCGGCCAAGACGTCGCCGAAGTTCTTGAACGCGGGCGCGCTGTCGAAGACGACCCCGGGCTGGAAGTTGATCAGCTTGCCGCGCAGGTCCCGTGGCGTCGGGCCGTGCGGGACGGTCCTCCCCGCCTTCATCGCGGCCGCGAGCTTGGCGAATTCCTGCTGGTAGGCGGGAAGTGTGTACCGGCCATAGAGGGTCGACGCGCCTTCGTACTGCTGCGAGTCGTACTCCTCGGGCGTGGTGACGTACTGGCTGTAGGCGTTGGAGTAGCCCTGGACGAGCACGTTCTCCAGCGGCACGCCGAGTTCGCCGGCGACGGTCCGGCGCAGCCGCAGCCCGGAGACGATGGTCAGCTCGGCGGGCACGGCCACGAGGTGCAGCTGTCCGATCCGGACGATCTGCAGCGGCAGGACCTCGGGTGTCCACGGATACGGCTTCATCGCGCCGAACGGGACGGCGACCACCTTCGGCGCCTGCGCGTCGGCGAGCGCTTGAGGGATCGGCGCGTCGATGCCGCCGAGCCAGTCGATGAACGGGTTCTTCACGCCTTCCGGGAGCGGCAGGCCGGGGCCGTCCTCGCGGCTGCCCGCGAGCATCGACACCCCGATCGCGGCCGTGCAGGTGTGCTGCGGCCGCCCGTTCGGCGTGTACTTCGCGTCGACGGCCACATCGGACATGTCCACGTAGCACATCCGATGGTCGACGCCGCCGGTCACGGCTTCGGCGGCCGCGTCGAAGGCGCTCTTCGCCGCGCGGAACTGGAGGTCGCCGATGGTGCGGGTGTTCTCGAACTCGGTTTCGGGCGTCCCCGGCGAAAGGTTCAGGTTCGGGCTCATGTCGCCGGTGTTGGTCTGCGGGAACGCGGCGACGAACCGGGGGTTCCCGTCGAGGTAGCGCACGGCGGCGTGGTCGTGCTCCCACTCGTAGGCGGCGTAACCCTTGTTGTCACCGCTGATCAGGTGGTTGCCGTTGCTCATCGACGTCCCGTGCGTGGCGAACCAGCTGATCGCGCCGACGTCGACGCCGTTCTGGCTGAACCGCAGCACCGTGACGGCCGGGTCGATCGCCTGCGGGAAATGGTCCTTGTCGGCCTGCGGGTTCAGGTCGAAGGCCTTGCGGGAACGGTTGACGCTCGCCTTGGTCAGTTCCGCTCGGCCCAGCCGGATCGACCCGGGCGCGAGGTTCGCGTGCGCCCGGGCGATGGCCTCGAAGATCCCGTCGACGACGGCGTCGTAGACCTCCTGCTGGAACCCGAGGATCGCCAGATCGTAGGCGACGTAGTGGGAATCCCCGCCGCACGCGGAGTGGGTGTGCGTGGCGTTGAGGAGCACGTTCTGCTCGGTGTAGAGATCGCCGTACGCGGCTTGGAGCTTGCGCAGGACGCCCTGATGGACGGACTGGAACAGCGCGCCGAGGTCGGCGGTGACGAAGGCGATCCGCTTGACGCCGTCGTCGACCACGAAGGCCCGCGCCCGGGTGCGGAGGTGGATGCCGGCGGTCTGCTGCTGCGGCATCGAGTAGCCCATCATGCCGTTCTCGGCGGCCGGGCCGGTAACGTCGGAGATACCCGCGCCGACGCGGAAACCCTGTGCCGGCGCCGCTTGCACCTGCCGGGCGCCGAGCACGCTCGCCGCGATGGGCACTGCCGCCGCGCCCGCGAGAACACGCCTGCGACTCACCGTCATGAGCAGTACCTCCCGGCCACGAACATGAACCGACTTCATGTTCGTGGCCGGGACGCTACGTGATGGGCCTCACGGTCGCAACCCACGAAAGGCCGGGCCACCCGAGCCGGAAATGTCATGAAAGGGTCGTTCAGGACGAAATATGTCCTGAACGACCCTTTCATGACACAGGCGGACTTTTGACTGGTCCAGCTACGAGAGGGTCTCCGCGACCTTCGTGAGCGTCGCGGCGTCGCCCCGCAGGAGCAGCGTGGTCACGACGGTCTCGTCCCACGCGGCGAGTTCGTCGCGGATCTTCTCCGCCGGCCCGATCAGCGAGGTGTCCTCGACCAGCGACGTCGGGATCGCGGCGGTCGCCTCGTCCTTGCGGCCGGCCAGATACAGCTCCTGGACCTTGTCGGCGACGTCCTCGTACCCCATCCGGGCGAAGACGTCGTGGTGGAAGTTGACCGATTTCGCGCCCATGCCGCCGATGTAGAGCGCCAGCGACGGTTTGATCCAGCTCGCGGCCTCCTCGACATCGTCGTGGACGAGCACCGGGACGGACGCGGCGACCTCGAAGTCGTCGAAGCCGCGCCTGGCGCCGGGGCGCGAGAAGCCCTCCTGCAGCGCCGTCCGATAGAAAGCGTCGCTCTTGGGCGAGAAGAACAGCGGCAGCCAGCCGTCGCAGATCTCCGCCGACAGCGCCACGTTCTTCGGCCCCTCGGCGGCGAGGAAGATCGGGATCTCCTCGCGGAACGGGTGCACTGTGGACTTCAGCGCCTTCCCCAGCCCCGTCCCGCCTTGCAGCGGCAGCTGGAAGTGCTGCCCGTCGTGGGTCACCGGCGCCTCACGCGCGACGACCTTCCGCACGATGTCGACGTACTCGCGGGTGCGGGCCAGCGGCTTCGGATAGGGCTGGCCGTACCAGCCCTCGACCACCTGCGGCCCGGACGCGCCGAGCCCGAGCACGAACCGGCCGCCGGACAGGTGGTCCAGGGTCAGCGCGTGCATGGCTGTCGCGGTCGGGGTCCGCGCCGACATCTGGACGATGTTGGTGCCGAGCTTGATCCGGCTCGTCGACGCGCCCCACCAGGCGAGCGGGGTGAACGCGTCCGACCCGTAGCCCTCGGCGGTCCACACGGAATCGAAGCCGAGTTCTTCGGCGCGCAAGACCGCGTCCAGCGCGCCCTCGGGCGGACCGGCCGACCAGTAACCGAGGTGGTAACCAAGCTTCATCGAGGCTCCTCGTCAGACGTTCGGTGAGTAGTGCTCGGGTTTGCCCCGCTCCGAAAGCGGCGGAAGGTTCCTCGCCGGAGTCTCGACCGACGGCGCGTCCGCGGCCAGTTCGCCACGCTCGCGACGCCAGCCCGCCCTGGCGCGAGGATGGTAGCGACGGTCTCGCGGGACCAGGCCGAACGCCGCGTTGATCAGTTTCCCGGTCCGCCGATGCCGCCGCTCGTCACGTTCGGTCCAGGTGTAGCCGAGCCGTTCGCGGATCGGCGGGTCGTACAACCCGACGGTCAGCCAGACGAAGTTCCGCGCCACCTGCCCGCGCACGAGTTTCCACGCGAAGTCCGGCAGCCACGGCAGGAAATGCGGCTTCGGGAGGTCCTTGATGTCGAGGACGTCGCGGGTGGCCTTGTTGTCCTCCAGGACGTCCTCGCACATGCGCTTCCAGTACAGCTGGAAGTCCTCCCAGGACTCCGGCACCGGACGCATGCTCATGCCGTACATCTCGTACCACTGCACGTGCTCGTCGAACAGCTTCCGCTTCTCGGCCTCGCCGATCCCGCCGACGAAGTTGTCGGCGATGAGGATGGCGCTCATGAAGAACGTCGAGTGCGCCCAGTAGAAGGTGTCCGGGTTGAGCGCGTGATAGCGCCGCCCGTGTTTGTCGATGCCCTTGATCCGGTCGTGGTAGCCACGCACTTCGAGCGCGGTCTGCCGGGCGCGCGGGCCGTCGTAGATGACTCCCCCGATCGGGTACAGCGAGCGGAACAGCCGCTGCCAGCGCTCCTCGAAGAACCGCGAATGTTCCTCGACGCCCGCGCCCAGCTCGGGATGCATGTTCTGCATGGATCCGGCCCAGAGCGCGATGAGCAGCCCTCTCCAGTCGCCGAAGTACTTCCAGGTCAGCGAATCCGGTCCGAGCGGCCGCGGCTGTGTCATCCCCGGTCTCCTCACTGAGCTGGTTAAATTGACCACAACTGTTGTCAGGTTAAAGTTGACAACAGCCGTAGTCAACTGCCGTATCAAGGGGAGGAGCCGATCATGGCCGGCCGGAGCTGGGCAGGCACGACCCTGGACGACCGCAAGGCCGCGCGCCGGGAACAGCTCGTCGAGGCAGGCCTCGACCTGCTCGGCACCCAGGGCAGCGCCGGGGTGAGTGTCCGCGCGGTGTGCCGCCACGCCAAGCTGACCGAGCGGTACTTCTACGAGAGTTTCGCCGACCGCGAGGAACTGGTCGTCGCGGTCTACGAGCACATCGGAGAGCAGGCCCGCCAAGCCCTGGTCGACGCCGTCAGCGACACGGCCGAACCCGCCGAGCGGGCGAAGGCCGCCGTCCGCGCCTTCGTCGAATTGATGCTCGACGACCCGCGCAAGGGCCGCGTGCTCCTGCTCGCGCCGATCACCGATCCCGCGCTGACCACCCGCGGGATCGCGCTCCTCCCCTCCTTCGCCGAACTGGTCAGCGGGCAGTTGTCCCACGGCGACGCGGCGGAACGCCAGATGACCTCGATCGGGCTGGTCGGCGCGTTGAGCAACGTGTTCATCGCCTACCTCGACGGCTCGCTCAAGGTGAGCCGCGAGCGCCTGATCGACCACTGCGTCCGCCTCGTCCTCGGCGCGGACCGTCAGGCCTGAGCCCGCTCGGCGACCAGTTGCAACGCGATGTCGATGATCATGTCCTCCTGCCCGCCCACGTATTTCGCGGCGCCGACGCGGTAGAGGATTTCGTGCGCCGGGACGTCGTAACGCTCGGCGGCGCGCTCAGCGTGCAGCAGGAAGCTCGAATACACCCCCGCGAATCCCTGCACGATCGACGATCGGTCCATCACCGGCAGCCGCGTGATGTAGGGCTTCACGACGTTCTCGGCCGCGTCCATCAGCACGTCCTTGTCGACGCCGGTGCGGATTCCGAGCCGCTCGAACGTCGCCGCGAGGACCTCGGTCGGCGAGTTGCCCGCGCCGGCGCCGAGCGCCACGAGCGAGCCGTCGATCTGCCGGGCACCGGCCCGGTAGGCGAGCACCGAGTTCGCGACGCCGAAACTCAGGTTCTGGTGCCCGTGGTAGCCGACCTGCGCCTCGTCACCGAATTCCGCCACCAGCGCGGCGACGCGTTCACCCGCGTCCTCCAGGATCAGTGCCCCGGCGGAGTCGACGACGTACACGCACTGGCATCCGGCGTCGACCATGATCCGGCCCTGTTTCGCCAGCGCCTCCGGCGTGGACATATGGGACAGCATCAGGAAACCGACTGTCTCCAGCCCGAGATCCCGTGCCGCGCCGAAGTGCTGGACGGAGACGTCGGCCTCGGTGCAGTGGGTCGCGATCCGGACCGCGCCCGCGCCGAGATCGGCCGCCACCCGCAGGTCGCCGACCGTGCCGAGGCCGGGCAGGAGCAGCACCGCGATCTTCGCGCGGCGTGCCTCGTCGACCGCCGCGGTGATCAGTTTCCGCTCGTCGACCAGGGAGAACCCGTAGTTGAACGTCGAGCCGCCGAGCCCGTCGCCGTGGCTGACCTCGATCAGCGAGACCCCGCCGTCGTCGAGTGCCCGGACGGTGTCACGCACGTTCCGCTCGGTGAACTGGTGCGCCATGGCGTGGCTGCCGTCGCGCAGGCTGGTGTCGACCAGCCGGACCTCACGGTCGATCTCGTCCCACTTCACGCCGCCACCTCCTGGGTCGCCAGCAGGTCGCCGACGCGGGCGGCCGCGGCCGTCATGATGTCGAGGTTCCCGGCGTACTTCGGCAGGAAGTCCCCGTTCCCGGCGACCTCCAGGAACACCGCGACCCGCGCCTGCCCGCTCCAGCCCGGCCGGGGCGGGTCGTACTGCGGATCCGCTTTGAGCCGGTAGCCCGGCACGTAGCCCTGGACGGTCTCGACCATCCGGTGCACGGATTCGGTCACCGCGTCGAAGTCCGCGTCCGGGTCGATCGCGCAGAACACCGTGTCGCGCATGATCATCGGCGGCTCGACGGGATTGATGATGATGATCGCCTTGCCGCGACTCGCTCCCCCGACGAGTTCGATCCCGCGCGCCGTCGTCGCGGTGAACTCGTCGATGTTCGCCCGGGTGCCGGGCCCGGCCGAGCGAGACGAGACCGACGCGACGATCTCGGCGTATGGCACTGGCGTCACGCGGGACACCGCGTGCACGATCGGGATCGTGGCCTGGCCGCCGCAGGTGATGAGGTTGACGTTCGGCACGTCCAGCCGGTCCGGCAGGCCGACCGCGGGGCAGGTGAACGGGCCGACCGCGGCCGGGGTCAGGTCGATCGCGCGGATCCCGGCGGCGGCGTAACGTGGCGCGTTCGCCAGATGCGCCTTCGCCGAGGTCGCCTCGAAGACCAGGTCCGGCAGCTCGTCGCGGGACAGCAGCCAGTCGACCCCGCCGGCGGAGGTCTCCAGGCCCAGCTCGGCCGCCTTGGCCAAACCGTCCGACTCCGGGTCCACGCCGACCATGTACCGCACCTCGACGTGCTCGCTGCGCCTCAGCTTCGCGAGCAGGTCGGTTCCGATGTTCCCGGGACCGACGATCGCGGCCACCGCTTTCCGTTGCGCCATGTCAGGTGACGCTCCTCGTCCGGATAGGGCACACTCAACCCATGCGTGCCGCTGGGCGGAACGACGACCCGGAACGAACCGGAGCGGACGGCCTCGTCGCCGCCCGGATCTCGGCGCTGCTCTCCGCCTTCCGTCCCGGCGACGACGCGCTCGGCGTTTCCGAACTGGCGCGGCGGACAGGGCTGGCGAAGTCGACCGTCCACCGGCTCACCGGGCATCTGGTCGCCACCGGACTGCTCGAACGCGAGGGCGCGACGCTCCGGCTCGGGCTGAAATTGTTCGAAATCGGCCAACTGGCGGTCCGGCGCCGCGGACTGGTCGAGGCGGCGCGTCCGTATCTCGCCGATCTCCGCGAGGCGACCCGGAACACCGTCCATCTCGCGGTATTGGAAGGCACCGAGGTCGTCTATCTCGACATCCTGCGAGGGCCCGACGCGCCGTCACTCCCGTCCCGGATCGGCGGGCGTTTTCCGGCGCATGCCACCGGAGTCGGGAAGGCCATTCTCGCGTTTTCCCCGGAATCCGTGGTGACACAAGTGATCGACGCCGGATTGCCCAGGGTCAGCGTCCGGACGATCACCGCCGCCGGTCTGCTGCGCCGTCAGCTCGCCAAGGTCCGCGACGAAGGAATCGCGCTGGAGCGGGAAGAATCCGGCGTCGGCGTCGTCTGCGCCGCGAGCCCGCTGCTCGACTCGCAAGGTGTCGCGGTCGCGGCTTTGTCGATCTCCGGCTGGGCGAATCGCATGCACACCAACCGTGTCGCGCCCGCCGTCCGGACGGCCGCCTTGGCGCTCTCTCGTACCCTGTAAGAAATTCCCGGCGAATTCGAGACGCGATTTCGGAAGATCAAAGGACTTTCGTCATTTCGGCCGTGGTCACGCCGAATTTTCGGGGCTACGCTTCGCGAGTGGCCCAGTACTGGGGGGACGCGCCACCGGGCCGGGTCCCCGTCAGCGACGACGGCCGTCGCCTGATCGGGACGGCCGCGGTCCGCCTGCTGTCGATCGATGTCGTCCTCACGCTCCTTGTGCTCACCGGCGGCGCGCGGGTGCTCAACCTGATCTCGCAAACGCCGTCACCCACCACCGAGCCGGCGACCGTCGCGCACGTCTTCGCCTTGAGCCACCTCACTTCCTTCACCGACACCGGTGACACCGGGACGTCGCCGTTCGGCTGGGCACAGCTCGCCGGGTACGCGCTGATCTCGCGGGCGTTCGACCGGAACACCGTGCCGGTCACGGCCGTCCGCGAGACGATGGTGCTCGCCGCCGTGGTGTGCACGGTCCTGCTGTGGGTGCTCGCCCGGCGGCTGGGCCTGCCGTTCTGGGCGGCGACCACGGCCGTCGTCCTGATGGCTGTCTCGCCGCTCGCGATCGGGCTGCAGCGGGTGGCGATCGTCGAACATCTCGCGGTCGCCTGGATCCTGGCGGCGCTGGTCCTCGTCGCCACCCCTCGCGCGCGAGCGCGGCCATGGCACGACGTCCTCGCCGCGTTGTGCCTTCTCGCGGCCGTCCTCACCTCGCCGCTGGCCTTGCTGGCACTGCCCGCGGCGGGCTGGCTGCTCGCCCGGCGCCGGGAGGCGTCCCGCGTCGCGTTCACCGCCGTGGTGGTCACGCTCGGTCTCGGGATCGCCTTCGGTCCGGCGGGCCCGGCGCTGCGCCCGGAACTGCCCGAACCGGGGCCGCCGGGCATCGCCACCTGGGTCTCACTGGATCCGGTGCTGGTCGTGTTGTCGATGGTCGCGATCGTCGCCGGGATGATCCTTCCCCGCACGCGGCCGCTGGCCGTGTCCGCGTTGCTGATCGCCGCGGTCCTCGCAGTGCCCGCGATCCCCGTCGAGCTCCCCCTCGCGCTCCTGATCCCGCTGACACCGCTGCTCGTCGCCGAAGTCGCGGCCACGGTCGCGGCGGGCAGCCCGCCCGCGGGCCATCGCCTGGTCCCGACGCGTCACCCCACGTCGGCCCTCGTGCTGGCCACGGTGCTGACCTTCGTCTCCGCGGCGGGCTGGGTGCACGGGTTCGGCAGGCTGGGACCTGGTTCCACCACCGAGGCCGCGCTCACCCAGGCGCGGAAATGGCTGCAGGACAACGCCTCCGGCGCTTTAGTCCTGGTCGACGACGCGAGCTGGACCGAGCTCGCCGCGGACGGCTGGCCGACCGGTTCCCTGATCCCGATCGGCTCCTGCGCGGTCTCCTGCGCCGCCCCGGACTGGGCCGTGCTGACCGCGTCCGGGCAGCGTGCCCAGACGCGTTTCCCCGCCGCCTCGACGAGGCTCACCGGTGCCACGAAGGTCGCCGTGTTCGGCACCGTCACCATTTCCCGTTTCGGTGAAACCGAGGATCCGCCCGCCGAGACCGAGGAATCCGGAGCGCGCTCACGCGCCGGTGCGGCATTGGCGGCGTCGTCGCAAATTCAGTGCGAAGGGCGCACTCGTGAGGCCTTGAACGCGGGCGACGTCGATCCCCGGCTGATCGCCACTCTCGCCGCGCTCGCCACCCTCCATCCGATCCGGCTGGTCGATTTTCCTTCCGCGCCAAGCGAAGCCGCCGCGGATCAGCCGCTACGCCGACTGGTCGTCTCCGGTAACGACGAAGCCGCCATCGCCGACTTCTACACCGGCCAGCGCGCCACGTTCCAGCCCGCGTCCGTCACGCGCGTGCCGGGCGGGGTGCTCGTGACGTATCCGTTGTTCCCACCGTCCGGACTGCTCACGCCGTTCTCGTCACCCTGATCCCCGGCAAGAAAGGGCTCCGCCATGCGTCCTCTCAAGGCCTTGCTGAGACCCGCCGGCGTGCTCGCCGCCGCCCTGGTGCTGCTCGGCGGTTCGTCGCTCGCTGCCCACGCCGCTCCCGGTCCCGGCGTCGGCTGGATCCGCGTCGGGCACCTCTCCCCCAAGGTCCCGCCGGTCGACGTCTACTTCGCGGCCTTCGGCAAACCCGAGAAGGTCGTCATCCGCAAGGCGGGCTACGGCGCGGTGACGCAGTACTCCTCGGTGGCTCCCGGCGCGTACACGGTTTCGATGCGGCCCGCCGACGCGGCCTCGTCCTCGCCACCCGCGCTGAGCGCGACGATCGAGATCAAGGAGGCCAGCGCGTACTCCCTGCTGGTGTTCGCGAACGGGCCCGGTGGAGGTTTGCAGGGCACTCTGGTGCAGGACGACCTGACGGCGCCCGCGGCGGGCAGCGGACGGGTGCGCGTCGTCCAAGGGTCTGCCGCCCTGACGCCGGTGAGCGTCACCGGACAGGACGGGAAATCGGTGGTGAACGGCGCCGCGTACGGCTCTACGACGCCGTACACCGACCTTCCCGAAGGACGCTGGTCGCTGAAGCTGACCTCCGGCGGCACGACCTCGGAGTCCGCGGTGGACATCAAGGCCGGGTCGACGACCAGCCTGCTGGTGACCGAGAACGGCACCGGGTTGAAGACCGAGGCGATCGCCGACGGCGCCACCCTGCCGGACCCGCCGAAGCTCGGCGTCGAGACCGGTGGCGGCGGAGCCGGCCCGGATTCGGTGCCGTGGTGGCCTTTCGCCGCTCTGCCCGTGCTGGTCCTGCTCGCGGTCCTGGTGAGCAGGCGACGTCCGGCGCATGATCGCTGAGCGCGCCGCATTTGTCCTTTTAGGACTCGCCGCGCTCGCCGCTTGCGCTCCCGTCGCGACTCCTCCTGTCCCGGCGGGAGCGGTCGCGCCGACCGTGCCGGGCCCGCTCCCGCTCCCCGCCAGGGCCGAGGTGACGCCTGTCCGGCTGATCATCCCGGCGATCGGTTTCGACCAGGCGGGCCTGATTCCGCTCGCGCTCGGCTCGGCGGGTGAACTCCGGGCTCCCGAGCGCTTCTCCGACGTCGGCTGGTACCAGGACGGCCCGGTGCCGGGCGATCCCGGCCCCGCCGTCCTGGCCGCGCACGTCGACTCTCGTTCCGGACCCGCGCCGTTCTACCGGCTGCGCGAACTGCGATCCGGCGACGAGGTGCGGGTCGCGCGGTCCGATGGCACCGACGTCGTGTTCCGGGTCGACTCCGTCCAGCGCTACCCGAAGAACGAGTTCCCGACGCGGGCCGTCTACGGGCCGGCGCCGGGAAGCGCGCTCCGGTTGATCACCTGCGGCGGAAGCTTCGACACGGCGAAACGGTCCTATCGGGACAACGTCGTCGTGTACGCCTCACAACGCTGGGACTAGCTCGTGTCCTGGCCCATCAAGAGAAACGGTAGCGGAGTACCCGGGTGCCCTGCCGGGACAAAGCCGTGCTGTGGCTCATGAGCCGGGTCGCCGCACGCAGCGGCTGAGGAAAGTGAGCGACTTCCGGCGCGCCCACGAGCAGTTGCTCCTCCAGCATGACCAAACCGGCGTTCCAGGTCTCGGGGGTATGCGGGTCGTCGAACCCCTGGGCGGCGGTGATGCCGATCGCCTTGATCGTGGGATGGTATTTCATCGACCAGGCGGCGAAGCGCGTGTAGCCGTTGATGGCGAGCTCGCCGGTGGCGAAATGCGCGGTCAGGTCCCGGATCATCCGCTGGAAGGTGTCACCGGGCAGGAACGGCAGCAGGCCCTCGGCGACGATCATGGCCGGCCGGTCGCGGGGCAGCGGGTCGAGCCAGCCTCCTTCGGTCAGATCGGCGCCGATGCACAGGGATCGGTCAGGAAGGAACCGGGGCCGCAGGTCGACGATGTCGGGGAAGTCGACGTCGTACCAGTCGACACCGGCGGGTGGGTCACAGCGGAGGACACGAGTGTCGAGTCCGCAGCCGAGGTCGAGCACCACGGCGTCGGGATGGTCGGCGACGAACGCCCGGACAGCCTCGTCGAGCTTCTTGGCGCGCAAGGCTGTACCGCAGACAAGGCTGGGCTTGAGTTTGAGTTTGGCGAAGTCGTAGTCGATCTCCTCGGCGATACCGACCGAGTGGGCGTCGCCGAGGATCGGGTCGGGCGTCTTGGCGTCCAGGGCCTTCGCCTGGAGAGTGAGCAGGAGGGTTTCCCGGAGCGGATCCAGGTCGAGTCGCAGGCGTTGCACGAGAAGTCCCTAGGTTTTGGGTGGATTGCGGGCCGCGATGTCGCGAAGCCAGGTCAAGGCCTCCTGCGCGGCGTGGATGCGTTCGGTGTGCGGCCCACGGCCGCCGGCGAGTTTCATCCCCTCGTCGGCGATGTCGCCGAAGGCGCCGAGGCTGTCGAGTTTGCGCTGGATCACCTTGTGCCAGGCGTCGTCCTCGACGCGGTAGTACGTGGTGCGGTCACCCGGAACGCGAACCTTGCGGACGAGGCCGATGGTGGTGAGGAAGCGCATGTTCGAGGTCAGCGAGGCGCGACTGGCCTGGATCGTCTCGGCGATCTGGCCGGCGGAGCGCTCGGGCGGGTCACAGATCATCAGCAGGCCGAGGATGCGCCCGGTGATCGGCGGGAGCGCCCATTCCTCCACGCAGAACGTGGCCACTCGCTCGACCCACCGCAGCACCTCGTCCTGCTTGTCCTTTTCGGACATCGCCCGTCCTCCTCGGCTGACTTCTCGGGGCTGTCACTGTGTCATGGCGGCCACCGACCCGGCAGTGGGTGTCGGGGTGACGGTGACGGCGGGGGCCTCGCGCAGGTAGCGGTCGAACCAGTCCACGGCCAGCGCCATCGCCTCGTCGAGACCCGGTCCCGTGTAGAGCCCGAGGACGTCGTAGGGCAGCACCTCCAGCCGCTTCGGTTCACCCGCCTTGGCGTACGCGCTCTGCGCCTCCTCAAGCAGGTGGTATGGGTCCCAGCCGCCGTTGGCGATCATCAACAGCGGAGTCGGAGCCAACCGGTGGATGAGGTCTTCCGGGGCGAAAGTGAGCAGATGCTCGGTGGAGTCGAGCGTCTTTTCGTTGCGGTAGGAGGGAAACATCTTCGCGGCCAGATCCGGCGCGTCCCGGACGGACTCCCCGTCCAGGCTCAGGTGCGGGACCCGGGCGCTGGGCTCGCCCTCGTACCGGCGCTGCCAGTCTTCGTCCAGTCGCGCCCGCAGGGCGTGCACACCGGCGTGTCCGACCAGGCGCTCCAGATACCGCCACCCGTTCCACACGCTGGGGCTCTGCACCACGACGCAGTTCACGCGCCTGTCGAGTACCGCGGCCTGCACCGCGACCGATCCCCCGACGCTCACACCCCACAAGCCGATCCGCGCCGCGTCCACCTCCGAACGGCCGCACAGGTACGAAACAGCGCTGCGGAAGTCCTCCACCTGCCGCAGCGGATGGTCCTGACCTCGCGGTTCCCCCTCACTGGCGCCGACCGTGCGGTAGTCGATCGCCAGCACGGCGAATCCGGCGCGCACGAAGTAGGCCGCGAACACGGCCAACGCCTCCTTGACCATCACGCCGCTGTGCCCCAGCACCAAGCCGGGCACCGGGGCGTCCGCCTCCGGCAAGTAGAGGTCGCCTGCACACGAGGTGCCGAGGCTGGTGAACATCACCTTCTCTGGAGACCGATCCATCGCAGTCACCCTCCCAGTAGAACTTTGCTAGTGATTTCAGTCTTGACTGAACTCACTAGCAAAGTCAAGCCCGGAGTCTCGTGGTGTGTCGGGCGAGTGCGGCGAAGGACCTGCTAGATCAGCAGTCCTCGGCGGATCAGCTCCGGCCGGACACCTCCGCCGAACCAGTACGCCTCCTCCAGATGCGGGTATCCGGAGAGGACGAACTCGTCGATGCCGTGCGAGTGGTACTCCTCGATGAGGTCGGCGACCTCACGATGACTGCCGACCAGCGCCGTGCCCGCGCCGCCACGCACCAGGCCGATGCCCGCCCACAGGTTCGGGTGGATCTCCAGTCCGCGGACGCCGCCGTCGGTCTTCCCGCCATGCAGCGCCGCCATCCGTTGCTGACCCACGGATTCGCTGGCGGACAACTGTTTCTGGGTGTGCGCGATCCGCTCGGGATCGACCGCCTCCAGCAGTTTTCCCGCCTCCGCCCAGGCTTCCGCCGACGTGTCACGGGAAAGGGTGTGCAGCCGGATCCCGAAACGGATCTTCCGGCCTTGTTCCTCGGCGAGTTCTCGGACCTTGGCGATCTTCTCGGCGACCTGCGCGGGCGGCTCGCCCCAGGTCAGGTAGACGTCGGCGTGCTTCGCCGCGATCGGCAACGCCGCCGGAGACGAGCCACCGAAGTAGATCGGTGGCACCGGATCGGGCGCCGCGCGGGTGGTCGCGCCCTCGACCTTGAGATGTTCGCCGTCGTAGTCGAAGGGCTTGCCGCTCCACACCCCGCGCACGATCTCGAGGAATTCGCCGGTGCGGGCGTAGCGCTGGTCGTGATCGTGCCAGTCGCCGAACCGGCGCTGCTCGACAGCGTCGCCGCCGGTGACGACGTTGAGCAGCACACGCCCCTGCGAGAGGCGCTGGAACGTTCCGGCCATCTGCGCGGCCAGCGTCGGCGAGACCGTCCCGGGCCGGAACGCGACCAGGAACTTGAGGCTTCGCGTCTCCCGGATCAGCGCCGCCGTCGTCAGCCAGGCGTCCTCGCACCAGGTCCCGGTCGGCGTCAGGACCCCTTCGAAACCGTTGGCCTCGGCGGCGCGGGCGACCTGGGCGAGGTAGTCAAGGCTCGGCTCGCGCGCGGCGGACGCTCCGGCGGCGCGGCTGGCGTGGAAGTGCTCGACGATCGTCCGGCCGTCGCCGGTGGTGGGCAGGAACCAATGCAGCTTGAGCGTCACGGTTCCGAGCTTCGGCTTCCCGGACAGGTCCGGTCAATCGGCGGGCTTCGCATCCCGAGATCTGGACGCCTTCCGCATTTCGTCCTCTGGATGCGGCACTTGCGCGTGCAACTACCGCATCCAGAGGACTAAACGCGGATCAGCCGCCGAACATCAGCCGCCATTCGTCCAGCGACTTCGGCTGGAACACGAAGTTCGTGTCCTTCACCCGCGACAGGTTCGCCGACGGCTCGGCCGAGTACTGGTGTCCCGGGTAGACGACCGGATCCCCGTCCAGGTCGGCCAGCCACTGCAGGCTCCGGTAGATCGCTTCCACGTCACCACCGGGGAAATCGGTCCGGCCGCAGCCTTCGAGGAACAGCGTGTCGCCCGAGACGAGGCGTCCGTCGACCAGGAAGCACTGGCTGCCCGGGGTGTGCCCCGGCGTGTGCAGCAGCCGGATCGGCACCGCGCCGACCTCGAGGACATCGTCATGCTCGTGCGAGCGCAGATCGGTTTCGGAGACGCCGGTGATCCGGCGGACCCACTCCGCCTCGGCGCTGTTGACGTGGATCGGCACCTGCTCGCGTTCCAGCAGTTCCGCGATCCCCGGCAGCGAGAAGCCCATCATCTCGCCGCCGACGTGGTCGGGGTGGTGGTGCGTGGCGAGGACACCGGTGAGCCGCATGCCGTCGGCTTCCAGCAGGTCGAGCAGATCGCCGACAGCGTAAGCCGGGTCGACGATGACCGCCTCGTTCGTCTCCCTGTCGCCGATCAGATAGGCGAAGTTGACCATCTGCGTCGCGACGGGATCCCCCACCGCGAAGTCACGGCCCGCGAGCAACTGCCGGAAGTACAGCCTGTCAGCCATGCGGACACCTTACGGCCCTATTCGCCCGTGGTTCCGTCGGCCAGCTCCCGGAGGATGTCCAGGTGCCCGGCGTGCCGCGCGGTCTCCTGGAGCACGTGCACGAGCACCCATCGGACGGTGAACTTCCCCGACCGGCGAGCGCGATCGTCCGGCGAGACCCCGGCCAGCGACGACTCCGCGAGCGCCCACTCCGCGCGGTAGGCCTCGACGACCGAACGCGGGTCGTCGTCCTCGGTCAGATCCCAGCTCGGATCCGGTGAGCCTTCCCACAGCGAGGGCAGCTCGGCGCCACCCGCTTCGATCGAGAGCCACCAGCGCTCGACCGCGGTCAGATGTTTGAGCACCCCCAGCGCGCTCATCCGCGGGGACGCCGGAAGCGGAGTCGCGACCGCCTGATCCCTGGTCAGCCCGGCGACCTTGTTCACCGCGGTGGCGCGGAGGAAGCGCAGGAAGTCCCACTGGATCCCGGCTTCGTCCTCGGCGATCCCGGCCGGCCAGGCCCGGGCCACCGGCTCGGCGGCACTCGAACTCGTGTTCGACATCCAGTCACTCTACACATCGAGCAGGACTAGGCTGACGCTTCATGTGGTGGGGACTGATTTGCGCGCTCTTCGCGGCCTGTTCGTACGGCGTCGCTTCGGTGATGCAAGCAATCGCGGCGAAGGCGACTTCAGGCGCCGAAGACCGCGTCGATCCCCGGCTCCTCGTGCGGGTGCTGAGGCAGTGGAAGTTCGTCGCGGGCCTCGCGCTGGACGTCGTCGGGTTCGTCGCCCAGCTCGCCGCTTTGCGCGTGCTTCCGCTGTTCGTGGTCCAGGCGGCGCTGGCGGCGAGCCTCGCCGTGACCGCGGTCGCGGCGCGGGTGCTCGGCGTCCGGCTGGGACGTCGCGAGTGGACGGCGGTCGCGGTCGTCTGCGCCGGGCTCGCGTTGCTCGGGATGTCGGCGGAGAGCGAGGGCTCGGACGCGACCGGCCTGGGTTTCCGGCTCGTGCTGATCGGCGCGGTGGTCGTGCTCGGCACGGCCGGGATGTTCGCCGGCCGCGCGTCGCGACGCATCCGGACACCGGCGCTGGGCCTGATCGCCGGACTGTGCTTCGGCGTGGTCGCCCTTTCCGGCCGCGTGCTCACCAGCCTCGCCCCGCTGGACCTGCTGACCGATCCGGCCACGTACGCCCTCGGCGTGGCGGGCGCGCTGGCGATGTTGTTCTACGCCACCGCGCTGCAGCGCGGCAGTGTCACCACCTCGACCGCGATGATGGTGATCGGCGAGACCGTCTTCCCTTCCCTGATCGGGGTTGTCGTGCTGGGCGACACCACGCGGCCCGGGTTCGCGGCCGTGGCGGTGGTCGGTTTCGCGCTCGCGGTTTCGGCGGCGCTGGCGCTGGCCCGCTTCGGCGAGCCCACCCCGATCGAGCCGGTCAGCGCGCAGCTCGGTTGACCCCGCGCCGGGACACCAGCAGCCAGGCCAGGTACAGCCCGCCGATGGCCCCGGTCACGAGACCGACCGGAAGACCGGCCAGGAACTGCTGGGTGACCAGATCGCTCACCACCAGCAGGAGCATGCCCATCAGCGCGGCGGCGGCGAGCCCGGGTCCCGAAGACCGGGTGAGCCGTTTCGCCAGCTGAGGCGCGGCGAGCGCCAGGAACGCGATCGGACCGGCTGCCGCCGTCGCGATCGAACACAGCCCGACACTGACGCCGAGGAGCACGATCCGGCTCCGCTGGACAGGCACGCCGAGCCCCATGGCCGAGTCGTCGCCCATCTCCAGCAGGGAAAGCCTTCTGCCGTAGACGAAGGCGGGCGGGACCAGGACGGCGATGGCGATCGCGACCGGGACGACGTGCTCCCAGCCGCGCCCGTTGAGACCGCCGACCAGCCAGGCCTGCGCCGCCAGGCCGTCCTGCTGGGCGGCCCGGGTGATCAGGTACGAGTTGAACGCGATGAGCATCGCGTTGACGCCGATCCCGACGAGGATCAGCCGGAAGGTGTGCACTCCGCCCTTGAACGCGAGCAGCGCGATCAGCGCCGCTGTCACGATGCCGCCGACGAGCGCGCCGAACGAGACCTGGAGCATCCCGCCGTGCACGACGATGATCGTCAGCAGCGCGCCGGCGGCCGCGCCCTCGGTGAACCCGATGAAGTCGGGGCTGCCCAAGGGGTTCCCGGACAGGCTCTGCAGGATCGCGCCGCTGACCGCGAGCGCGCCGCCGACCAGCAGCGCGGTCAGCAGCCGCGGCAGCCGCAACGTGGTCACGATGAACTCGGTGCTCCGGTCTCCGAAGCCGAACAACGTCTGGATGACTTCGCCGACGCTCAGCGGGTAGTCGCCGGTGGTCATGCTGACAGCGCCGAGGAAGAACACTGCGACGGCCAGCACCACGACGACGATCGCCGCCCGCGGGGTGACGCGCAGGGACAGCCCGCCGCCCGGGGTGCGCAGGACGCGGGTGCTCATCGGTGGATACTCCTTGATCGCGGTCCCCTTTCCTGGTGTCACAGCCGGGCCAGCTTCCTGCGGCGGCACAGCGCGATGAACACCGGTGCCCCGAGGAACGCGACGACGATGCCCGCCTGCAGTTCCTCCGGAGGGTTCAGCACGCGGCCGACGACGTCGGCGCCGATCAGCGCGATCGGCGCGAGCAGCATCGAGTACGGCAGGACCCAGCGCTGGTCCGGGCCGACCAGCAGGCGCGCGGCGTGCGGCACGGCGAGCCCGAGGAACAGGACCGGGCCGATCGCCGCGGTGCCCGCGCCGCAGAGCAGGGTCACCACGATCGCGCCCAGCACCCGGGTGCGGCCCACGTGGGCGCCGAGCGCCTTGCCGGTCTGGTCGCCGAGCGCGAGCACGTTGAGCGGCCGGGCCAGCAGCAGCGCGATGATCATGCCGATCACGACGAACGGCGAGATCTGCCAGAACACGTCCCATTTCCGGCCGCTGAGCGAGCCGACGTTCCAGAACCGGAACTGGTTGAACGTCTCGGGCATCAGCAGCAGCACCCCGACGATGTACGCCTGGAGCACGGCCATGACGGCCGAACCGGCGAGCACGAGCCGGTCCGGTGTGGCGCTGCGGCCCGCCGAGCCGAGGACGTACACCAGGACCGAGGCGACCGCCGCGCCGGCGAAGGCGAACCAGATGTAGCCGAGCACTCCGGTGACACCGACGAACGCGATACCCGACACGACCGCGGCCGCGGCGCCGGTGTTGACCCCGAGCAGACCGGGGTCGGCGAGCGGGTTCCGGGTGAGTGCCTGCATCACCGCGCCCGCGAGGCCGAGCGCCGCGCCGACGACGACTCCCAGCAGGGTCCGCGGGATGCGGAGGTCGTGGATGATCACCGCTTCGGTCGAGCCGTCGTTGTGCCACAGCACCGACCAGGTGGAGGTGAACGGGATGCTCTTCGACCCCACCCAGATGCTGAGCAGGAACACGAGCGCCAGCAGGGCGAGCCCGAGCACCAGACCGCCGACGCGGAACGTCCGTGCCGCCGCGCTGGGCGGGGACGCCGCGGCGGGCGGGCGTTCGGTGACGACCACGGGACCCTCCTTGCGAATGAGGCGCCGGAGTTCACCTCAACGAGCTATCAACTTAGACTAGCCTTACCTACCTCTCACGAACGGAGGCGCCGGTGCCCGCAACGGCCACCACCAGCCGGAGCGTCCTGCGCCAGGCGATTTCCGGACAGCGACGCCAGGTCACGCTCGCTTCCGTGCTCGCCGCCGGGCATCAGGGCGGTGAAGCACTCGTCCCGGTGATCATCGGCGTGGTGATCGACCAGGCCGTCGACGGCGGTTCGGTCGGCACGCTCGTGGTCTGGCTCGCCGTGCTCGGCGTGGTCTTCGCGGGACTGTCCTATAGCTACCGGTTCGCCGCGCGAGCGGCCGAGGGCGCCTCGCTCCGGGCGGCGCACGACCTCCGGCTCGCGATCAGCAGGCGCGTCCTGCATCCCGGCGGCGGCGCCGAGAACGGCAAGCTGGCCGGTGAACTGGTCAACATCGGCACCAGTGACGCGCAGCGGGTCGGGGTCGTGAACGCGGCGCTGCCGTTCGGGATCGCCGCGCTCGCCGGTGTGCTGGTCAGTGCCGTCGCCCTGCTGCGCATCTCGTTGCCGCTGGGTCTCCTCGTCCTCCTGGGCACGCCGCCGCTGCTGTACCTCGCGCATCTCATCGGCAAACCGCTGGAGCGCCGCAGCGAAGCCGAGCAGGAGCGCTCCGCGCACGCTTCGGGGATCGCCACGGATCTGGTCTCCGGCCTGCGGGTGCTCAAGGGCATCGGCGCCGAACCGGCCGCGGTCGCCCGGTATCGCGACACCAGCCAGAACTCGCTCAAGGCGACCTTGCGCGCCGCGCGGGCCAAGGCCTGGCACGACGGCGCGGTGCTCGCGCTGACCGGGATCTTCATCGCGATCGTCGCCCTCGTCGGCGGAAACCTCGCGTCTTCGGGCTCGATCAGCGTCGGCGACCTCGTCGCGGCCGTGGGGCTCGCCCAGTTCCTGCTCACCCCGTTCCTGATCTTCTCGTGGGTCAACGGCGAACTGGCGCAGGGCCGCGCGTCGGCGTCCCGCGTCGCCGGCCTGCTGACCACACCGGCCGCGGTCGAGCCTGGGGACGGCGAGCTCCCCTCGCCCGCCACCGGGAACGTCCGGCTCACGGGGGTCTCGTACGGCAGCCTCCGCGGGGTCGACCTCGACATCCCGGCCGGGCAGCTGGTCGGCGTCGTCGCCGCCGACCCGGCCGCCGCGACCGACCTGCTCGACTGCCTCGGCCGCGCGGGCGATCCCGTCGAGGGCGAGGTCCACGTCGACGGCGTCGATCTGTCCACTGTGGACCCCGACCGGGTGCGGGAAGTCGTCCTGGTCGCCGCGCACGACGCGGATCTGTTCGAAGGAACGCTGGCGGAGAATGTGGGTAGCGCCCCGGACGAGGCGCTGGCCGCGTCGGCGGCGGACGAGGTCGCGGCGGCACTGCCGGACGGCACCGCGACCGCGGTCACCGAACGCGGCCGCTCCCTCTCCGGCGGCCAGCGGCAGCGCGTCGCGCTCGCCCGCGCGCTCGCCGCGGACGCGCCGGTGCTCGTCGTCCACGACCCGACGACGGCGGTGGACACGGTGACCGAGGCGAAGATCGTCACCGGGCTCGCCCGGCTACGACAAGGACGGACCACGATCCTGGTGACCACGAGTCCCGCCCTGCTCGCCGTGACCGACCGCGTCGTCGTCCTCGACGGCGGCCGGGTCACCGGAGAGGGCGCCCACGCCGAACTCGCCCGCGATCGCGCCGACTACCGCGCGGCGGTGCTGTCATGACCCGCGAACTCCTCCCCACCGCCGACGGCAAGCGGATCCGCGCCGTCCTCGGCGATCTGCTCCGCACGTCGAAAGCGCGTGCCGCGGGCGCGTTCCTGACACTCGTCGGCGCGACCGCGATCGGGCTGCTCACCGTCCGCCTGCTCGGCCACATCGTCGATCTCGTCATCGAGAAACGGCCCGCGACCGAACTGGCCACCCCGGTGGCAGGGCTGGTCCTGGTCGCCGTCGCCCAGGCGATCGCGACGGCGCTGGGTGTCTCGCTGACAGCGAGGCTCGGCGAAACCATGCTCGCGGAACTGCGCGAACGGTTCGTCGACAGGGCGCTGAGCCTCCCGCTGGACCAAGTCGAACGCGCGGGATCCGGCGACCTGACCGCCCGGGTCACCAACGACGTCACGGTGGTCGCGAGAGCGGTCCGCGACGCCTTGCCCGAACTGGGCCGTTCAGTGCTCACCATCGTGCTGACGCTCGGCGCCCTCGCCGTCCTCGACTGGCGGTTCCTGCTGGCCGCGCTGCTGGCGACACCGATCCAGCTGCACACCGTGCGCTGGTACGTCCGCAACGCCGTCCCGTTGTACGCGAAGCAGCGGATCGCGACGGGTTCACAGCAGCAGCAACTGCTCGACACGATCGGCGGCGCGAAGACCGTCCGCGCCTTCCGCCTCGCCGACGCCCACGTGGAGCGGGTCCGGCAGCGGTCCGAGGGCGCGATGGACCTGATGCTGCGCGGTGTCCGGCTGATGACGAAGTTCTTCGCCCGGCTCAACCTCGCCGAGTTCGTCGGCCTCTCGGCCGTGCTCGCGGCCGGCTTCCTGCTGGTGGGCGCCGACGCGGTGACCGTCGGCGTGGCGACGGCGGCGGCACTGTACTTCCACAGCCTGTTCGGCCCGATCAACACCGCGCTGGCACTGGTGGACGACGCGCAAGCGGCCGCCGCGAGCCTCGCCCGGCTGATCGGTGTCGCCGATCTGCCCGCCCCGCACGAGCCCGAGCGGCCCGCGAAACCCGTCGATGCCTCGGTGAAGGCGGCCGGGGTCTCCCACTCCTATGTGGACGGACATCCGGTACTGCGCGACGTCGACCTGAGCCTCTCCCCCGGCGAGCGGGTCGCGCTGGTCGGCGCGAGCGGCGCCGGGAAGACGACGCTGGCCAAGCTGATCGCCGGGATCCACGCGCCGTACTCCGGAACGATCTCCGTCGGCGGGGTGCCGCTCGACGAACTCGGGCCGTCCGCGACCCGGCAGGCTGTCGCGCTGATCAGCCAGGAGGTGCACGTCTTCGCCGGTTCGCTGGCGGACGACCTGCGGCTCGCCCGGCCCGGCGCGTCCGACCCGGAACTGCTGGCGGCGCTGGAAAAGGTCGGCGCGCGCGGCTGGGCGGAAGCGCTGAGCGAGGGTCTCGCGACCGTGGTCGGCGAAGGCGGGCATCAGCTGACAGTCACCCAGTCCCAGCAACTGGCGCTCGCCAGGCTGGTCCTCGCGGATCCCCCGATCGCGATCCTCGACGAGGCCACCGCCGAAGCCGGGAGCGCGGGCGCGAAGACCCTCGAAGCTGCCGCGGCGGCCGCGCTGGAAGGCCGGACCGGTCTCGTCGTCGCGCACCGGCTGACGCAGGCGGCGGCCTCGGACCGCGTCATCGTGCTCGACGCGGGCGTGGTCGTCGAGAGCGGGACTCACGACGAACTCGTGGCCTCCGGCGGTCGGTACGCGACCCTTTGGGCGGCCTGGTCGGACAACCGTTCACGGACGTGATCCGGGACGCAGCGGCGACGGTTGCAATCGGCCGTTCGGCGTCTTAGGTTAGGCAAACCTGAATCTCGATTAATCCGGCAGTGCGCCGGACCGCCGATCAAGAAGGACGGACGATGGCCCGAATCCCCACTCTCTCCGCCGTGCGAGGGCGCCTGAAGACCGCCGGCGTGCTGGCGTCCACCCTGGTGCTGGCCGCCTCGCTCACCGCGTGCGGAGGAGGAGGCGAGTCAACGACCCCGGCCGCGCAGAACTCCGCGGGCTCGGCGGTCGACGCGAACGCGTTCCCGACGACGATCGAGCACAAGTACGGCAGCACCACCATCACCCAGGAGCCCAAGCGCGTCGTCACGGTCGGTCTGACCGAGCAGGACGCACTGCTCGCCCTCGGCGTGATCCCGGTCGGGGTCACCGAGTGGCTCGGCAAGTTCCCCGGCACCATCGCCCCGTGGGCGACCGACAAGCTCGGCGGCGCCGCGCTGCCCGAGGTCCTCAAGGACGTCGACGGGCCGCAGTACGAGAAGATCGCCGCGCTGAAGCCGGATCTGATCATCGCGCTGTACTCCGGGCTCACCAAGGAGCAGTACGACAAACTGGCCCAGATCGGCGTCCCGGTGGTCGCGCAGCCCAAGGAATACAACGACTACGGCATCCCGTGGCAGGAGGCGACCAAGAAGGTCGGCCAGGCTGTCGGACGCGCGACCAAGGCCAATGAACTGGTCAAGGGCGTCGAGGACAAGTTCGCCCAGGTCCGCAAGGAGCACCCGGAGTTCGAGGGCAAGTCGGCGCTGATGGCGTCGACCTACGAGGGCTACTTCGTCTACGGCAGCCAGGACCCGCGTTCGAGGATCCTCGAATCGCTCGGCTTCAAGCTCCCTGCCGACCTCGACGCCGCCATCGGCGACAAGTTCGGCAAGAGCCTCAGCGCGGAGCGGACCGACCTGCTCGACCGCGACGCGCTCGTGTGGCTGATCGACACCCCGGCCAAGGCGGCGGAGATCCTCGGCAAGGACGCGCTCTACACCGGCCTGAAGGTGGCGAAGGAAAAGCGCGAGGTCTTCATCGAGAACGAAGGCACCTATGGCAGCGCGGTCTCCTTCGTGACCGTGCTGAGCCTGCCGTACGTGCTCGACCGGATCGTCCCGCAGCTGACCGCCGCGGTCGACGGCGACCCGAAGACCGAGGTCAAACCGGCCGGCTGAGCCCATTCGGCAAGGAACGGGGCCGCGAGCTTTCTGCTCGCGGCCCCGTTTCGTTTCTGGCCGGCGCGACTCCGGCCGAGGTGTCGCGGCCATGAGCGGCGGTCCGTGAAGGCCTCCTTGCCTACCCTGAAGGTAGTGAAGGAGGCCTTCACGGAACCGGCGATCGCACACCCTGCCCCAGAAACACCAGTAGTCACAACGGCTGCGCGTCGGGCTGGATGGGTCGCGAGTGGCGATTCGGGTTCTATTGAGGGGTAAGGCAAAGGTGTCCTGTCTGCCGGGGTGAAGGGGATTTCGTCGCATCGCATGCGGGGAAGGTTCCCTTCGCGTCACGTCCGCAAGGGTTCCGGTGTCCTGAGTCGCGCCGCGGAATGTCCTAAAGGGACTCTTCAGGACACGACATCGAGGCACCGAACCCCAAGGTGCCCCCGATGTGGCATTGCGGACACTCACTCCCCAATGCCACATTCGGCGCACACCTCAATAACCCGAATCGCCACTCACGACCCGCTGTACCGACGCTCGCCTCGCGATCAGTGCGGAAATCCCCAGGAGTCGTGCAGCGGAACGGTGATCTGCTTGAGCCAGGTCTTCGTGGTGAAGTCACGGGCCTTGATGACCACCGAGCCGGGCGAGACCTCGACCTGCAGCCCCTGGTTGAACGCGCCGCCGAGCGACACTTCCCCGCCCTTGCCGTCGTCGGTCCAGCCGACCTGGACGGCGGCGGTGTTCACCACGGTGAACCCTTCGAGGTTGCCGGTGCCCGGGACGACCCGGCGGACCACCCAGTCCGACAGGTTCAGGTCCCAGTGCGTGTGCCCGGAGAAGAGGAACACGTCCCGGTAGCGGCCGAGGATCGAGAGCAGCCTGTCGGGCTGCAGGTAATCGGACCGGTAGAGCTTGTTGTGCGTACCGGAAACGGTGTTGGGCAGCGGGTGATGAGTCAGCACCATCACCGGGCTGCGCCGGATCGACCAGTACCGGAGGCGCTGTTCCAGCCAGGTGAACTGCCGGTCGCTCATCCAGACCTCGTCCCACAGCTTGGGGTCGTGATACTTGGCGTAGCGCTCGGTTCCGAGGCACAGTACCGGAACCCCGCCGAACGACGTCTCGTTGTAGACGGTGTTGCGGCCCGCGAACCGGTAGAAGCTCCGGAAGAGCGAGTCCTCGGTCGTGTTGTTGGGCCAGGTCTCCTGCGCGAGCGTGTCGGGATCCCGCCATTTCGGGACGTAGAACTCGTGGTTGCCGATGGCCCAGGCGACCTCGCGCGGATGCCGGTGCTTGTCGAAGGTCTCGCGAAGCTGGGCGTATTCGAAGTCGTAGCCACGCGGGGTGAGGTCACCCGCGATACCGAGTCCCGCGCTGCCCGGGTTGATCGCGTGCAGATCGTCGAGCGCGCTGCCGAAATCGGTGAGATCACCCTGGATGTCGCTGAGGATGTTGAACCGGACGACCGGCCACTGCGGCCCCCACTTCGCCTGCGCCTGGGGCTGCGCCTCCGCCTGACCCGGCAGCATCGCCGCCCCTGCCGCCGCGCCACCGGCGGTCACCATAAATGCTCTTCGATCCATAATGTGAACGCTACTCACGTTCTATGGCCGAATTCGGTCGCGCATCTGAACAGCGCAAGTCCGTGAAGCCCTCCTTGAGAGATCCAGAGGCCTTCACGGACTTGACCGGCCAAAACCGCCTCAGGACTCCATGGCCTTGACGAGCGAAGCGGGCCGCAGGTCCGTCCAGTGGGTCTCGACATACTCGAGGCACTCCGGACGCGAGGCCGGGCCGAACTTCGTCGCCCAGCCCGCCGGGACCTCGACGAACTCTGGCCACAGGCTGTGCTGGCCCTCGTCGTTGACCAGCACCAGGTACGTGCCGTCGGGGTTCTCGAACGGGTTCGTCATGTCTTGTTCTCCTTTGGTGTATCCGATGATTCAGCTCGTCGGGTGAACGCGTCGAGCGCGGCGAACCAGCCTTCCGCCAGGTCCCGCACCGACTCCTCGGTCAGCACGGCCTCCGGCCAGGACCACTCCGCGCCCAGTTCGGGGCCGCCGGGCCGGTCCTCGGTCAGCGCGTTGACCGTCAGTGCGTGCGAGAGCGGCATCCCATCGTCCGCCCCGATTTCGGCCGCCTCGGCTTCCGCCGCGTACGACCAGTCGGTCGCTTCGGGGACACTGATCCGGCCGAGGTAGTTGAACTCGATCCGCGGCTTCGCGAACTTCGCGAGCTCAGGACCGGTCCGCGGATCGAGGTACCGGAGCAGACCGTGCCCGATCCCTCCGTCCGGCAGCCCGCCGAGATGCGCCCGGACCCGCTCGAGCGCGGCACCGGCGGCGGCTCCGCCCGCGAACGCGTCGTCCAGATCGAGGTCACCCAGGTCCAGGCATACCGGGACGACACTGGTGAACCAGCCGACCGTCCGCGAAAGGTCCGCGCCACCGGCCAGTTCCTCCTCGCGGCCGTGCCCTTCGACGTCGACCAGCACCGCCCGTCCCTCGTCCCGGCGCCAGCGGGCGACGGCGAGCGCGAGGCCGGTGAGCAGGACGTCGTTGACCGTCGCCCGGAAAGCCGACGGCACGCGGGACAGCAGCGGGGCAGTCCGGTCGGCGGGCAGCGTCAGCGACACCTTCCTCACGGTCCCCAGCACATCGCGAGCGGGGTCGAGCGGCCGGTCCAGCGGGATCGGATCGCCGCCGCCCAGCAGCGACTTCCACCGGTCCAGTTCGCCCCCACGGTCCTGAGTGGACAGGTTCCGCGACCACCGCCGGAACGAGGTCGGCACCGGGGGCAGCTCCGGCGCCTCGCCGCGAGCGACCGACTCCCACGCGGAAGCCAGATCCGGCAACAGGATCCGCCACGAGACACCGTCGACGGCCAGGTGGTGGATCATCAGCAGCAACCGGCCGGGTCCGGCCGCTCCCGCGTCGAACCAGGTAGCGCTCAGCATCACGCCGGCGTCCGGGTCCAGACGGGACCGCGTCGGCTCCGCGTGCCGTGCGATCAGCGCGGGAAGATCGCCGTCGACCTCGACACGTTCGATGCGGACGTCGACGGATCCGGGCACCCGCAGCGCCCAGCCGTCCGCGGACCGGTCGAGCCGCGCGCGAAGCATGTCGTGCCGGGCGACGACGGCGCCGAGCACGGCCGTCAGCTGCTCACCGGTCATCCCGGACGGCGTCTGCAGCAGTGCCGCCTGGTGGTAGCCGTCGATCGGCCCGCCGAGTTCGCGGAGCGCGTGCATGATCGGCGTGAGCGCGACCGTGCCGTCGTCCACCAGGCTCTCGGCGACCTCTGCCAGACCCGCGACCGTGCGCCGCGCGAACACCTCGTGCGGCGTGATCTTCAGCCCGGCCGCGCGGGCCCGGCTGACCAGCCGCATCGCGACGATGCTGTCCCCGCCGAGCGCGAAGAAGTCGTCGTCCGCACCGAGTTCCGGTACGTCGAGCACCTCCGCGAAGAGCGCGCACAGCGCCTTTTCCCGTTCGGTCTCGGGTGCCCTGCCACCGGCCAGCTCGGCGTAGTCCGGTGCGGGCAACGCCTTGCGGTCCAGCTTCCCGTTGGACAGCACCGGAAGCGCGTCGAGCGTGACGAAGGCCGCCGGGACCATGTACTCCGGCAGCGCCTCGGCCGCGAACCGCCGCAGTTCCGCACGGTCCACAGTGGACACCACATAGGCCACCAGCTGCTTGACCCGCGGACGGTCCTCACGCACCAGGACGACGGCCTGCGCGACGTCGCCGTGCCGTTCGAGCACGGCCTCGATCTCCCCCGGTTCGACCCGGAACCCGCGGATCTTCGCCTGGTCGTCGGCACGCCCGCCGAAGTCCAGCCGTCCGTCCGAGGTCCAGCGGGCGAGGTCGCCGGTGCGGTACATCCGGGCTCCCACTGGGCCGAACGGATCCGCCACGAACCGCTCCGACGTCAACGCGGCCCGCCCGAGGTAGCCCCGGGCGAGGCCGGAACCGGCGAGGTACAGCTCGCCGGTGACCCCGGGCGGCACCGGCCGCAGCGCCGCGTCCAGCACGTAGGCGCGGGTGTTCGCGACCGGGCGGCCGACGAGTGGTTTCTCGCTGTCACCGATCCGCGCGACCAAGGCGTCCACTGTGGACTCCGTCGGTCCGTACAGGTTGAAGGCTTCGGTGCCGTCCAAAGTGGCCAGACGGTGCCACAGGCTCTCGGGCACCGCCTCGCCGCCGACGCCGATCACAGCCAGAGGGCACCGGTCGCCGTCGAGCAGGCCGGCCTCGGCCATCTGCGCGAAGAACGACGGTGTGACCTCGATGAAGTCGAAGCCGTCCCGTTCGATCATCGCGGCCAGGAGCTCGGGGTCGCGCCGGGTCGGCTCGTCCACGATGTGCACGGCGTGCCCGTCGAGCAGCCACAGCTGCGGCTGCCAGGAGGCGTCGAAGGAGAACGACCACGCGTGCCCCACCCGCAGACGCGGTTTGCCGGTGGCCTCGACCGCGGGCCGGTGCAACGTGGCGCGGTGGCTGTGGAACAGGTTCACCACACCGCGATGCGGGACGACGACCCCCTTGGGTGTCCCCGTCGAACCCGACGTGTAGATCACGTACGCCGGATGGTCCGGGCCGAGCGGACGGACGCGATCCCGATCGGTGAGGTCGTGCGCCTGCCGGTCCTCGGTGACGAGCGCGCAGAGTGCCAGCGTCTCGATGTCCGTCCGGGGTAGCGATTCCAGCAGTTCGGGCTCGGTCAGGAGCACCTTGGGCCGCGCGTCGGCGAGCATCGCGGCCAGCCGCTCGGCCGGATAGTCCGGATCGAGCGGCAGATATGCCGCCCCCGCCTTGTGGACAGCGAGGATCGCCAGCAGCACGTCCGCCGAACGCGGCAGTGCCAAGGCGACGAAGTCCTCGGGCCCCACGCCGTGGGCGACCAGCGCCCTGGCGAGCCGGTTGGCGCGCTCGTTCAACTCGGTGAACGACCAGGTGACCTCGCCGGACACCACCGCCGTCGTACCGGGCGAACGCCGGACCTGCTCCTCGAACAGACCGGCCACAGTGGACGGTTCGACGGCGAGCGCCGTCCCGTTCCACTCGCGCACGATCAGGTCGAGGTCGGCTTCCGCCAGGATGTCGACCCTGCCGACGAGTATGTCCACATCGGACACCATCGCGGCGAGCACCCGCTCCATCGCGGGGAGAAGCCGGTCCGGCAGACCCGCGTCGAACAGGTCGGACCGATACTCGGCGGTGAGCTTCAGCCGGGCGCCGGGTTCCACCGCCCAGGTGAGCGGATAGTGCGTGGAGTCCTCGTGGCGCACGATCTCCCCGCGCAGCCCGGCGCCGGTCTCGTCTTCGTCCGCGCCCGGGTAGCTCTCGAACACCATCAGCGTGTCGAACAGCTCCCCCAGCCCGGCGCCGCGCTGGATGTCGGCAAGGCCGAGATGCTGGTGCGCGAGCAGGCCGGACCGCTCGTCCTGGACCCGGTCGAGCAGGTCTCCCAGCTTCGCGGCCGGGTCGACCGTGATCCGCACCGGGATCGTGTTGATGAACAGGCCGATCATCCGCTCGACCCCGGCCAGCTCCGGCGGGCGCCCGGCGACCGTCGCGCCGAACACGACGTCCGACCGGCCGGTCAGCCTGCCGAGCACGATGCTCCACGCGGTCTGGACGAGGGTGTTCAGCGTCAACCCTCGCGAGCGTGCGAGCGCGGCCAGCGCACTCGTCGCCTGTTCCGGCAGCTCCAGGGACAAGCGCTCCGGCAGCGCCGGGACCCGCTGCGGGTCGTGCGGGACGAGATGGGTCGGCTCGGTCAGCCCGTCGAGCGCCTGCCGCCAAGCGGCGTCCGCCGCCTCCCGATCCTGGTCACCGAGCCAGCCGAGATGATCGCGGTACTGCCGCGCCGGTGCCGGATCGGCGCCCGCGTACAGCTGGGACAACTCCGCGAACAGCTGCGGCACCGACCAGCCGTCGAGCAGGACGTGCTGGTGGGTGAACACCAGCCGGTGCCGACCGTCCGGCAGGGCCACCAGCAGGAAACGCAGTACCGGTGCGACCGCCGGATCGAACCGGCGCCGGTCGCGGGCCATCTCCGCCTCGACGACGTCCGCCGAGGCCGCCAAGCGCCAGGGAACCGTGACCGAACGCGCCACCAGCGCGACCGGACGGCCGGAAGCGAGGTAGCGGTAACCGGTGCGCAGGACGGCGTGCCGGTCGACGAGCTCCTGAGCGGCCTCCCGCAAGCGAACAGGGTCGAGCGATCCTTCGAGATCGAAGGACACCTGGACGGTGTAGACGTCGGGCCCGTCGCCGTCCATCGTCGCGTGGAAGAGCAACCCCGCCTGCAACGGCGTCAGCGGCCACACCTCGGCCGTGTCCGGTGCGACGTCGAGGATCTCCGCGCGTTCGGCCGGGTCGAGGTCCACCAACGGCTTCCCGCTCGCCGGCACGGGCGCGTCGAGCCGCATCGAACTGACCTCGGCCAGCGCCGCGACGGTCCGGTGCCGGAAGACGTCGCGCGGGCTGAGCAGCAACCCCGCGCTCCGCACGCGGCCGACCAGCTGCATCGCGACGATGCTGTCCCCACCGAGGCGGAAGAAGTCGTCGTGGACGCCGACCTTCGCCAAGCCGAGGACATCGGCGACGAGTGACGCGAGCAGTTCTTCTCGCGGTGTCCGCGGGGCGTCGCCGGAGACCTCGACGGCGAAGTCGGGGGCGGGCAGCGCCTTGCGGTCGAGCTTCCCGTTCGGTGTCAACGGGAAAGCGTCCAGCACCACGAACGCCGAGGGCACCATGTACTCCGGCAGAGCCGCTTCGGCCAGCCGCCGGGCTTCTTCGACGTCGACCTCCCCGGCCAGGTAGGCGACGAGCCTGCCTTCTCTCAAGACCACGCACCCGGACAGCACGGACTCGATCTCGCCCAGCTCGATCCGGAATCCGCGCAGTTTGACCTGGTCGTCGGCGCGGCCGAGGTAGTCGAGCGCGCCGTCGACACGCCACCGCGCGAGGTCGCCCGTGCGGTACATCCGCTCCCCCGCGGCGAACGGGTTCGCCACGAACCGCTCGGCGGTCAGCCCGGCCCGGCCGAGGTAGCCGCGCGCGAGTTGGGCTCCCGCCAGGTAAAGCTCGCCCGCCACACCCGGCGGAACCGGGCGGAGCCGGGCGTCCAGGACGTGGACGCGGGTGTTCCACACCGGACGTCCGATGGGGACGGTGTCGTCGACGACCGCCCAGGAGGTCACGTCCACCGACGCCTCGGTCGGCCCGTAGAGGTTGTGCAGCGGGACGTCCACGCGAGCGGCGAGCTCGGACGGCAGCGCCTCGCCACTGCAGAGAACCCGGCGGACGTCGTGCCACCGCGGCTCTTCGGCGAGGAACGCCTCCAGCATCGACGGAACGAAGTGAACGGTCGTGATCCCGGCGGTGCGGATCAGCTCCGCGAGGTACCGCGGATCGCGGTGACCGTCCGGTTTGGCGACCACCAGGGTCGCACCGGTGATCAACGGCCAGAAGAACTCCCACACCGACACATCGAAACTCGACGGCGTCTTCTGCAACACACGATCATCCAAAGTCAGACCGTACTCGTCCTGCATCCACAGCAACCGGTTCACGATGCCCTCATGTGACACCACGACACCCTTGGGACGCCCCGTCGAACCCGACGTGTAAATCACGTAGGCCGGAGCGGACGGATCCACCACCCGGCCCAGATTCTCGCCCGAGTAGCCGTCCAGAACAGGCAACTCGCCGAGAACGACGGCGGGTGACGCGTCTTCGAGCATGAAGGCCAGCCTGTCGGCCGGATAGTCCGTGTCGAGCGGCAGATACGCCGCGCCCGCCTTGTGGACCGCGTACAGGGCGACGACAAGGTCAAGCGACCGCGGCAACGACACCGCCACCACCGACTCCGCGCCCACCTTCTGGTCCACCAGCCACCACGCCAGCTGATTGGCCCGCGCGTTGAACTCGACGTACGACAGTTCGGCGCCCTCGAACACCACAGCGGGAGCATCCGGCGTACGGGCCACCTGCGCCTCGAACAGCTCCGGCAACGTCACCGCCGGGACGTCGCGTGCGGTGTCGTTCCACCGCCGGAGCAGCGCGCGCTCGTCTTCGTCGAGGACGTCGAGCGCGCCGACCGGGACCGTGGGATCCGCGGCCACCTGCGCCAGGACGGCGGCCAGGCGCCGCGCGAACGCTTCAGCCGTGGTGTGGTCGAACAGGTCGGCGCTGTATTCGATCGCGGCCGAGATGCCGTCGGTGGTCTCCAGGAATCCGAATTCGAGGTCGAACTTGGCGATGCCCTGCGCGAAATCCTCCTGATCCGCGCGAAGGCCGGGCAGTGTCAGCCCGTCGCCGGATTCGGGCAGGTAGACCACCATCACCTGGAACAACGGGTGCCTGGCCAGCGAGCGTTCCGGGTTGACCGCGTCGACCAAGCGCTCGAACGGCAGGTCCTGGTGTTCGAAGGCGGCCAGATCCGTCGCGCGCACCCGCGAGAGCAGGTCACCGAACGCCGGGTCGCCGGACAGGTCGGTACGCAGGACGAGCGAGTTCACGAAGAAGCCGACCAGCGGCTCCAGCCGTTCGTCGGTGCGGCCGGAACTCGGTGCGCCGAGCGGGATGTCGTCCCCGGCGCCGAGCCGGTGCAGCAGCGCCGCGACCGCGGCCTGGGCCAGCATGAACATGCTGACGTCGTGTTCGCGGGCGACGTCGCGCAGGCGTTCGGTGAGCGCGGCGTCGATCGGGAAGGTGACGAGACCGCCGCGGTGACTCGACTCGGCCGGACGCGGCCGGTCCGAGGGCAGTGCCAGTTCCTCCGGCAGGTCCGCCAGCGCTTCCTGCCAGAAATCGAGGTGCCCGGACGCCGTCGAACCGAGCAGTTCCCGTTGCCACAAGGCGTAGTCCGCGTACTGGACCGACAGTTCCGTCCACTGTGGAGCGACGCCTGACAAGCGGGACTCGTACGCCGTGGCGAGGTCAGCCATCAGCGGAGCCTGTGAGCCCTCGTCCGTCGCCACGTGATGCAGCACCAGCAACAGGACGTGTTCCCGCGGCGACACCGCGAAGACCGTGACCCGGATCGGGAGTTCCTCGTCAAGAGCGAACCCACGTCCGGCCTCGGCGGACAGCTGCGCCGGCAGATCCACGGCCTCGGCGAACACGACGTCAGGTCGCGCGTCGGCGAGGATCCGCTGCGCGACGACGCCGTCTTGTTCGACGAACACGGTCCGGAGCGTTTCGTGCCGCTCGACGACGTCGCCGACCGCCGCGCGCAGCGCGTCCGCGTCCAGCTCGCCGTGCAGGCGCCAGGCGAGCGGGATGTTGTAGGTGGGTGTGACGCCTTCGAGCTGGTAGAGGAACCACAAGCGTTGCTGCGCGGGCGAAAGCGGCAGCACGTCCGGCCGGTTCCCGGCGATCGGGACCGGGTGGGCCGACGGTCCGGCGAGCCGTTCCGCCAGCGCCGCGACGGTGGGGGCGTCGAAAACGTCACGGACCGACACCGTGGCGTCCAGGCTCGCCGAGATCCGGCTGACCAGGCGCATCACCAGCAGCGAATGGCCGCCGAGGGTGAAGAAGCCGTCGTCGATCCCGACCCGCTCCACGCCGAGCACGTCGGCGAACAACGCACACAGAGCTTCTTCCCGCGCGTTCCGGGGCTCGCGGCCTTCGGTGGTCGCGAACTCGGGCGCGGGCAAGGCTTTCCGGTCGAGTTTGCCGTTCGGGGTCAGCGGGATCTCGTCGAGTACGACGATCGCGGACGGCACCATGTGCTCGGGCAACCTCGCGGCCACCGCGTCCCGCAGTCCGTCATCGGAACCGACGACATAGGCCACCAGCCGGTCTTCGCGAGCGACGACCACGGCACGGGTGACGGACGCCGACGCCGCCAAGGCCGCCTCGACCTCGCCGAGCTCGACCCGGAAACCGCGGATCTTGACCTGGTCGTCGACACGGCCGAGGAACTCCAGGACACCGTCGTCCGACCAGCGCGCGAGGTCCCCGGTGCGGTACATCCGCTCCCCCGCCTCACCGAACGGGTCGGCGACAAAGCGCTCGGCGGTCAGCCCGGGCCGGGCCAGGTACCCGCGGGCGAGCTGCGCACCGGCGAGGTAGAGCTCGCCGGGGACACCCGGCGGGACCGGGTTCAACCGCGCGTCCAGCACATATGTCCGTGTGTTCCACACCGGGCGCCCGATCGGGACGGTCGGCGTCGCTTCGGCACCGGCCCGCCATGCCGTCACGTCGACGGACGCTTCGGTCGGGCCGTAGAGGTTGTACAGCGGGACGTCCACGCGGGCGGCAAGTTCCGAAGGCAGCGCCTCGCCGCTGCATAGGACCCGGCGGACGTCGTGCCATCGTGACTCTTCGAGGAGGAACGCCGCGAGCATCGACGGGACGAAGTGAACGGTCGTGATCCCGGCGGTGCGGATCAGCTCCGCGAGGTACGCCGGATCCTTGTGGCCCTCGGGTTTGGCGACGACCAGCACCGCGCCGGTGATCAACGGCCAGAAGAACTCCCACACCGACACATCGAAACTCGACGGCGTCTTCTGCAACACACGATCATCCAAAGTCAGACCGTACTCGTCCTGCATCCACAGCAACCGGTTCACGATGCCCTCATGTGACACCACGACACCCTTGGGACGCCCCGTCGAACCCGACGTGTAAATCACGTAGGCCGGAGCGGACGGATCCACCACCCGGCCCAGATTCTCGCCCGAATAGCCGTCCAGAACAGGCAACTCGTCGAGAACGACCGTAGGAGCGGCGTCTTCGAGCATGAAGGCGACGCGATCCGCCGGATAGTCGCGGTCGACAGGCAGGTAGGCGCCTCCTGCCTTGTGCACGGCGTACAGCGCGACGACCAGATCGAGCGATCGCGGCAACGACACCGCCACCACCGACTCCGCGCCGACCTTCTGGTCCACCAGCCAACGCGCCAGCTGATTCGCCCGCACGTTGAACTCGGCATACGACAGCTCGGCGCCCTCGAACACCACGGCGACAGCATCCGGCGTCCGCGCCACCTGCGCCTCGAACAACTCCGGCAACGTCGTGGCCGGGACTTCACGAGCCGTGCGGTTCCACTCGGCCACCCGCGCGAGTTCGTCACCGACGAGGACGTCGAGTAGAGCGACCGGCCGATCCGGCGCGGCGGTGACCTGTTCCAGCAGGGCCGTGAGCCGGGCGAGCAATCGCTCTGCCGTCGCTTCGTCGGCGAGGTCTTCGGCGTACTCCAGCATCAGCGTGGCGGTGTTCTCGTCGTCGACCATCGTGAAGTGCAGGTCGAACTTCGCCATGCCGGTGTCCATCTCGAACCACTCGGCGGGCAGGCCGAGCACGTCGTGGGCACCGCTGTGCCGGTGGTAGCCCACCATCACCTGGAACAGCGGGTTGCGCCCCGGCACGCGGGGCGGGTTCAGCTCCTCGACGACGCGTTCGAACGGCAGGTCACCGTGTGAGAAGGCGGCGAGATCCGCCTCTCGCACCCTGTCGAGCAGCGCGGCGAACGTCGGGTCGCCGGAGAGATCGGTCCGCAGGACCAGCGTGTTCACGAAGAACCCGACGAGGTCGTCGAGCGCCGCGTCGGTGCGCCCCGCGATCGGGGCACCCAGCGGGATGTCGTCCCCGGCCCCGGTCCGGTGCAGCAACGCGGCCACAGCCGCCTGCAGCACCATGAACGGGCTCGCTCCCGCCCTCGCCGCCAGCTCGCGTACGGCGTCCGACAGCTCTCCGGACAGTGGAGCCTTCACCTTACCGCCCCTGCCTGTCGGCCTGAGCGGACGCGGGCGATCCAGCGGCAACGTCAGCTCGTCCGGCGCGCCACGCAAGGCCTCGGCCCAGAACGTGACCTGAGCGGCGCCGCGCTGATCCAGGAAGTCCTTCTGCCAGAGAGCGAAGTCGGCGTACTGCGCCGGCAGCTCCGTCCACACGGGACCCTCACCGGCGAGCCGCGCTTGATACGCCGAGCTCAGGTCGCCCAGGAACGGGCGGTCCGACCATTCGTCGGTCGCGCTGTGGTGCAGGACCAGCGAGATCACCTGGTCGCCGTCGCCGAGCCGCAGCACCCGCAGCCGGACCGGGATCTCCCGCGCCAGGTCGAACGGTGTCCTGGATAGCGAAGCGATCCGAGCGTCCAGGCCGGCCTCGTCGCACTTCTCGACGGTGAACGGGATCTCCGGCGCGTCGAGGACACGTTGATAGGGCTCCCCGTCGTGCTCGGCGATGACGGTCCGCAGCACCTCGTGCCTGCCGAGGACGTCACCGAGCGCGAGTCGGAGAGAGCCGAGATCAAGACCGCCCCGCAGCCGGAAGGTCAGCGGGAAGTTGTAGGCGACCGCGTTCGCTTCCAACCGGTCGACGAGCCAGAGGCTGCGCTGGGCGGACGACAGCGGGATCCGTTCGGGGCGCTCGGCGCGGACCACCGCGGACCGCGCCGGTTCGCCACCGCCCGCGCGGGCAGCCAGTTCCGCGACCGTCGGCGCCTCGAACAGGTCACGGATGGCCAGTTCGGCGCCGAGTTCGGTCCGGGCCCGGCTGATCAGCCGGGTGGCCAGCAGCGAATGGCCGCCGAGGTCGAAGAAGTTGTCCTCGACGCCGACCCCGTCCACCCCGAGGACCTCCGCGAAAAGCGCGCACAGCGTCTCCTCCGCGGCGGTCTCGGCCGGGCGGCTTTCGGCGAGCCGCACAGCCTGGTCGGCCTCCGGCAGCGCCCGCGTGTTGAGCTTGCCGTTGTCGGTCAGCGGCAGCGCGCCCAGCTTGACGAACGCGGCCGGGACCATGTAGTCCGGCAGTTCCGTCTTGAGCCTGTCCCGCAGGCGTTGCACCAGTTCGCCACCACCGCGAGCCGCCGTCGGGCTCGTGGCGTACTTGGCCAGGTTCGCACCGATTGAAACCGGCTGGTGTACCCCGGTGACCAGAACGTCTGGCTGTCCCTTGTGGACGAACACCGCCTCGAACGCGCCCTCGGCCGACCAGGTGCAGTACACCCGGAAGCCGAGCCGGTCCCCGAGTTCGTGCACGTCCTCGGGCTCGATCCCGCCAGGGGCGCGGAACAGGTCCAGGACGTCGATCAGCGGCGCACCGGCGTCCAGCGCCCGTGTCGCCTCGACCTCGGGGGCCTGCCGCGCGTCCGGGATCCGGCTCACGCGCAGCGTTTCCGCCCCGGTGAGCCGCTCCTCCAGCGCGGCGAGGGACCCGACTTCGTCCCACGAGAAGCGTGCCGCCTCGGCGACCGACAAGGTGTCGGCCGCTTCCTTCACCAGGACCGCGTCGTAGCGGTACCGGCTCAGCTCGTTGTGCAGCCGGGCCCGTTTGATCCGGACCTGCGCCGCGACCTCCGGAAGCTGCCGCGCGAGCGCGGTGAAGTAGTCCGGGTCGATCAGGAGTTCCTTCTCCAGCGCGGCCCCGCGTTCGATCGCCCGCCGCACCTGGGCGACGTCGGAGGTCGCGTCGGCGCGGGTGAGCTGGATCGCGGTGTGGAAGGCGCGGGCGAGCCGCAGGTTCCGGACGTCGCCGACGAACAGCGCGCCGCCGGGCGCGAGCAGGCCGATCGCCTTCGTGACGACGTCGGTCAGGTAGTCGACGCTCGGGAAGTACTGGATGACGGAGTTGATCACGATCGTGTCGAACCGGCCGGCGGGCAGGCCCTCGAACACGTGCGCCGGCTGGGCACGCAGGTTCACCTTGGCCGCCAGTGCCGGATCCCGTTCCAGCTCGCGGTTCAGCTTCGCGATCACCGGGGCGGCGAGGTCGGTGCCCCAGTACTCCTGAGCCGACGGCGCGATCTGCCCCATCAGCAGACCGGTGCCGACGCCGATCTCCAGCACCCGTTCCGGCTTCAGTTCGGCGATCCGGTCGACGGTCGCCTGCCGCCATTCCCGCATGTGCTCCAGCGGGATCGGATCGCCGTCGTAACTGGAGTCCCAGCCCGCGAAGTCCTCGGTGAACAACGCCGTCGGGATCTCGGTGTACTCGTCTGAGTAGATCTGCTGCCATTCACCGACCTGGTCGGCTTCAGCCTCGGCCCGCGCGTCCCCGCTCAGTTCGGCCGGGACGATGTACCCGATGAGCCGTTGCAGACCGGGTGCCGACGGGTCGGGCCGGGCGATGACGGCGGCCTGTGCGACCTCCGGGTACCGGCTGAGCGCGGTCTCGATCTCGCCGAGTTCGACGCGGTAGCCACGGATCTTGACCTGGTCGTCGGTCCGGCCGAGGAAGTCGAGGTTGCCGTCCGCACGGCGGCGCACCAGGTCTCCGGTGCGGTACATGCGCCCGCCGCCGGGGACGAACGGGTCGGCGACGAACCGTTCGGCGGTCAGCCCGGGACGGCCGAGGTAGCCGCGCGCCAGCCCCTCACCGGCGATGTAGAGCTCACCCGCGACGCCGTCGCGGACCGGCCGGAGCCAGGCGTCCACGATGTAGGCGCGGGTGTTCCAGATCGGTTTGCCGACGGTCGGGCTGTCGCTGTCGGTCGTACCGCCGCCGAGGGTGTTGATCGTGTACTCGGTGGGGCCGTACAGGTTGTAGCCGTAGGTGCCGTCGGTGTCCCTCAGCCGGTTCCACACCGACTCCGACACGGCCTCGCCGCCGAGCAGGACGAGCGCGGGCCGGTGCCCCTCCAGCAGCCCTTCCTCGATCAGCAGGTGGGCGTACGTCGGGGTCACGTTGACGACGTCGACCTCGTGCTCGTCGCAGTACGCCACGAGCGCCCGCGCGTCGCGCCGCAGTTCCTCGTCGCAGATGTGGACCTCGTGCCCCTCGACGAGCCACAGCAGCTCTTCCCAGGACATGTCGAAGGCGAACGACACGGTGTGCGCGATCCGCAGTCGCCGCCCGCCCGCCGACGCGATGGCCGGGGCGAAGATCGCGCCCTGGTGGTTGAGCTGCATGTTCGTCAGGCCGCGGTACGGCGTGACGACGCCCTTGGGCTTGCCTGTCGAGCCCGACGTGTAGATGACGTACGCCGGGTGCTCCAGGCGATTCGCGCGACCTCGCGCGAACAGCGGGCGTTCGGCGTCGGAGATCGGGCCGACGCCGAACGCCCTGTCGCCGTGGTCGTCGTCTTCAGGGTCATCGACGAGCACCCGCGGCGTGGCATCGGGCAGCGTCGCCGATACGTCCTTTGTGGACACCAGGCACAACGGCCCGGCGTCTTCCAGCATCACCGCGAGCCGGTCGGCCGGGTAGTCGAGTTCCAGCGGCAGATACGCCGCGCCGGTCCGCAGGACGGCGAACAGCGCGACGACCATGTCGATCGACCGCGGCAGGCCGAGCGCGATCACCTGTTCCGGAGCGGCCCCCTTCGCCAGCAGGAGCCGGGCCATCCGGTTGATGCGCGCGTCGAGTTCGGCGTAGGTCAGCTGTTCTTCGCCGAACACTACAGCCGTCGCGTCCGGGGCCCGTTCGGCCTGGACCGCCAGCAGATCCGCGATCGTGTCCTCGATGACCGGGTTCTCGGCCTCGGCCCAGCCCGCCTCCAGCGCGGCGCGGTCCTCAATGGACACCGTCGCGAGCGCGGCGACCGGTTTCGCCGGGTCGTCGACGATCTGGGCGACCAGCGACGTGAACCGCCCCAGCACCGACGCGGCCTCAGCGGCGTCGATCACGTCGTCGCGGTAGGACAGCGTGACCCGGATTTCCTCGCCCGGCGTCACCACCAGCGTCAGCGGATAGTGCGTCGCGTCGATGTTGAGCAGGTCGGTGATGCCGTGCCGGTGACGAAGGCCGTCACGCCGTTCGTCACCGTCCGCGTTGCGCAGCACGAACAGCGTGTCGAACAGGACCCGGTGCCCGGCCTCCCGTTGCAGGACGCCGAGGCTCATGAACTCGTACGGGGTCAGGTCCATCCGCTCGGACTGCAGGCGCCGCACCAGGTCCAGGACGGACTCGGCCGCGTCGAGCCGCACCCGCGTGGGCACGGTGTTGAGGAACAGGCCGATGGTGTTCTCGATCTCGGGCACGGCGGCGGGCCTGCCCGCGACAGCGGCGCCGAACACGACGTCGTGCCGCCCGGTCATGGTCGACAGGACCAGGCCCCAGGCGGCGTTGAGCACGGAGTTGACGGTGAGGCCGTGGCGCCGGGCCTGTTCCCGCAGCCCCCGGCTGAGGTCGCCGGGCAGGACGGTGTCCAGGTTGACCGGGGTGGCCGGGACCAGATCCCGGCCTTCCGGTCCGATGACGGTCGGCTCCGCGAGTCCGGACAGCGCCTCGCGCCAGGCGTCGGTGGCGGCCTCGATGTCCTGCCGGTCCAGCCAGCGCAGGAAGTCCACATAGGACCCGGCGGCGGGCAGCGTCCGGTCGTCTCCGCCGAGGTCGTACAACGCGAACAGCTGCTCGATGAAGAGCCAGGCGGACCAGCCGTCCCACAGCAGCAGGTGCCTGTTCAGCACGACACGGTCGCGGCCGTCCCCGAGCCGGACCAGTTTCAGCCGGAACAGCGGCGGAGCACCGAGGTCGAACCGCGTCGCGCGGTCCTCGGCCATCAGGTCGTCGAGCCTCGCCTGCTGCTCGTCCTCGGGTAGCGTCGAAAGATCCACTTCGGACAGCGGAGGTCCGACCTCGTCCGCCACGAACTGGACCGGCCCCCGCAGTCCCTCGCTGGTGAAGCCGGCGCCGAGGCTGGGGATCCGGCGGACCAGCGCGGACACCGCCGCTCGGAGTCGCTCGGCGTCCAGGCGGTGATCGAAGTCGATCACCTCCTGGATCGTGTAGATGTCGACCCGGTCGGAGTTGTAGCTGGAGTGGAAGAACAGGCCTTCCTGCAGCGGTGACAGCGGCCAGACGTCGGCGACCGGCGCCGGGCTGAACCGCTCGACGCGGCCGATCTCCTCCTGGGTCAGCGAGACGAGTTCGAGGTCGGACGGCGTGAGCCCCAGCGGCACGCCCGTGTCCGCGGCAGCGAGTTCGCGTAAGGCCGCGGCCCAGCGTTCGGCGAGCGCTCCGGCCGGGCCCGCGAACGTCGCCGTCAGTCTCGGCCCGTCCTCGGTGTCTTCGCAGGCGACCCCGATCCGCAGGACGTGGTCTCCGGACGGGGGCGTCGCCGCGTGCCCGGCGACCTGCCATTCCCCCGGTCCGGCCGGGATCCGGCCGTCGTAGCGCAGGGCGATCCGCGGCTTCGCGAGCCCGGCGAGCAGCGGACCGGTCTGAGCGTTGAGATAGCGCAGCGGGCCGTAGCCCTCGGGCGTCTTCCGGACGGTCTCTTTGACGGCCTTGAGCATCGCGAGCGGTTCGCCCGCCGCGGTGATCCGCACCGGGCGGACCGACGTCAGCGCGCCGATGGTGTCCGAAGCATCCACCCTGCCATGGAGATCGACGAGAAGTTCGCCGTCGACGACGGTTTTCAGCGCCGTCAGGAGGGCGTCCGTCACATCGCCGTGGAGTGCGACGAGCTTCCGAGTGTCCTCGATGGACAGAGTGATCCGGCGTTCGGCGACGTCACCGTCAGCGGCGATCTCGAAGGCACCGGGTGCCAAGGTCTCGGCCCAGTGCTCGATTTCGCCGAGCAGTGCGGGATCCTGCGCCGTTTCAGTGATCCGGCGCGCGATGGTCCGCAGCGAGGTCCTGACCGGCGTGAACACCGGCGGATGACCGCCGGTCACGGCTTCCCAGGCGCTCGCGAGATCAACCGCCAGAATCGTCAGGCTCCGCGCGTCCAACAGGACCGGATGAGCGACCAGGAGCAGCCTGCCCGATTCGTCGAACCAGACGGCCTGCAGCAAGTTGTCCGACAACCGGTTTGCCGCGTCCCGGTATTCGACCTCGACAGACCCAGTTGAGTGACGGAGCAGGTCAGCGGCTTGCAGATTCCCTTGTGGACGGATTTCGAGCGACCACAGCACCGAGGCGACCCGCGACAGTTCGAGTCGCAGGCCGTCGTGGTGGTCGAGCACGAGTTGCAGTGCCGCGGCGAGGGTCTCGACGTCGGCCCCGGACGGCACGGTCAGCAACACGGACTCCGGTCGCAGCACGTCGCCCAATTCCCGCAGACGCAGCACTTCGGGCAGGAGCGGGAGGGCGCCGACGCCGTCGGCATCGGCCACCGGTTCGGCAGGCGCCGAGGAGGCGGCGAGCGCGGCCGGGGTCCGAAGCTCGAAGACGTCCTTGGGGCTCAACTCGAACCCCGCCCGCCGGGCACGGCTCGACACGGCGATCGACGAGATGCTGTCGCCGCCCAGCAGGAAGAAATCGCCGTGGGCGCCGACCGTGTCCAGGCCGAGGACGTCAGCGAAGATCCGCGCGAGGGCGCGTTCCTGGTCGTTCTCAGGCGTGCTGACAGACTCGCCGATCTCCGGCGCGGGCAAAGCCCGGACGTCGAGCTTTCCGCTGGGCGTCACCGGGAACTCGTCGAGAACCACGAACGACGACGGGACCATCGGAGCAGGCAGCGCTTCACTCACCGCGGCTCGCAGCCGCTCCGGATCCGCACCGCCGGCCACATAGCCGACGAGCACGCCGTCCTTCGCCACGACCGTCGCGGCGGTGACCTCCGGCTGCGCGGCGAGAACGGCTTCGATCTCGCCGAGTTCGATCCGGTTGCCGCGGATCTTCACCTGCCGGTCGGTGCGGCCGAGGTACTCGATCTCGCCGTCGGCGCGGCGCCGGACGAGGTCGCCGGTGCGGTACAACCGCTGTCCCGGTTCGCCGAACGGGTCGGCGACGAAGCGCTCGGCGGTCAGGCCGGGCCGTCCGTGGTAGCCACGGGCAAGCTGGACACCCGCGAGATACAGCTCTCCCGCCACGCCGTCGGGCACCGGGCGGAGGCAGCCGTCGAGGACGTGCACCCGGGTGTTCCACACCGGACGTCCAATCGGGACTCCCGCGCCTTCGGTTCCATCGACGGCGAAGTAGGTCACGTCCACGGCCGCTTCGGTGGGGCCGTAGAGGTTGTGCAGCGGCACACCGGTGATCGAGCGCCAGCGCGCGGCGTTCTCGCCGGTCAGCGCCTCACCGCTGGAGAAGATCCGGCGCAGGGATCGGGCCCGGCCCAGGTCTTCGGTGACGTCGTCGCTGCCGAGGAACGCGGCGAGCATGGACGGGACGAAGTGCAGGGTGGTGATCTCCCGCTCCCGGATCAGCCGCGCGAGGTACGCCGGATCGCGGTGGCCGTCCGGTTCGGCCAGCACCACCGCGGCGCCCTCGCACAGCGCCCAGAAGAACTCCCACACGGACACGTCGAAGCTCGACGGCGTCTTCTGCAGCACCCGATCCGACCCGGTGAGCCGGTACTCGTGCTGCATCCACGCGAGGCGGTTGACGATCGCGCGATGCGTGACAGCCACGCCCTTCGGCCGCCCGGTCGATCCGGAGGTGTAGATCAGGTAGGCGGCGTTGTCCGGCCCGGCGGCCGCGCCCTGGACGTCCTCGACGGTGGACTCGCTGGTCACGGAGGCCTGGGTCAGCCCGGCGACGGAGGGGATTCGCGACGCCGTCCCGGGTTCGGAGAGCACGAGACGCGCACCGGAGTCGGTGAGCATGTATTCGAGCCGATCGGCCGGATAGTCGAGGTCGATCGGCAGGTAGGCGGCCCCGGCCTTGACCACGCCGAGGAGCGCGACCATCAGTTCGGCCGATCTCGGCACGGCGACGGCCACGATCTCGTCGGGACCGGCACCCAGGGAACGCAGCCTGCGGGCCAGCCGCTCGGCACGGGTGTCGAGATCCACATAGGACAGTTCGGTGTCCTTGAACACCACCGCGGTCGCGGACGGTGTCTTGGCGACCTGTTCGGCGAAGGCCTCGGCCAGCGTCCGTTCGGGCACCGGATGCGAGGTCGCGTTGAGTTCGGCCAGGCGGCCGCGTTCGGCGGGCGAGAGCAGGTCGACGGCGGTGACCGGCAGACCGGGGTTCGCGGTCAGCGTCTCCAGCAGCCGCGCGAACCGTTCCGCGAGGTGTCCGGCCGCGACCGCGTCGATCCGGGCGGCGTCGAACTTGAGGCTGAACGCCAGATCCTCGCCCGGGGTCGCGATCAACGCGACCGGGAAGTGCACCGCGTCGGTGACCTCGACGCCGGTGAGCCGCAGGATTCCGGACGGCTCCTCCTCACGCGGGAAGTTCTCGACGACCACGAGGGTGTCGAACAGTTCTTCCTGCCCGGCGCCGGCGACCCGCTGCAGTTCACCGAGGCCGAGATGCTGGTGGTCCAGCAAGGCCGCCTGCTCGTCCTGCAGCCGCCGCAGCACGGCGGCGACGGTTTCGGACGGGGACCAGCGCAGCCGGACCGGAACCGTGTTGATGTACAGGCCGACAGCCGATTCGAGGCCGTCGGCACCGGAGTCGCGACCGGAGACCGTGCTGCCGAACAGCACGTCGTCTCGGCCGGTGAGCCCGCCGAGCAGAAGACCCCAGGCGCCGTGCAGAACGGTTCCGAGGGTGAGACCGTGTGCGCGGGCCATGGCGGACAGCTCCGCCGTGGCCCGCTCACCGAGGTTCAGGTGCACTCGCGACGGCCGCCTCCCGGCCGTGGACCGCCCCTCGATCAGCCGAGTGGTTTCGTCCACTCCGGACAGTGCGGTCCGCCAGGCTTCCCGCGCAGCCTCGTGATCACGCGATGCGAGCCGCCGCAGGTGGTCTACGCGAGTGCCCGGTTCCGGGAGCGGGGCGTCCGTTCCCGCGTATCCTGCCAGCAGTTCGCGGAGCAGCACCACGACCGACCAGCCGTCGGCGATGATGTGGTGGAACGTGAGCGCCAGCTTGGCGCGATCCTCGCCGACCCGGGCGAAGGTCGCGCGCAGCAAAGGCGGCCGGGCGAAGTCGAACCGGCGCGCGCGATCGGCCTCGAAGGCTTCCGCGGCGTCTTCGGCGAGCACTTCACGCCAGGGCAGTTCGGCGTGCCGGGTCACCGTCTGGACGACCTGGCCGCCGTCGAGCTGCCGGAAACCGGACCGCAGCGACGAGTACCTGTCCAGCAGCGCCTGCGCGGACCGGCGCAGCGCGTCGGCGTCGACCTCGCCTTCGAGGTCCAGCACTTCCTGGACCGTGTAGATGTCGGCCGCCTGACCGCCTTCGAACTCCGCGTGGAAGAAGAACCCTTCCTGCAACGGCGTCACGGGCAGGACGTCGGCGAACTCGGCGAGCGACGCGCGCTCGGCGCCGGTCAGCTCCAGCAGCGGCCCCTCGTCCACAGTGGACACGGCGGACTTTCCGGCAACCGTCTCCGCGCAGGCGGCGAGAGCCTCGGGTGTCCGATGCTGGAACACCTGGCGTGGCGTGATGGCGAGGCCCCGTTCGGCCGCGCCGAGCACCAGCCGGATGGACAGGATGCTGTCGCCGCCGAGGGTGAAGAAGTCGTCATCGGCGCCGGCCGAGGCCAGCCCGAGGACGGCCGCGACGACGTCGCACAGGATCCGTTCCCGCTCGGTACGCGGCGCGCGGCCCGTGGCGGCGGCGCCGAAATCGGGCAGGGGCAAGGAGGTGCGGTCCAGTTTGCCGTTCGGCATGATCGGCAGCCGGTCGAGCGCCACGAACGCCGACGGCACCATGTAGTGCGGCAGCGCCGATTCCGCGTGGGAGCGCAGGTCCTTCATCAGCGACGGCGATCCGTCCGACTCCGGGACGACATACGCCACCAGGCGCCGGTCCCCCGGCTTGACCTCGCGCGGCACGACGGCGATCCGCTCGACCCCGGCGTACGCGGCGAGCGCGGATTCGATCTCCCCCGGTTCGATCCGGAAACCGCGGATCTTCACCTGGTGATCGGTGCGGCCGAGGAAGTCGAGGTTCCCGTCCGCGCGCCAGCGGACCCGGTCGCCGGTGCGGTACATCCGCTCGCCGCCGCCGGTGAAGGGGTCGGCGACGAACCGTTCCGCCGACAGCCCGGGACGTCCGGCGTAACCCCGCGCGAGACCGCGGCCACCGACGTACAACTCTCCTTCGACGCCGACCGGAACCGGCCGCAGCGCGGTGTCGAGGACGTAGCACCGCGTGTTCGGATCCGGCCTGCCGATCGGGATGGGCCCGGTCCAGCCGGGCTCGGCCGCCCACAGCGTCGAGTTCACCGTCGCCTCGGTCAGCCCGTACGCGGCGACGACCTTCAGGTCCTCGGCCCAGCGCGCGATCAGTTCCGGTGGGACGGTCTCGGTGCCGACGATCAGCACCGCGCCCTTCGGCAGTTCACAGTCCGGCGGCAGCGCCGCGACCAGCGACGGCGGCAGGATCATGTGCGTCGCCGCGTTGTCGGCGATGTAGCCGGTCAGTTCGACGCCCGCGACCCGGCGGTGCGACGGCACCACGATCAGCGTTCCGCCGACGCACAGGGACATGACCAGATCCCAGACCGTCACGTCGAACCCGGTCGAGGCGAACTGGACCACCCGGCTGTCCTCGCCGATGCCGATCCGTTCGGTCGCTGTGCTGATCAGGCTGCCGACCCCGTCATGGGACAGGACCACGCCCTTCGGCTTCCCCGTCGAACCCGAGGTGTAGATGACGTACGCGGCCTGGTTCAGTGCGATCCCGCCGACATCCACAGTGGACGAATCGAGTTCCGCGAGTTCGGCCACGAGAGCAGGTTCGTCCAGAAGGACCCGTTCGACGTCCACCCCGGGCGGCAGCTGCGCCGATTCCTCCCTTGTGGACACCACGATTCCCGCGCCCGCGTGGGACAGCATGTACGCGAGGCGGTCCTCGGGGTGGTCGAGGTCGAGCGGAAGATAGGCGGCCCCGGCCTTCATGACGGCGAGGAGCGCGACCACGAGATCGGCCGACCGCGGCATCGCCACGGCGACGACGTCCTCGTCGCCCACGCCGCGTCGCTTCAGCAGGCGGGCGAGCCGGTTGGCGGCGGCGTCGAGCTCGGCGTAGGTCAGGCGGACGTCCTCACAGACGACGGCCTCGGCGTCCGGCTTCCGAGCCACGATCCGGTCGAACGCCTCGGGCCAGGACACCTCGGGCGAATCCGCCACCTCGGTCCCGAGCGCCAGCATCCGGGCCCGTTCCTCACCCGAGAGCAGGTCGATCGCGGCCAGCGGCAGGCTCGGCCCCTCCATCAGCGCGTCCAGCACCGCGGCGAACCGGCGGCGGTGTTCGGCGAGCTCGTCGTCGGTGGAGACGGCGGAGTCCGCGTCGAAGTCGAACCGGAGGCCCCGGCCCTCACCGGCGTCGTACACGGCGATGGCGACGTCACTGATCGGCCCGAGTTCCAGGTTGTGCACCGTGGCACTCGCGTCGCCGAACGCGAGTTCGCCGTCCACGGCCATGAAGTTCACGCTCAGCCCGACGAGTTCGTGCACCCCGCCGCTCGCGCCGAGTTCACGCGCGAGGTCCTCACCGCGGTACCGGCTGTGCTCCAGCAGCGCGGAGATCTTCTCCGCGACCTGGGCGACGAGCCGCGCCGGCGTCGCCTCGGTCCGGACCTCCAGCCTCAGCGGCAGGACGTTGGACACCATGCCCGGCTGCTCGCGCAAGGCGCGAGTGGTGCGCGCGGTGACCGGCAGGCCGAGGACGAGGTCTTCGGCACCGGTCACCCGGTGGGCGTAGGCGGCCACTGCGGCGATCGCGACGCGGGACAGCCTCGTTCCCGCGTCGAACGCGAACTTCCGCAGGCGGCCGGCGTCCGCCGCGGGCAGTTCCCACGAGTGCCGCCGCAGCCGGATCGGGCCGGCCGAGGCGCGGCCGAGCAGCCGCACCGGGTTCGGCCTGCCCGCGAGCTCTCCGAGCCAGTAGCCGCGGTCGGTTTGCCCGTCCTCCGAGGCCTCGACCAGCCCGGAGAGCGGCCAGGCGACCTCATCGGCGGTGCCCGAGTAGAGCGCAGCCGCGCGCCGGGTCAGCACGGCCTGTCCGTGCGCGTCCATCACCAGGTGGTGGTAGCGCTGGAACCAGCGGACCCGGTCCCCGGCCAGGACCAGCAGGGTGTGCCCGGTGAGCGGGCCACGGGCGGGGTCGGCCGCCACGGCCAGTTCGCCCCGCGCCCACTCGTCGGCCGCCCGCTCCGGATCCGGCTCGCCGGTGAAGTCGAGGACGGCGACCTCGCCCGGGGTGACCGGGCGCTGGACCGGCGTGTCGCCCTCCAGCCCGACCGTGACGTGCAGGCACTCCGCCTCCGCGACCGCCCGCCGAACGGCGTCACCCAGCCGGGCGATGTCGAGGTCACCGCGGAGCTCGGCGACCCAGCCGATCGTGTAGACCGGATCGGCCGGGTCGAGCTGCTGAGCGAGCCAGATTCCCTTCTGTGCCGGGGTCAGGGGAAAGCCGCGGTTCATCGGGATCTGCCTCCACCGTTCAAGAGCGCGAAACGTCGTCTGCGGGTCAAGCGGGGCCGGTGCCGCTCACCGCGTACTCGGGCCGGGACGCACCGGCCGCCCGCCGGTCCACAATGGACTGGAGGATCTCGCCGACCCGCACGGCGGTGTTGGACAGCAGCGACGACGTGATGCCGTGGGTGTGTTCGGTGCCGCCCTGCAGGTAGATCCCGCCGTCCAGCGGCGGTTCGGTGACGATCCGGTAGTCGCGTTCGACCCGAAGCCTGCCCTCTTCGTCGCGCGTGCAGGCGGAGGCGAGCTCGCCGAGCAACGGCGTCGGGTCCGCCGGGCTGTACCCGGTGGCGTACACGACGAAATCGGCGTCGAGCCGGGTCCGTTCCCCGTTCTCCAGCGCCTCGATGGTGACCCGCACCTCGGAGCCGGTGTCGACGACTTCGGTGGGGCGGGAGACGTTGATCAGCTTCAGCCGCTCGATCCCCTGCACCTTCTCGCGGTAGATGCGCCGGTACAGCTCGTCGATCAGTTCGATGTCGACAGCCGAGTAGTTGGTCGCGCCGTGGTAGCGCATCAACCGGTCCTTGACCTCTTCCGGCGCCTCGTAGAACCGGCCGACCGCCTCGGGGTCGAAGATCCGGTTGGCGAACGCGCTGTCGTCGGCCGGGCTGTAGCCGTACCGCGCGAACACCGCGCACACCTCGGCCAGGGGAAAGCGGTCGTGCAGCAGCGCGCTGACCTCCGCCGCGCTCTGACCGGCGCCGACGACGACGAACCGGCGCGGATCCTCGGCGGCCATACCCTCGAGGCGGTGCAGCATCTCGCTGTTGTGCCAGATCCGAGTGCCCGGCGTCACACCTTCGGGGAGGTTCGGCCGCAACCCGGTGCCCATCACCAGGTTGCGGGCGCGCAGGTTCACCAGCTCGCCGTCGGTGCGGGCGTGGACGTCGAAGAACACGATCTCGTCGCCGTCGAAGACCGGCGTGACCGAAAGCACTTCCGTGCCATAGGAAACCAGGTCGTCGACCTTTTCCGCCGCCCATTCGAAGTAGTCGTGGAACTCGATCCGCAACGGGAACAGGCTCTTGTGGTTGATGAAATCGACCAACCGGTCCTTGCCGTGCAGATACGACAGGAAGCTGAACGAACTCGTCGGGTTCCGCATCGTCGCCAGGTCCTTGAGGAAGGACACCTGCATGGTGGCGCTGTCGATCAGCATCCCGCGATGCCAGCCGAAACGGGGCTGACGCTCGAGGAAGTGGGCGGTGACGGTCTCGGCTCCGGGCGAGGCGTTGTGCTCGGTGACCGCGATGGCGAGCGCCAGGTTCGAGGGACCGAACCCGACCCCGACCACGTCGTAGACCGGAACCCGTTCACCGACCACTGCTCGTGCCATCTTGAACCCCTTGCGCGGCTCAGCCGCATCTCGGTACTTCGTTACAAAGACCAGGGAACCCTAACCTAAGTTAGGTGAGGCTCAACTAGTACTTTCAGTGGTGATGTTCATCCCTCGACCAGGAGGAGGCCGGTCCCATGCGGGTCGCCATGTTCGGATACCAGACCTGGGGACACCGCACCCTGCGGGCCTTGATCGACGCGGGCCACGACGTCGCCCTCGTCGTCACCCACCCGAAGAGCGACCACGCCTACGAGAAGATCTGGGCCGACTCGGTCGCGGATCTCGCCGAGGCCAACGGGATCCGCACCCTGCTGCGTCAGCGTCCCGACGACGCGGAACTGATGGCGGAGCTGAAGGAAGCCGATCTCGACCTGATCGTCGCCAACAACTGGCGCACCTGGCTGCCGCCCGAGATCTTCGAGATGCCGCGCCACGGCACGCTGAACGTCCACGACTCGCTGCTGCCCGCCTACGCCGGCTTCTCGCCGCTGATCTGGGCGCTCATCAACGGCGAGCCGGAAGTGGGGCTCACCGCCCACATGATGGACGCCGACCTCGACGCGGGCGACGTCGTGCTGCAGCGGTCCGTCCCTGTCGGACCGAAGGACACGACGACCGATCTCTTCCACCGGACGGTCGACCTCATCGCGCCGATCACCACCGACGCGATCGAGCTGATCGCGAAGGGGAACTTCACGCCGGTCAAACAGGACAGGTCGAAGGCCAGCTTCTTCCACAAGCGCGCCCTCGAGGACAGCCTCATCGACTGGTCCTGGCCCGCCGACGAGATCGAGCGGCTGGTGCGCGCGCAGTCCGACCCGTACCCCAACGCCTTCACCCACCACCGCGGGAAGCAGCTGCGCGTCGTCCGCTCCTCGGTGTCGACGGGCCTCTACGGGGGCACCCCGGGCCGCATCTTCATCCGCGAGGGCGAGGGGGTCGTGATCGTCGCCGGTCCCGAAGCGCGCCGCGGGCGTTCACACGGGCTCGTCATCGAGCGGGTCCGGACCGAGGACGGCACCGAACTCGCCGCGACGGAGTACTTCCGCACCATGGGCGGCTACCTCACCACCCGCCCCTGACCTGCCGTTTCACCGTCCCGCGAAAAAAGTCATCGCGGGACCGATGAGTTCGGCCGAAGGGCGCCGTTACATCGGGTAAGAACACTCGATGGGAGGCGCCATGACAGACACGATCGCCGCGGCGAAGGCGGGAGACGAAACTGCCTTCGCCGCGCTCACCGGACGGCACCGGCGGGAACTGCACGTCCACTGCTACCGGATGCTCGGCTCGTTCGACGAAGCGGAAGACGTCGTCCAGGAGGCGCTGCTCAACGCCTGGCGCGGGCTGGACACTTTCGACGGCGGGAACTTCCGCGCGTGGCTGTACCGGATCGCCACCAACGCCTGCCTCGACGCGATCCGCAAGAACGAGCGGCGGGTGCCGTCGCTGCGCTCGTTCGCCGAAGTCCCCTGGATCCAGCCGTATCCGGACCGCTTGCTGGACGAGATCGCGCCGTCCGAAGCCGAGCCGGACGCGCTCGCCGTCGCCAGGGAGACCATCGAACTCGCCTTCCTCGCGGTCCTGCAGATGCTGCCGCCGCAGCAGCGCGCGGTGCTGATCCTGCGCGACGTGCTCGGCTGGCAGGCCGCCGAAACCGCCTCCCTGCTCGACCTCTCGGTCCCCGCCGCGAACAGCGCCCTGCAGCGCGGCCGCGCGACCCTGCGCGAACGCCTCCCGCAGCAGCGCGGCGAATGGTCGGCGGCGGCACCGTCCGAAGAGGAACGCGCGCTGGTGCGGCGGCTCATCGAGGCCCACGACAGCGGCGACTTCAGCACCATGAGCAGCCTGGTCCGCGACGACGTCCGCCACACCATGCCGCCGGAGCCGAACTGCTACATCGGACTCGAACACCTCGCCCGCCACGGCCGGATCGCCGAGGAGATGGGCGAATGGCGTGCCGTCGCCGTCGACGCCAACCGGATGCCCGCGTTCGCCTCGTACCTGCGCCGCCCCGGCGACACCGTCTTCCGCGCCTTCAAACTCGACCTCGTCCGCGTCGTCGACGGCAAGGCCGCCGAGTTCACCACGTTCGACAGCCACCTGTTCCCGGCCTTCGGCCTGGACGCCGTTCTGGAGGGAAAGTAATGCCGGAGAAGATGACCGACGAGCAGCGCCGCGCGTTTCTCGCCGAAGGCACCCGCACCGCCGTCTTCGCGACGGTCCGCCCGGACGGCAGGCCGCACGCGGTCCCGGTCTGGTTCGCCCTCGACGGCGACGACATCCTGGTCAACCTGGGCGCCGACACCGTCAAAGGCAAAGCGCTCAAGGAGAATCCCCGGGTTTCGGTGGTCGCCGACGACCCGCGTCCGCCGTTCTCGTTCGTGAGTGTCGAGGGTGTCGCGGAGATCGTTTCGGATCCCGACGGGGTCCGCGCGGGTTCGTCGTTGATCGCCGAGCGATACCTCGGCGAGGCCGGGCCGGAGGCGATGGAGGGCTGGCTGGCCTACGCGACGTCGCCGGGGAAGGTGATCGTGCGAGTGCGGCCGGAGAACATCGTGGCGATCGCGAAGGTCGGCGGCTGAGCACGTCGGGCCTCGTGAGTGGCAAGGACGGCTAGGGCCAAAAGTGTCTTAGGTACCTACTGGGGGTGGCGGCTGTTGTTCGCGGGTCCGGTCCGTGAAGGACCCCTTGCCTCGACTCAGCCGAAGAAACTCGACCTTCACACCTTACCGTGTACATGGCCCAGCATCGGCTGATTGGGTGGACAACTCCCGTGACTGGACGGGCCACTCCCGTGATCAGACGGGCCACACGCGGTCAGACCCCGACCCGCGCGCGTCGCCCGTCCAGTCACGTGTGTGGCCCGTCTGATCACACGTGCCGCCCACCCCGTCACGTGAAGTACCGAGTCGACCGGGGTGGTCGTGAGTGGCGACTCGGGTTATAACCCGAATCGCAACTCACGAGACCCACCACCCGATGTACCGCCAAGCGGGCCGCTCCCTTGGCCTGCGGACCGCTTCGGGACCAGGATGGCGGCGTGGCAGAGATCGTTTTCGACGAGAACACCCGTTCCTGGCTCATCCGCACGGCGAACACGAGCTACGCGCTCAGGCTGGCCGAGGACGACACGCCCTCCCACGTCTACTGGGGCCCGGCGCTCACCCCGGACCAGCTCGCCGACGTCCTCCCCCGGACCAAAGAACGCTGGGACGCCTTCAACGATCCCAACGAGGGCCTGGACGAGCTCGCCGCCGACGGCGGCACCCGCTACTGGACCCCCGCGCTGCAGGTCCGGTTCGCTGACGGGACTCGCGCCCTCGAGTGGCGGTACCTCGACCACGACGTGGACGGCACCGACGGCGGCGAGCTGCGCGTCCACTTCCGCGATCGCCACTATCCCCTGCGGATCACGCTCGGCTACCGCGTCCCGCCGGGCACCGACGTCATCGAACGCTGGACCGAACTCACCCACGACGGGACGGACGATCCGATCGAGGTGATCCGCGCCGATTCGGCGACCTGGGTCGTCCCGGTCCGGCCCGGCTACCGCGTCAGCCACGTCACGGGACGCTGGGCCGCCGAGAGTCAGCTGCTCCGTGAGCCGGTCCCCCACGGCGAGACCACGTTCGGCAGCAGACGCGGCATCACCGGCCATCACGCCAATCCGTGGGTGATGCTCGACGACGGCGAAGCGACCGAGCGGCACGGCGAGGTCTACAGCACCGCGCTCGCGTGGAGCGGTTCGTGGCGGATCACCACCACCCGCTCGTCCACCGGCCGTCTCACCGTGACCGGCGGCTTCGGCCAGGACGGCGTCGTCCCCTTGCTCGCCCCCGGCGAAACGCTCACCACGCCGGTGTTCGCCGGCCTGTACACCGACGGCGGGTTCGGCGCCGCGAGCCGCGCCTGGCACGCGTACACGCTCGCCCACGTCCTCCCCCATCCCGGCGAGCTCCGGCCGGTGCTCTACAACTCTTGGGAGGCAACGGGTTTCGACGTCACCGAGGCCGGGCAGCGTGAGCTGGCGGAAAAGGCGGCGGCGCTCGGTGTCGAACTGTTCGTGATGGACGACGGCTGGTTCGGCGCCCGCAGCGACGACCACGCCGGACTCGGGGACTGGCACGTGAACCGCGACAAGTTCCCCGACGGCCTCCAACCACTGGTCGGCGAGGTGCACCGGCTCGGCCTGAAGTTCGGGCTCTGGGTCGAACCCGAGATGGTGAATCCGGACAGCGACCTCTACCGCGCCCACCCGGACTGGGTCCTGCACCATCCACATCGGACACGCTCGGAGCTGCGGCGGCAGCTGGTGCTCAATTTCGCCCGCCCGGACGTGGCCGGCTGGGCGTTCGACACGCTCGACTCCCTCGTCGGCGAGCACGGGATCGACTTCCTGAAATGGGACATGAACCGTCCGTTCAGCGAAGCGGGCTGGCCCGCCGACGGCGACCCGGATCGGCTGTGGGTGGAGCACGCCCGCGCGGTCCACGCGATCATGGATCGCCTCCGTGCCGGCCATCCCGGGCTGCGGATCGAGGCGTGCAGCGGCGGCGGCGGGCGGATCGATCTCGGGATCATGGCCAGGACCGACCAGGTCTGGACCTCCGACAACACCGACGCGCTCGACAGGCTCGTCATCCAGCACGGCTACGGCCAGGTGTACCCGGCGCGCGCGATGGCGGCGTGGGTCACCGACGACCCCAACTTCGTCACCCGCCGGTCCACCCCGCTGCGCTTCCGGTTCCACGTCGCGATGGCGGGGGTGCTGGGCATCGGCGGCGACATCGTCAAGTGGTCCGAGGAGGACCTCCGCTACGCGAGCGAGCAGATCGCGCTGTACAAGGAGATCCGGCCGATCGTCCAGCACGGCAGGCTCCACCGGCTGGTGCCGCCGGCCACCGACGGCGTCTCCGCGCTGCAGTACGTGGCGGACGACGGCGGGCGCGCGGTCGTGTTCGTGTTCCGGCAAGCGGCACATTTCCACACCCACGAACGACCGGTCCGGCTCGACGGTCTCGACCCCGCCGCCCGCTACCGCGAGGAGGACACCGGGAAGGTGTGGCACGGCGCCGCGCTGCTGGCACACGGCCTGTTCCCGGGTCTGCCGGACGGTGATTTCGCCAGCGCGCTGATCCGGCTGACCAAGCTCTGAGCACGGCGATAGATCAGATGTATTGCCCATTTCGGGGCACCAAAGACCGATCCGACCGCTTGACATCACCCTAGACATCCGATCGAATGCCGTCGTCTATGAGACGCCGCGAGAAGGGTGACTGGGGCATGAGAAGGTCCTTCGCGTTGGGGGCGGCGCTACTCGTCGCCGCGAGCCTCACCGGCTGCACGGTCGGCGGCGGGACGAGTGCCTCGGGCAACGAGATCACTTTCCTGACGTTCGAGACGCCGAACCTGCCACCGTCCTATTGGGACTCCGCCATCAAACGCGTCACAGACCGCAATCCCGGCCTGAGCGTCAAGAAGCTCGTCGCTCCCTCGACCGACCGCACCGGCTACGCCAAGCAGCTCCTGCAGTCCGGCCAGTTCCCCGACGTCGCGATCGCCGTCGACTCGGCCGGGTTCGCCGAATCGGGCAACCTCTACGCGTGGACGCCCGAGGAGCTCAAGGACTTCCAGTTCCCCGGCGCCAACCCGATCAAGGGCGGGCACCACCAGCTGCCGGCCAACACCCAGACCATCCCGCCGGTCTACTACAACAAGAAGCTCTTCGCCGACGCCGGGATCGCGTCGGCGCCGTCGACCTGGAACGAACTCCTCGCCGCGTCGGAGAAACTCAAGGCGAAGGGCATCACGCCGTTCACCATCGGCGGTGGCAAGGAAGGGTTCCCGTCCGCGATGCTGCTGGACGGCCTGGTCAGTGTCGAGGTCTACGGCAAGACCCCGGACTGGCTTTCCCAGCGACGGGCCGACAAGGTCAAGTTCGCCGACCCGGCGTTCCAGCAGGCATTCGGCAAGTTCGCCGATCTGGTCGCCAAGGGCTACCTCGACAAGACGCAGGTCTCGCGGGACTACTCGGCGACCGAGGCGGCCTTCCTCAACGGCGAAGGCGCGATGTACCCGATGGGCAACTGGTTCGCCGCCAGCGCCGACGCGAAAAAGCCTTCGTTCGAGATCGGCGTCTTCAACTTCCCCTCCGAGGACGGGAAACTCGTCGTGCCCGCCTACACCGGCGGCGGCATCGTGGTCAACGCCAAGTCCCCGAACCTCGACGCGGCGAGGAAGTTCGCGCTCGCGTTCCAGCTCGACAAGGAGCAGATCGACGCGTCGGTCAAGGCCGACGGCCTGTTCCCCGCGATCAAGGGCTACACGCCGCCGTCCGACGCCGGCCCGGTCTTCAAGGCGGGCTACGAGCTCTACAAGGAAGCCGTGGCGAAGAACGCCGTCGTGAACGCCTTCAGCTGGGAAACCGCGGACGACGGGCTCCTTCCGGGGATGAAGGACAAGGTCTACCGATCCGCGCAGGACGTCATCACCGGCCGCAAGACGGTGGCCGACGCGTGCGCGCTCCTGGACTCCGAGTGGGCGAAGGCGCGCTGACCCCACGATGGCGAGAAAACCGATCCTGCCGCGGGTGTGGCATTTCGCCTCGTTCGGCGCACCCGGCGTCGTCATCTATCTCTGCTTCGTCATGGCGCCGATCCTCATCAGCGTCGGCTACAGCCTGACGAACCACAACCCGTTCAACCCGCCTTCGGAGTTCGTGAGTCTCGAGAACTACAAGCTCCTCTTCCAGGACGACCAGTTCCTCACCGCGCTCCGGGTCACGACGATCCTGACCGTGATCGTGGTGGTCGTGCCGAACGTGCTCGGACTCGGCGTCGCGCTGCTGCTCGACCGGAAGGGCTGGCTGTACAACACTTTGCGGAGCGTGTTCTTCACGCCCGTGATCCTCAGCTCGGTCGTGGTCAGCATCATCTGGACGAAACTGCTCGACGACCGGGGCCCGATCAACGAAGTCCTCCGCGCGCTCGGCGTCGAGCATCCGCCGGGCTGGCTTTCGGACCCGGACCTCGCGCTGTACTCGGTCGCGTCGATCGTGTGCTGGCAGATGCTGGGGTTCTGCGTGGTCGTGTACCTCGCGGGCCTGCAGGGGATCCCGGCCGAACTGCTGGAGGCGGCGGAGATCGACGGCGCGGGACCGGTCCGGCGGTTCCGCGCGGTGACCTGGCCGCTGCTCGCGCCGTCACTGACGATCAACACCGTCGTCCTGCTGATCTCGGCTTTCAAGACCTACGACCACGTCAAGGTCGTCACCAACGGCGGACCGGGTTCGGGGACCACCGCCACCATCGCGTTCGACGTCCTCGCCACCGGCCTCGACGCGAACCACGTCGGCTACGCCTCCGCGATGGCCGTGGTGATGCTGGTGATCGTGGCGACGCTGACCACGATCGTGCTGCGGTTCCTGCGGCGGCGGGAGGTCGACCTGTGACCACAAAGGACAGTCCGCGAGGTTCGTGGCTACGGCCGGCCGCGGCGATACTGGTGAGCGCGATCTTCTTCGTGCCGCTGTACTACGTGCTCGTCAACGTCTTCAAACCCGGCGACCGGATCGCCCAGGATCCGGCGTCGGTCCCGCTGCCACCGACGCTGACCAACATCCACGCCGTGCTCACCCGTCCCGACGGCCTGTTCTGGGTGAGCCTGGCCAACAGCATGCTCGTCACGCTGCTGTCGATCATCGTGCTGACGGTGCTTTCGGCCATGCTCGGGCACTACCTGGCGCGCTCGGACAAGCGATGGACCAAGGTGCTCGCGCTGATCCTGCTGGCGGGCTTGATGATCCCGCCACAGGTGATCCTGATCCCGGTCACCGAGGTGCTGCGGCTGACCGGGCTGATGGCGACGCTCCAGGGCCTGGTGCTGTTCAACGTCGGGTACTACGTGCCGTTCGGCGTCTTCGTGTTCACCGGGTTCATCCGCGGGGTGCCGGTGGAACTCGAGGAGGCCGCCCTGCTCGACGGGGCGAGCAGGGCGCAGGTGTTCTGGCGGATCGTGTTCCCGCTGCTGCGCCCGGCCACGGCGAGTGTGCTGATCTTCCTCGGCGTGTGGATCTGGAACGACTTCATCGACCCGCTGATCATCCTCGGCCCGAGTCAGGGGACCACGATCACCACCGGCATCTACCGCTCGATCGGCCAGTACCAGGCGGATCTCGGCAGCGTGTTCGCGCTGATGTTCCTGGCGACGCTGCCGGTGCTGATCTTCTACCTGGCGTTGCAGAAGCAGTTCGTGAAGGGGCTGACCGGCGGGGCCACCAAGGGTTGAGTCTCGCCCTTCGCATATGTCATGAAAGGGTCGTTCAAGACGTTTTTCGTCCTGAAAGACCCTTTCATGACATCCGGAGCAGGCCGCTCAGAGCTCGGTGACCTTGCCCTCGGCCACTTCCAGCCGCCGCGTCGTCGCCACCGCGTCCAGCATCCGCCGGTCGTGCGTCACCAGCAGCAGCGTCCCCGGATACTCCGACAGCGCCGACTCCAGCTGCTCGATCGCGGGCAGGTCGAGGTGGTTCGTCGGCTCGTCGAGCACCAGCAGGTTCACCCCGCGCGCCTGCAGCAGCGCCAGCGCCGACCGGGTCCGCTCCCCCGGCGACAACGTGGCCGCCGACCTGAGGACGTGCGCGGCCTTCAAGCCGTACTTGGCCAGCAGCGTCCGCACATCGGCGTCGGCGAGTTCCGGCACCTCGCGGGCGAAGGCCTCGACGAGCGGAAGGTCGCCGAGGAACAGCTTCCGCGCCTGGTCGACCTCGCCGACCACGACACCGGAGCCGAGCGACGCGCCGCCCTCGTCGACCGGGACCCGGCCGAGCAGGGCGGCGAGCAGGGTCGACTTCCCGGCGCCGTTGGCCCCGGTGATCGCGACCTTGTCCGCCCAGTCGATCTGCAGGTCCACCGGGCCGAGGGTGAACCCGCCCCGCCGCACCACCGCGCCGCGCAGGGTCGCCACGACCGCGCCCGCCCGGGGCGCCGCGGCGATCTCCATCCGCAGTTCCCATTCCTTGCGCGGTTCCTCGACGACGTCGAGCCGTTCGATCATGCGGTCGGTCTGGCGGGCCTTGGACGCCTGCTTCTCCGTCGCCTCGCTCCGGAACTTGCGGCCCACCTTGTCGTTGTCGGTGGCCTTGCGCCGGGCGTTCTTGACCCCCTTCTCCATCCACGAACGCTGCATCGCGCCACGGGATTCGAGGGAGGCCTTGGTGTTCGCGTACTCGTCGTACTCCTCGCGGGCGTGCCGCCGCGCGACGGCACGCTCCTCCAGGTACGACTCGTAACCGCCGCCGTAGGTCCGCACCTGCTGCTGGGCGTAGTCGAGTTCGACGACGCGGTCGACGGTGCGGGCCAGGAACTCCCTGTCGTGGCTGACCAGCACGGTCCCGGCGCGCAGCCCGGTCACGAACCGCTCGAGCCGCTCCAGGCCGTCGAGGTCGAGGTCGTTGGTCGGCTCGTCGAGCAGGAAGATGTCGTACCGGCTCAGCAGCAGTGAGGCCATTCCCGCTCGGGCCGCCTGCCCGCCGGACAGTGACAGCATCGGCTGGTCGAGGTTGACCGTGAGCCCGAGGTCCGCGACGACCTCGCCCGCCCGGTCGTCCAGATCCGCACCGCCGAGCGCGAGCCAGCGGTCGAGCGCCACACCGTAGGCGTCGTCCGAGCCGGGTTCACCCGCCGTGAGCGCCTCGGTGGCCGCGTCGAGCGCGGCCTGGGCAGCGGTGACGCCGGTGCGGCGCGAGAGGAACGCGCGGACGGACTCGCCCTCGCGGCGTTCCGGCTCCTGTGGGAGGTGACCGACAGTGGCCGTCGGCGGGCTCAGCCGGACGCTGCCCTCTTCCGGCGGCACGAGGCCGCCGAGGGTCTTCAGCAGGGTCGACTTGCCCGCGCCGTTGACGCCGACGAGACCGATCACTTCGCCCGGGGCGACGACCAGGTCGAGACCGGAGAACAGAACACGGTCGCCGTGGCCGGCGGCGAGATCTTTGGCAACGAGTGTGGCGCTCATGAGATCGGTAAGTCTACGGGGACCGATTGAACAGCTCGTGGTCCCTCGGAAGAGTGGCAAGTATCCAAGCGATCACGGAACGTGGGTAACCTGGATGTTCTTCTGGACCCGAACGAATCCCCCGAGCATTGAGGTCGGTGACAGCAAATGGCGGACTCCGCCACCCCGGTCCCCGTCGTCCACCAGCAGAAAGGCGGTACCCGCAGGCCGACGCTGAGCAGGCGGCGCGAAGTCAGTCATGCCAGCGCGCGGTCGCTGCTGATGACGATCCTCGGCGAGTACGTCCTGCCCCGTGATCAATCGATTTGGACGTCGACGCTGGTCGAAGCGCTGCGAGTGCTGGACATCGAGGAGAAGTCCGCACGGCAGGCGCTGGCCCGGTCCTCCGCGGAAGGCTGGGTCGTCTCCGAACGCGTCGGACGAAGAGTGCGCTGGTCGCTCACCCCACCAGGCAGACGGCTTCTGACCGAAGGCGCTGAACGGATATACGCCTTCGGCAACGAGGAAAAGGCCTGGGACGGCCGCTGGCTGATGTTGATCGTGTCGGTCCCCGAAGCCAAGCGGGATCTCCGGCACCGGCTGCGCACACGCCTGACGTGGGCCGGGTTCGGCTCCCCTGTCGCCGGCGTCTGGGTCAGCCCGGATCTCAGCCGCCAGCGGGAAGCGCAGCAGATAGTGCAGGAACTCGGCCTCGACGCGCAGGCGATGTCGTTCTCCGCTGCTTATGGTGATGTCGGCGATCAGGAGACGATGGTCGCCCGGTCCTGGGATCTCAGCGAGCTGAAGGATCGCTACGAGGATTTCATCGACCGGTTCACCGGTTCCCACCCGTCCGGCGAACGCGGCGTCCTGCGCGCGCAGACCGAACTCGTCCACGAATGGCGCAGCTTCCCGTTCCTGGATCCTCGCCTTCCGCTGAAACTTCTCCCCGACGGTTGGAGCGGTGTGCGCGCGGCGGACCTGTTCCACCGGAAGCATGTCGAATGGCGACCAGAAGCACAGGCGCAATGGGACGAACTCTCGGCGACCTCCGGCTAGGGTCACGGGAAACCGATCTACCGGGAGGTAACCCGCCTTGGCCACCTCGATCCGCCTCGACCGCGAAGACAGCCTCGCCGTCCTGACCATCGCTTCGCCGCCGCTGAACCTCTACACGGCGGAACTCCAGGACGAACTGGGCGAGGCGATCGGCGAACTGGAGGCCACGCCGCCGCGCGCGGCCCTGATCCGGGCCGAGGGAAAGATCGTCAGCGGCGGCGTCGACGTTTCCCTGTTCGACGCCCAGACCAACGCCGCTGAGGCCAAGGTGCTCTTCGACGAGATGCTGGCGATCCCCGACCGGATCGCCGCTCTCCCGTTTCCCACCGTGTTCGCCGCTCACGGCCTGTGCCTGACTTGGGCGTTCGAGGTCGCGGTCGCCTGCGACCTCATCCTCGCGAGCGAGAAGGCCAAGTTCGGCCTGGTCGAACGGGTCGTCGGCCTGACCCCGACGATGGGCGGCACGCAGCGGCTCGCCGCCCGGGCCGGTGTCGGCCGCGCGAAGGAGTTCGTGATGACCGGCGCGACCTACGACGCCGCGACCCTCGAACGCTGGAACGTGGTGAACCGCGTGCTCCCGGTGGACGGGTTCGACGAGGCCGTCCGCGCTTTCACGAACGACCTCGCGCAGGGGCCGACCCGGGCGCACGCGGCCACCAAGAAGGTCCTCGAACACTACGAGCACGGCGGCGTCGCCGAGGCGAACGAGCACATCACGACGATCGCCGCCGGGCTCTTCGACACCGAGGACCTGCGCGGCGCGGTGAAGTCGTTCCTCGCCGACGGTCCCGGCAAGGCGACCTTCACCGGCCGCTGATCCGCTACGGGCGCTGGCCGACCGCGTCCACCACACCGGACGCGGTCACCGCCGCCCCATTCCCGCCCAAGTACAGGAACGTGCCGGCGGCGAAGACGATCATGGTCGGTTTCGCCACCTCGGGGTCGTCCTCCGGCTTGAGCGGCCAGGTGATGCCCACACCGGGCCTGCCCGCTCCGTCCTGGACGTGGTCGACGGCACGGAGACCGGGCACCTTGGCCGCCGCGCCGTACAGGGCCGCCCGGACGGCGGGCGGAAGGTAGGTTTCGTTCGCCAGCGCGACGACGTCCTTGCCCATCGCGTTGTAATCGCCGTCTTCACCGCTGTGGTTCGCGTTGAGGTAGGCGAACATCGCGTCCACGTCGGTGGGGAGATCCGGCCGGTAATGGGGCCACCGCGTGCACGGCTCCGTGACGCCCTTGACCAGCTCATCGCCCTTGTACACCTGCGCCCGCCCGTCCCGGCAACCCGGAACCGGGTCGGTACTGCCGTCCGGCATCTTGATCAACCCGTCGTGGGTACCATCCGCCGAAAGCCACGATTCCCGCACGCCGTCAGGCTGCTTCGTCTTGGTGTAGACGAACTGGTTCGGTTTCGGCGGATTGTCCGGCGTCTTCAGCGCGGCCTCGGCGGCGCCACGCAGCACTGCCACGGGATCCGCGGCGGCTGTGGGTGGTTCCAGGCCCGCCGGGGCGAGCGCCACGACGGCGGTGATGGCCGCGGCCAGACCCGCCGCACCCACCCCGGTCCAGACCCAGGGCCGCCGTTTCCTCAGCGGTGCCACGTTTTCCGTTCCGGCGACGGCGATTTCGGCCATCAAGCGCGCGCGGGCCCCGCCGAGCGCGCCGGAATCCGCGAGGGGCACCGTTTCGGTCCGCTCCTCGATCAGCTGAAGCTCATCCATGGTTGACGATCTCCTTCGAAGTAGTGATCTCCGGGCGCCCCAGCGCTTCGCGGACTTTGCGGCGAGCTCGGTTGAGCCGCGAGCGGACGGTGCCGAGCGGGATGTCCAGCGCCGCGGCCACCTCCTCGTAGCTCAGGCCTTCCCCGGCGAACAGGGTGAGCGTGTCGCGGTCGCCGTCGGCCAGTTCCGCCAGCGCGGAGTCCAGCAACTCCCCCATCGCCTCCGCGGTCACCTGGTCGGCGACGCGTTCGGCGTGCCCTTCTTCGTCGGGCGGCGGGCCGAGGGCCTCGCGTAGTTTCAGCTCCCTGACCTCGTCACGGCGCCGCTGTGCCACCAGATTGGTCGCGATGCCGTAGAGCCACGGCCGGGCGTCGCGGCGCTCGGTGTCATATCCCTCGCGTTTGCGGAAGGCCACCAGGAACGCCTCCCCCAAGGCGTCCTCGGCGGCGGCCGGCCCGATGCGTCTGACCAGGTAGCGGTGGATGTGCGCGGCATGCCGGTCGAAGATCGCGGAGAACCAGTCCGGGCTGGTCACCGACCTCTCGATCAACTCCGCGTCCTCCAGATCGCCCGGATCCGCCCCAGATGAGCTCATGAACCGCCCTTCGCCATTCGTCAGTGTCACCTGTTGTCCGCATTCGGCGTCGAACAGGTTCACGACCGACGAATCGGTCTAGACCTTTTATGCGCGCCGCGCTACATTCATCTGTGGTCTAGACCACACGCGCCATTTTCCGAGCAGGTCAGTCTCGCCGCCTCTTTTGGAGAGAACCGCCATGAGACGCACCAGAAAACGACTACTCAGCGCACTCACCGTGACACTCCTCGCCGCCGGGCTCCTCGTAGCCGCAGGTACTCCGGCGCTGGCGGCGGGCCGCCTCCGCGCCGCCTTCACCTTGGCCGGGAACACCGGTGAGTACACCGTCACCAACCCCAGCAGCGAAACCGTCGCCGACTGGTCCATCACCTTCACCGTCCCCGCCGGCGTGACCGCCACCAGCGGCTCCCACGCCACGGTGTCCCAAGCAGGCAACCAGGTCACCCTCACCCCGGCGTTCTACATCAAATCGCTCGCGCCGGGCCGTTCGACCTACCCGTACAGTCCGTCGTTCCAGCTCAGTTCCGGGGTCACCCCGACCACCTGCCGGATCGACGACGCCAACTGCGACGGCACGGGCGACGCGCCGCCGTCGACCCCGGCCAACCTGCGTCTCGTGGCGAAGACGACCACGACCGCCGCGCTGGCCTGGAACGCCTCGGCACCGGGTTCCCTGCCCGTCACCGGCTACGACGTCTACCAGGGCACCACTCTGGCGACCTCGGTCACCGGCACCGAAGCGCGGATCACCGGGCTGACGCCGAACACGGCCTACAGCTTCACCGTCGTCGCCAAGGACCGCAAGGACGCCAAGTCCCCGCCCACCCCGGCGCTGGCGGTGACCACCAACAACCCGGGCGACGACACCCAGGCGCCGACAGCGCCGTCGAACCTCCGCTCGACCGCGGTCACCTCGGGTTCCGTCTCCCTGGCGTGGAACGCGTCCACGGACAACACCGGCGTCGTCTCCTATGACGTCTACCGCGGCTCGGACCTCGCCACCACGGTGACCGGGACGACCGCGACCGTGTCCGGGCTTTCACCGTCCACTTCGTACACTTTCACGGTCAAAGCCCGTGACGGGTACGACAACGTCTCCGCGGCGAGCGCCGCCGTCAGCGCTCGGACCGGCGACATCGTGAACGGGTACGCCCGGGTCGGCTACTTCGTGCAGTGGGGTATCTACGGCCGCCAGTTCTTCGTCAAGAACCTGGTGACCAACGGTTCCGCGAGCAAGCTGACGCATCTGCTCTACGCCTTCGGGAACATCGACCCGGTCAACCACACCTGCCTTTCGGGTGTCACCAAGGGAACGACGTCGAATCCCCAGGACCCGAGCCAGGGCGACGGCGCGGGCGACGCGGAAGCCGACTACTCACGGCCGATGTCCGCGTCCCAGTCCGTCGACGGCGTCGGCGACACCGGCTGGGAAACGTTGCGCGGCAACTTCAACCAGCTGAAGAAACTCAAGGTCAAGAACCCGAACCTGAAGGTTCTCATCTCCTTGGGCGGCTGGACCTACTCGAAGTACTTCTCCGACGTCGCGGCCACCGCCGCGTCGCGGCAGAAGTTCGTCGCGTCGTGCATCGACACCTATCTGAAGGGGAACATCAAGGCGTACGGCGGAGCCGGCGGGCCGGGCACGGCCGCGGGCATCTTCGACGGCATCGACATCGACTGGGAGTGGCCGGGCAGCCCCGACGGGCACCCCGGGAACCACTGGAGCGCCAACGACAAGACGAACCTGACCGCCCTGCTGGCCGAGTTCCGCACGCAGATGGACGCCTACGGCGCGACCACCGGCAAGCGGTACGAACTGCAGGCGTTCACCCCCGCCGACCCGGCGAAGGTGAGCGGTGGCTGGGAAATCCCGAAGATCTTCGACTACCTCGACGTCGCCAACGTGCAGGGCTACGACTTCCACGGCTCGGGCAGCGACAACTCGTGGGAGCCGAACATGACCGGCCATCAAGGGAACCTCTACGCCGACGCGGACGATCCGTACAAGTTCAAGTTCAGTGTGGAGGCGGCGATCAACGCCTATACCAACGCCGGGGCCAATCCACGGAAACTGACCCTCGGGCTCGCCTTCTACGGGCGAGGCTGGCAAGGGGTCGCGGACGGCGGCAAGAAGGGCGAATGGCAGACCGCGACCGGCGCCGCACCAGGCCAGTTCGCCGAGGAGGCAGGTACTCGTGGCTACGCGAATCTCTTGGCCAGTGTCCCGAACTGCACCGTCCAGCACGACACCGCGGCCGTGGCCACGGCGTGCTACACGGGCAACGGCGGGCAATGGTGGACCTTCGACGACGCCTGGTCCATCCAGCAGAAGGTCGCCTGGCTCAAGACCCGAGGACTGCTCGGAGTCATGGCATGGGAGATGTCGGGTGACACCGGAACCCTCATGACCACAGTGGACAACTCCCTGAAGTAAAAGCTCGTGAGTGGTAAGGACGGTCGGAACCGTCCTTACCACTCACGACTCTCTAGACCGAATCCTTGGTCGCGGACCAGCCGCCGTCCACCACCAGCTGCGTCCCGGTGACGAACGAGGCCGCGGGCGAGGCCAGGAACGCGATCACCTCGGCGACCTCGGCGGGGTCCCCGAGCCGCCCCGCCGGAGTGGCCCGGACGGAGCGGGCGTGGTCGGCCTCGGGCACCCGGTCCCAGACCGGCGTGAGGATCGGGCCGGGCAGCACCGAGTTCACGCGGACGTCGGGCGCGTACTCGACGGCCAGCTGACGGCCGAGCGCGACCAAAGCTCCCTTGCTCGCCGCGTAGGCAGGCCTCCCGGGCAGCCCGACCAGCGCGTGCACCGAGGAGACCAGCACGATCGATCCCTTCCGCTCGCGCAACGACGGCAGACAGGCCTTGGCGCCGAGGTACGCGCCGGCGAGATTGACGTCGACCTGGCGGTCCCAGTCCTTTCTTTCGAGCTCGTGCAGTGGCGCCACCACAGCGGTGAACGCGTTGCTCACCAGGACATCGACCCCGCCACAGAGCTTCTCGGCGAGTGCGACGGCCCGCCGCCAGGTGTCTTCATCGGACACGTCACCGACGACGCTGTGCGGCAGTCCGGGTTGCTCGGTGAGGTCCACGCCGATGACGGTGTGCCCGGCCGCGGCGAGGCGGGTGACGGTCGCCGCGCCGATACCGGACGCCGCTCCCGAAACGATCGCGCAGGATGTGGTCAAAAGGGATTCTCCTCCACCTCGGCTTGCTGCACAGTGTGCCTCGTGACTTCTGCGAACGACGACCGGACTCTGCTCATCGTCGGCTCCTACACCGCCGCGAGCGACGGCAACGGCGAAGGTATCGGCACCTTCTGGCGCGACGGGCGGACCGGGGAGCTGACCCCGGCGGGCTCGCTCGAACTGGACTCGCCGAGCTGGCTGACCCCGCAACCCCGCGCTGCCCGTGCTCTACGCCGTGAACGAGACGGCCGAAGGGGCGATCACCGCGGTGGCGGTCGGCGAAGACGGCACCCTGGAGGCCCTGAACTCGCTCCCGACCGGCGGGGCGGATCCGTGCCATCTGGCGGTCACCCCTGACGGCCGGTTCCTGCTGTGCGCCAACTACAGCGGTGGCAGTCTGGCGGCGTTCGCACTGGGCCCGGACGGGGTGCCCACCGTGCGTACGGCGCTCGTCCAGCACGAAGGCACCGGTCCTGTCACCGAGCGGCAGGAAGCGGCGCACGTGCACATGGCCGTGGTCGACGAGACCGGCACACTGGTCAGCGCGGTCGACCTCGGCGCCGACGAAATCCGGAGCTACCGCCTCGGCGAGGAAGGCGAACTGATCCCCGTGGCGGTGTCGGCGCTGCCCGCCGGGACCGGCCCCCGCCAGCTGATCCGGCGCCCGGGAACGAACCACGCGTACGTCGTCGGCGAACTGGCCGCGTCGCTGGTGACCGTGCGCGAGGAGCCACCGGGCACGTTCACCGTGGAGAACTCCGTCCCCGCCACGCTCGCTCCCGGCGACGAGAACCTCCCCGGGCAGCTGGTGCTGCACGACGATCGGCTGTACCTCTCCAGCAGGGGCCCCGAGGCGATCACGGAGTTCACTTTCGACGGCACCCTCCCGAAGGCCGTCGCCGACCACCGGACCGGCAGCCGGCCGCGGCATTTCTCCGTCGTCGGCGAGCATTGTTATGTCGCGTCGCAGAGCGATGACACGATCCAAGCCTACGAACTCGCGACCTGGCGCCTGATCGGCAGTTATCCGGTCGGGAGCCCGGCCTTCGTCGGCCCTTGGCGGCGGTGATTCGTTCAGCGGGCTGAACACTTTGTTCAGCCCGCTGAACAAAGACGCATTTCTTTCTTTTCGAGGCGAATTAAGGTCTTGACGCAACTGGTCCAGACCATGACACTGAACCGCACGCCGCCGGTGACCTGGCTCACACCCGCCCGAGGAGAACCATGTCCCTACCGAGGAAACTGTTCACCCTGACCGCGCTCGTTACGTTGGCACTAAGCCTTTTCAGTGTCCCGTCCCAGGCCGCGCCCGCCACCTTCACCCACCCGGGCGTGCTGATCAGCCGCCCGCAACTGGACTTCGCGCGCACCAAGGTCCAGGCCGGCGCGCAACCGTGGAAACAGGCTTACGACGCGATGCTGTCGAGCCCGTACGCCTCACTGTCCCGATCACCGAAACCACGCGCCGTCGTCGAATGCGGCCCCTATTCGAAACCGAATATCGGCTGTACCGATGAACGGCAAGACGCGATCGCCGCGTACTCACTTTCTCTCGCGTGGTACATCACACGCGACGCGAAATACGCGACCAAAGCGATCGAGATCATGGACGCCTGGTCCGCGGTGCTGAAAGATCACACGAACAGCAACGCACCCCTGCAGTCGGCATGGTCGGCCTCCTCGTGGCCGCGCGCGGCGGAGATCATCAAACACACCTACACGAGCTGGCCGAATTCCGGCCGCTTCGGCACCATGCTCCGGAACGTGTACCTGCCCAAGGTGAGCAACGGCAGTCACAGCAACGGAAACTGGGAACTCAGCATGACCGAGGCCGCGATCGGCATCGCCGTGTTCCTCGACGACAAGGCGAGCTACGACAAGGCCGTCGCGAAGTTCCGCACCCGCGTCCCCGCCTACCTCTACCTGACCAGCGACGGCGCGCTCCCGAAGACCGCGCCCGGCAGCGGCCTGGACACCCGCGACAAGATCGTGAAGTACTGGCAAGGCCAGACGACGTTCGTCAACGGCCTCTCACAGGAGACCTGCCGCGACTTCACCCACACCGGCTACGGCCTCGCCGCCATCGCGAACTTCGCCGAGACGACCCGCATCCAGGGCCAGGACCTCTACCCCGAGATCGCCGACCGCCTCCGCGAAGGCCTCGGCTTCCACGCGAAGTACCAGATGGGCGCGGCCGTCCCGTCGTGGCTGTGCGGCGGCAGCCTGAAGCTCGGCCTCGGCCCGGTCACCGAGATCGGCTACAACCACCTCCACACCCGCCTCGGACTCACCATGAGCAACACCGAGGCACTCACCCTGCGCCAGCGCCCGGCGGGCACCAACGCCTTGTTCGTCTCCTGGCAGACCCTCACGCACGCCGACAACCCATAGTGACTCCGTGCGGGCCGCCTGATTGCGGCAGGGCGGCCCTCACGGTCCGTTTTCCCAGCTCAGACACACAGTGACCCCTGCTTGCAAGCCCCTCTTCGGGACCCGCTAAAGTACTCACATCGCACTCCACGGAGTGCGGGTCCGGGCTGTGGCGCAGTTTGGTAGCGCACTTGACTGGGGGTCAAGGGGTCGCAGGTTCGAATCCTGTCAGCCCGACGGACGAAGCGGGTTTTCGCAGCTCGGCAGCTGCGGAAACCCGCTTTTTCATTCGGTCAGAGGTGTCATTCCGGTTCAGCACAGCGCTCGGTGACACCTTGACTGGAGGCTCTCCTCATGATCACGAATTTGACCAAACAGGGTCTACCCCGCCCGAAGGACGACCTGTGGCGTTCCTACGTCGAGGAGTGGGTCGCAGTCTGCGGGCCGCGAACCGCCCGCACACAACCCGGTACGACTACGAGCTCGCCGTCACCCAGCTGTCCGACTTCGTCGGCGGACCAGACCTGCCGGAGTTCCTCGAGACGATGGACATGCCTGCCGACGACGACAGCGACGCTGCCCAGTACCCCACCGACGTCGAACGGAAGCACGTCGAATGGTACGTCGCTTGGATGATCGAAACGCGCTCCGCGTCGACAGCACTGAACAAACATAAGGGAATCCAGTAGTCTTTTAAATATCTCGTTAAAGGCGAAGAGATGGACCGAGACCCGATGGAGAAGCTTAGCCGGCCGGACACTCCAACGACGCTCATTGAGATTCCCCCCGGGTGGTGGACATCGAGATAGCTGGACCGCTGGTCCTGTTGGAAGGATGTCTCCATGTCCCGTAAGCGCAGGTCGTTCACGACCGAGTACAAGGTCGGGGCCGCCCATCGGGTGATCGATTCCGGCCGCGTCATCGCCGAAGTCGCACGAGAACTCGGCGTCGACGAGGCCCTGCTCGGGTGGTGGGTCGCCGACGAGCGCCGCCGAGCTCGCGAGGCTGCGTAAGCAGGTCGCTGAGCAGGAGAAAGACCTGTCGTTCCTAAAAAAGCCTCCGCGTACTTCGCGTCCAATCAACAAAAGTAGAACGCTACACGTTGATGGCCACGCAGTACGCGACCTACGGGGTCGGCAGGATGGCACGCCTGCTCGATGTCTCACCATCGGGCTACTACAACATCACGCACATCGTGCACGGCCACACGTGAAGCAACGGCAGCAACGACGCGCGGATCTGGAAGTGAAGATCACCGACATTCATCGCGACTCGTCCGGCGTATATGGATCACCGCGTATCACCGCCGAACTGCGCGACCGTGGTGAGCTCATTACCGAGAAGACGGTCGCGAAGATCATGCCCAATTTGGACATCGTGGGAATCAGCCCGCGCACGTTCAAGATCCGCACCACGGTGGTCGATCCGCTCGCGTCGTTCCCGCCGGATCTCGTGCGGCGGGAGTTCGATCAGGGCCGCGTTGACGCGGTCTGGACCTCCGTCATCACGTACTTGACCTGAGGTGAAGGTGACATGTATCCGTGTGCGATCAAGGACGAGCACTCCAAGCGAGTCCTTGACTGGGCGGTCGCGGACCATATGCGGACCGAACTGGTGACCGCGGCGCTCGAGCAGGCGATCGCCGTGCGTGGGGGTGACCTCGCCGGCACCATCACGCATTCCGACCGAGGAAGTCAATACACAGCGGAGGCGATCTGAATTGACGGCGACAGTTGACAATTGGATGTATATCTACAATAATGTCGCAGGCATTCCGTGATCGGAATTGCTCGGCCCCATCAACTACGAAAAGTCACTGACCGCGACCATTATGGCCGCGTGACCACTGTCCACTTTTCGGGGGAACCTCAGGCTGCTATCCAGGTGAGTGAAGCTCGCACCGTCGTGTTGTCGCCTCGGACTTCGCGGGTTGAGAACGATGTCATCGACACGCCAGTGCCTCGCCAGCCATATCGAGCAGGCCTGGGTGAACGCGGGCCGCCTGAATCTCAACACAGATGGGACGCGCGACCGAAGATCGCTAGCGCGGAACCCTGGTAACCGGTAAACCATGGGAATTCATGTCCATTCGTCGCTCACGTCGCGGCGAGCCCGGCCTGGTAGGCGAGGATCACCAGGTGGACGCGGTCGCGCGCGGCCAGTTTGAGCATCAGGTGCCCGACGTGGGCTTTTGCGGTCCCGGCGGTGATGTGCAGTCGCAGCCCGATCTCGGCGTTGGACAGTCCGGCCGCGATCAGGGCGAGGACTTCCCGTTCCCGCGCGGTGATCGCGACGAGCAGGTCCGCGCGCGGGGACGGCCGGGCGGGCCGGGCCGCGAACTCCGCGATGAGCTGGCGCGTCACGCCGGGGGCCAGGAGCGCGTCCCCGGCCGCGACCACCCGGATCGCCGTCAGTAGCTCGGCGGACGGGGTGTCCTTGAGCAGGAAGCCGCTCGCACCGGCGCGCAGGGCCGCGAACACGTACTCGTCCAGGTCGAACGTGGTCAGCACGAGCACCCGCACCCCGGTCAGGTCCGCGACGACCCGCCGGGTTGCCTCGATGCCGTCGAGTTCCGGCATCCGGATGTCCATCACGACGACGTCGGGCCGATGGGCCGCCGCCAACCGGACCGCCTCCGCGCCGTTCGAGGCCTCTCCGACGACGTCGAGGTCGTCGGCCGAGCCGACGATCTCGCGGAACCCGGCCCGGACGAGGGCCTGGTCGTCGGCGATGAGGACCCGGATCACCGGCGGTCCCCGTCCGGCAACCGCGCGGTGACTTCGAACCCGCCGGGCACCGGCCCGGCGCGCAGCTCGCCGCCGCACAGCGCGGCCCGCTCGCGCATCCCGACCAGCCCGTGCCCACCGGGGCCGGGCGGGCCGCCGCGGCCGTGGTCGGTGACCATCAGCAGCACCGAGTCGTGCCCATAGCCGATCGTGACGCGGCACGTCGGAGTCCCGCTGTGCTTGACCACGTTCGTCAGGGCCTCCTGCACGATCCGGTAGGCCGAGACGTCGACGCCGGCGGGCAGCGGCCGTGGCGTGCCGCGCACCACGACGTCCACACTGATTCCGGCGGCCGCCGTGCTCGCGACCAGACCGTCCAGCCGGGCCAGGCCCGGTGCCGGTTCGAGCGTGCCGCGCGAGCCGGTGTCCCGCAGCACGCCCAGCATCCGGCGCAGCTCGGTCAGCGCTTCGCGGCCGGTGGTCTCGATGACGCCGAGCGCGGCGGCCGCGGCTGCGGGCTTGCGGTCGAACACCAGCCGGCCCATGTCGGCCTGGACGGTGATCACACTCATGCTGTGCGCGACGACGTCGTGCAGTTCCCGCGCGATGCGCAGGCGCTCGTCGGCGACCAGCGCCTCGGCTTCGCGTTCTCGTTGCGCCGCAAGGGCTTCCAGGTAGCCGCGATACTGCGCCCGCAACATCCCCGCCCCCCACCCGATCACCACGACGGCACCCGGGAGCAGCACCGTCACCCACTGTCCATTCCAGACCGTCACGGCGGCGGCGACCACAACCAGGATCGTCGCGAGCGCCGCGTACGCGCGGCGGGAATCCCGCGTCGCGACCGAATACGCGACCAGCGCCATCGGCACGGACGCGAACGGCACCACCGGCACCACCGATGTCGCCAGCGACATCCCGAACGCCGGGATGCCCAGCCCGAACGCCGCCCAAGGCCACCGTCGGCGCAGCAGGAGCGGCACGGCAAGGACAGTGGCGCCGAGCAGACCGACCCACCGCGACGCCGGCGCAGCGTCGCTGTGCCCGCCGAGCAGCGGGGCGCCCCACCCCAGGGCGACCGCGGCGGCCGCGACGCAGTCGAGCGCGAACCAGTGTCCCGGCCGCAGCCGCCGGAGCAGCGGTGGTCGCACGTCGATCCCCATCGCCCGACAGTAGCCCGGCCGCACCGCTGCGCGCGTCAGTCTCCGGACGTATGCCCACGGGCATACGCCGCAGGGTGCCTGCCCGTGCGGCGATGACGGCGCCACCGCCGTCCCGGCACGGTGGAGCGACCGGAAAGGGAGTGCCGATGATCGAAGCCGACGAGCTGAGCAAGACCTACGGCCGCCGCCACGCGGTGGACCACCTGACTTTCAGTATCCTGCCCGGACGGGTGACCGGGTTGCTCGGACCCAACGGTGCGGGCAAATCGACCACCATCCGGCTGATCCTCGGCCTGGACTCGCCGACACACGGCCACGTGCGGATCGATGGCCGGCCCTACCGCGGGCTGGACCGGCCGTTGCGGCAGATCGGCGCGCTGCTGGACGCGAACGCCGTCCACGGCGGCCGCCGTGCCCGCGATCACCTGCGCTGGCTCGCGCAGACCAACGACATCCCGCGCGGCCGAGTCGCCGAGGTGCTGCGCGTGACCGGCCTCGCCGACGTGGGACACCGGCGTGTCGGCGGGTTCTCGCTCGGGATGAAGCAGCGGCTCGGGATCGCCGCGGCCCTGCTCGGCGACCCGGAGATCCTGATCTTCGACGAGCCGGTGAACGGCCTCGACCCCGACGGCGTGCATTGGATCCGCGGGCTGATCCGGTCGCTGGCCGCCGAGGGCCGCACGGTGCTGATCTCCAGCCACTTGATGAGCGAGATGCAGCTGGCCGCCGATCATGTACTGATCCTCGCCCGTGGCCGGTTGCTGTCGGACTCCGGCATGGCGGAGCTGGTCCGCTCGGGCGGCGGCGACGTGCTGGTTCGCACCATCGGTGACACGCCACTCGCCGCGCTGCTCACCGCCTGCGGGGCCACGGTGGCGCCGGAACCCGGCCAGGGCCTGGCGGTGACAGGTCTCGACCCGGGCGAGATCGCCGCAGTGGCTGCCACGCACGGCATCGCGCTTGTCGAACTGACTCCGCGCGCTCCCTCGCTCGAGGAAGTCTTCCGCCGCATCACCGATCCCGAACTCCAGTACCGGGCCGAGCCACACCGGGAGGACGCCCGATGACCCTGTTCCCGACCGGCCTGCTCGCCGCCGAGTGGACGAAACTGCGCTCGGTCCGGTCGACACCGCTGATCCTCGCCGTTGCCACGGTCGCGACCATCGCGATCGCGGTGCTGCAAGCCCGCTCGACAGTCGGAGCATGGGATGGCTGGGGAGCGCGCGCACGCGCCGAGTTCGATCCAGTGTTCACGATATTCAGCGGATTCCAGGTGGCACAGCTGGCCTTCGGGCTGCTCGGCGTCCTGGCCGTCACCGCGGAATACGGCACCGGGACGATCCGCGCGACGTTCGCCGCGGCACCCCGGCGCGGCCGGGTTCTCGCGGCGAAGCTGGTCGTCCTCGGCACCGTGTCACTGGTGATCGGGCAGGCGCTGGCGTTCGCCGCTTTCTTCGCCGGGCAATTCGTGTTGGCCGGCAAGCACTTGGACGTCACCCTCGGCGACCCGAACGTCCTGCGCGCGATGCTGGGCCAGGGTTTCTACCTGGGTACAGTCACGATCCTCGGCGCCGCGATCGGCACCCTGCTCCGGCACACGGCGGGCGCGACCGCACTCACCACCGGGCTGCTGTTCCTCTCCACCATGGTGTTCAAGGCGGTCTCCCCCACCGGCTCCACCGCCCTGATCCACTGGGCTCCGCCTGCGGCAGCAGAAGGCCTGACCTGGACCACGTTCCGCGACCCCGACTGGCCGACCGCCGGATTCGCCCTGGTCGTCTGCCTGACCTACCTCACCGTCAGCGTCACGGCGGCGGCCTGGCGCCTGACCCACCGCGACGTCTGAGCCGGGGGCCGGCACTCCAGCGGCTACGGCCCGAAGTCAATGACAGCGACAATCACGACCCGAGGAGAGCATGTGGAAACGAGCCGCACGGGACGCCTCGCGGCCCTGGCTGCCACCGCGTTGTGCGTGGCGGGATCCATCCACACCGCCAACGCCGCCCCGGCGGCGGGGCTGCTCCAGTTCGCCCTGCCGCCACCCACCGGACCCCATTCGGTCGGCACGGTGTCTCTGCATCTCGTCGACCCCTCTCGGCTTGACCTGACGGCCGCCCGGAACGCGCCGCGGGCCCCGTCGAGCCCGATATCGATGCCCGCGGCAGCCTGATCCCGGAAGCCGCCCGGTGCAACAGGTCCGCCCAAGTCGCCGTCAGACACCCAGGGCAATGAGGTCGGATGTCATGTACTCCACATCAGGCTGAAAGTCATCGGCCATACCGCGACTACATGCTTCGTTGCCAGCACCGCAGAATGCACTGTCAGCTCTGTAACGGCCTGTGCGAGGGCGGCGACTGCCACTCGACAGGTCACGTCGGCGAGTTCCACGTCGTACCCGTGAAGGGACAGCCTTGATCAGTGTACGTATGAAGGTGGGCGCGATCCTGGCCGGATTGCTCGTCATCTTGAGCAGTGTCACCCTCACGAGCACCGCATATGCGGTGCAGCCGTTCGACAATGCCGACGTGGCGGACGCGGGGCTCGCGGAACTGGGGACGTCCCGGCCGACCGGGTGGAACCAGCCGGGTGAATGCATCAAAAGCGTGCAGCGCTGGGTAGCAGAGGCCGGAGGCTCCTTCGGGGGCGGCGGGGTCATCAGCGGCTATGGGAACTCCGGCGCCCAAGAAGTGTCGCTGAGTTCTGCGGTCACGGGTGACGTCATCCAGTACACCAACGCGAACGGCAACGACCAGGACTGGTCGCACGCCCACACCATGGTCGTGATCACCAATCACGGCAACGGCCGCTTCGACATCGTGCAATCGAACTCGCCGGCAGGTTCAGGGCTGGTGACCCGCGCCGACAACACGGTCCCCGCGCCGGCGGCGGGCTGGATCTTGCGCGTGTGGAGGTTCGGGACTGTCCACAGCGGCCTCGTCCCCAACCGGGTCGCGCTGCTCACCTCGGACAGCCAGGTCTTTGCCAAAGACGATCTGGCCGGAGGGAACTGGCTCGACCAGAACACCGCGGCACCCTCAGTTGATGTCGGCGGTCGCCGCATCGCGCTCATCAACCCTGCCGGCCGCGTCTACGCCAAGGACCACCTCGGCGCAGGTGGGTGGCTCGATCAAGGCGCCGCGGCCAGCAAGGTCGTCGTTGGTTTCGGTGGCCGCCTGTTCATCGTCACGCCGGACGGCTGGGTGTACGGCAAGGACGACATAACCAGCGTCGGAGCGTGGCTCAACCAGGGCGCGCAAGCCATCGATGTCGCTGTCGGCCTCGACCGCGTTGCCATCGTGACACCGTGCGGCGCGATCTACGCCAAAACCAACCTCGACAATGGTGGCTGGATCCAGCAAAGCGACTGCTACACCGCCACAGACGTCGAAGTGAGCTCGACCGGACGCGTCGCGTTCATCAGGACAGACGGTGCCGTGTTCGCCAAGGACACCATCACCGGGCCAGGCGGATGGCTCGACCAGAACGCCACCGCCACCCAACTGAAGCTCGGCGCGAACCGGCTCCTCATCCTGACACCGGACAGCCACGTCTACGCCAAAGACCACCTCGGCGCCGGCGGCTGGATCGACCAAGGCGCGGCCGCGGCGCAGGTCGCCATCAGCGACCAAGGCCGGCTGCTACTGCGGAACTCGGCCAACCAGGTCTACGCGAAGGACACCATCACCCCGGGCGGATGGCTCGACCAAGGAGCTGTAGCCATCAGCATTGCAGCCTGACAGCTCGCCGACTCCACCACGCGCCCGTGTGGGCTAGTGCTTCTTGGGGTACGCCTCGACGACCTCGGACGGGATCCGCCCGCGATCGGACACGGCGAACCCGTTCTTCCGGGCCCAGAGACGGATAGCCTGGTTCTGTTCACGATCGACCACTGTCGTCGGATTGGCTGCCCCCGGAACCGCGGCCACCACGGGAGTTACCCTGCGCTTACGGCCACCGGATCGACGGGCGTGCTCGACGTACTGCGCCAGTGCGTCACGAAGCTCCTCGGCGTTCTGGCTGGCTAGACTGCGATGCGTGACACAATCGGCAGAGCCGGGGCATCTCGTCGTCGGGCGGTATCGCCTCATCAGCAAGCTCGGCGCGGGCGGGTTTGGCCGGGTCTGGCGGGCACGAGACGAGACTTTGGACGTCGATGTCGCGGTGAAGGAAGTGTGGCTACCGACAGCGATCACCGCAGCCGAGCACGCCGACCGGCTGCGCCGCGCCGAACGGGAAGCCCGCAACGCGGCGAGACTGCGCGACAATCCGAGCATCGTCACCGTCCACGACGTGGTGGTCGAGAACGACATCCCGTGGATCGTCATGCAACTGGTCGCGGGGTTCTCGCTGGATGAGCACGTGCGCGCACACGGCCCGGTGCCGGCCGACCGGGCCATCGACATCGCACGAGCCCTGCTGCTCGCACTCGGCGCCGCACACGACGCGGGCATCGTGCACCGCGACGTCAAACCGGCCAATGTCCTGCTCGCGGACACTGGGGAAATTCTGCTCACCGACTTCGGCATCGCGGTCCACGAAACCGATACCACGCTCACGGCAACCGGGACGCTGATCGGGTCGGTGGAGTACATGGCCCCCGAGCGATGGGACGGAGGAAAAGCAGGGGCCGCCAGCGACCTGTTCTCCCTCGGCGCGACCCTGTACCAGGGTGTTGAAGGCAACTCGCCATTCCACCGCGACACTCCCACCGCGGCACTGGCGGCCATCCTTACCTACCAGGTTCCTCCGTCCCAGCGTGCCGGAAGTCCGCTGGCCGGCCTCATCGGGGACCTGCTGACCAAGGACCCAGCACAACGACCCACCGTGGCCACAGTACTGACCCGGCTCAACACCGACACAAAGGCGATCACTCCGACGCCGGGTCCAGAGCCGACCAAGGAGCTCACCCGACCGACACCAACGGCGCCGGACCATGGCCGCAACGCAGCATGGTTCGCAGGACTCATGATTCTGTTCTCCCTCACCGTCCTCGGCATGATCGGGATCAGCCGAGTCGCCAACGGCGAAACCGACGCGTTCGACAACGTGGGACATCTGTTCGGGGCCATGTTCTTCTGCGGACTCAGCGGCAGCCTGCTCGCCTTGAACCTGGTGCGCCACCCGCTCAAAAGCTGCTGGCTCGCCATCACCATCATGCTCTTGGCCGGCGCGGCCGCGACATTCGCCTACGCGGGGCTCCTCACCATGCTCCCTGGGAATTGGGGACGCTGGTCGCCCATCGGGGCGATCGTGATCATCGCGGGCGCGGCGGGCGGCGGATCACTCATGATCGAGAAAGCCGACGAGAAGACCGTCGAGTAGCGACGCAAGCCCACCCCGCACGGTCCACGAGCGGGGTGCCGGTTCGATGGTCGGCAACAGCTTCCGTGTGCGGCTCCCACGAACCACAGGTGCGTAGAAGACTCCTTCGAGCAGGCTCGCTCACCGTTGGCCGACCTCGTTCCATCGGTGCCACGTCGCGGACTGCTGGTCGTCAACAGTCAGCCGAGCTTGCGTGGCGTCGAGTTCGACGAGTCCCTGATGTTCGAACCCGAGTGCCACCTGCGGGAGTTCGCCGAGCCTCTGAAGATCCACTGAGATTTGTCCGGCATTTGTTGTCCGGCGTCGCAGGAGCGACAACGGACAACGTTTGTCAGCTGCCATGTCCCCAGCAGCCCGCATCATGCGGCTGTTGGAGAGGAAGACATGAAACGGTGGTTCAGGACGGCTGTCGTCGGGCTCGCAGCGCTGACCGGGCTCGCGTTGAACACATTTACGCAGGCCACAGCCGAAACCATGGTTAGCGGCGCTCAGTCTGCGAACGTGACAGCAGGTGTGTGGGTACATGCCAGCGCCAGATACGCCGGAAAGGTTGTCGGCACGGCCAATCCGGGCGACTCCATCGTCGGGTTCTGCTCGGTGTGGGGTGATCCGGTCGGCGGGAATGCGAAATGGTGGCTCATCATCGACCAGACGGGCGGGTTCGCCGGGTTCATCGGCGACCACGACATCAAGATCGGCAACGGGTCTTCCTGCCTAGACGTCGGTACGCGGCTGAGTACCACCCCGCCCGGACAGGCGATCTGGCAGCACAGCAAGCCGAGCGTCAGCGGCGAGACGTATGTGGGCAGCGTCGGGGGCAACTACGATCTTCGTACCTACGCCGCGGCGCGGGGAGACGAATATCCTGCGGGGACTGGCCGCACGCTGTGGTACCTGGTTTTCGCTCCTGACGTTCTCAGTGGCGTAGCGGGCTTCATCAGCTGCTCCAACACATCTCTTTCCTGCTAGCCGCGGAGTAGCCGGCAGGAGCGCAGAGAGCACATCGAGCGAGCGTCGGGAGCGCCAGGGCGAGGACTGTTCCGGCCCCGGTACTCCCGACGATCTTGTGTGTGGCGGCAGCGGCGGTCGTGCCCGCCGCGAGGCCGAAGCCGGCGAGGGCTGCGGTCGCCGTCACAGCGGATCGGCGTTGTTTCCGGAGCTCGGTGTTCTCGCCTCGCCTGGCGTCGGCGGGTGTCTCTCCGCGGCTGGTCAACCCCGCGCGTTGTTCTCGCACGGCGGTCGATAGTCGATGCCGGGAAAGTAGTGTTTCCAATCGGACTCGCCGAGCGGTGGGGAGACCGCACAGATCCGGCGGGTGGCCTGGTCGAAGTCGGCGGTCCAGTACCGCGTGGTGCCGTCGCTCGCGCCTGCCACGATGTGAGACCCGTCCGGGCCGAAGGCGACGCCGTCGATCCCGTTGGTGTGACCGCTGAGCGTGGCGGCCGGCCCGGCGGTGAAGGGCCCGGTCATGGACCACAGCCGCACGGTGGAGTCCTTGCTGCCACTGGCGAGCGTCCGGCCGTCGGGGCTGAACGCGATCCTGACGACGTTGTCGGTGTGGCCGGTGAGTACGGTCCCCGCGCCCACCCGCCGGAGATCGGCGACGTCCCAGAGCCGGACTGTGGTGTCGCCGCCCCCGCTGGCCAGTGTGCGCCCGTCCGGGCTGAACGCGAGTGCCGCGATGTACTTCTGATGGCCGCTCAGGCTCGCCCGCAGCGCGGGCCGTCGCCGATCGGAAAGGTCCCACAGCTTCACTGAGTTGTCATTGCTGTCGGTCGCCAGCGTTCTCCCGTCGGGCGCGAAGGCCGCCGCACCACCGCCGCCGCTGTAGTCCGGCAGCGCCGCGAGCGTAAGCAGCCGGGTGGTGTCGGTGATGTCCCAGAGACGGGTGCGGACCGTGTCCGAAGTGGCGAGGTAGTGCGCGTCACCGCTGAAGGTGACCCAGGAGAACGTGCCGCCGACGGAGGTTGTCGCCTTCTTCGAAGGATTCCGCGGATCGGTGATGTCCCACAGGTTCAGGACGCCGTCGGCGTCCGCGGTGGCCAGGAGCCGTCCGTCGCCACTGACGGCGAGAGCCAGAGTGGGTCGCGCGTGCCCGGGCAACTCCGCCAGCGATCTGGGGGCTTCGGGGTCGCCGATGCCCCACAATCGTGTGATCCCGTCCGCTCCGCCGAAGGCGGCGACGCCAGTGGCACCGGTCGCGACCGACGTCGTCATGCCGGACATGCCGGCGAAGGCCAGTTCCGGCACGTCGTAGAGCTGGACGACCTTGTCCTCGCCGGCGGTCGCGAACGATCGCCCGTCAGCGGTGAACAGTACGGTGCTCACCTTGCCCGCGTGACCGCCGAAGACCAGAGCCTGTTGTGGTCGCGCCGGTTCGCCGACGCTCCACAGCCGGGTGAGCTTGTCATCGCCCGAGGTGGCCAGTGTGTGCCCGTCCGGGCTGAAGTCCAGGCTGGACACCCCGAGCGGGATCGCGGGAAGCACGGCCAGACCAGCCGGGTGCAGCGGATCGGTGATGTCCCACAGCTGCGCCGACGTGGTGTCACCGGTGGCGAGGATGTTCCCGCTCGGGCTGACCGCGATCGAGGAGATGGCACCGGGCCTCGCGGTCCTCTCCGCCAGGAGACTTGGAGGCCCCGCGCCGCCCATGGCCCACAGGCGAAGGACGCCGTCGCCGCCTCCGGTGGCCAGAACCCGGCCTTCCCCGGTGAAAACGGCGGCCATGACGTCCGAGCCGAATCGGGGCGAGGACATCCGCGCCGGGTGTGCCCGGTCCCGGACGTCCCACAGCCCCAGGTTGTCTCGGGACGGCCGGGAAGGATCCGGGTCGTATTTCGCCGTGGTACCGGCACTCAGTGTCCGATCATCCGGGCTGAACGCCAGGGATGCCACGGCATCCGGCGCCGAGACCACGGACAGTTGCCGCGGCTGCCGCGGTTCGGTGAGGTCCCACAGCCGGATCTCGCCCGACAGACTGCCTGTCGCCAGCGTTCTCCCGTCCATACCGAACGCCGTGGCGGTGACAGCGCTTTCGGGAATCGACAACGTCGCCAGCGTGTCCGGGCGCCGCGGGTTCGCGATGTCCCACAACACCACTTTCGAGTCCAGATCGGCGGCGGCGAAGAGATGTCCGGCGTGGCTGGCCGCCGTGGCCGTGATCTGTCCCGCGTTGCCGGTCAGTGGCGTCGGCAGCGGAGCCGAAACGCCGCTGAGGAGATCGTCGTGCAGCTCCGGCTGAGGCGAAAGCCGGTGAGCCGCCAGTTCGAGCTGCAGCGCGAGACCCGGGTTCGTCTCACGCAGCCGCTGGGCCTGGCTGAACACCTTGTGGGCCAGAGCCGTGTCGCGCTGCTCGGTCGCGGCGCGACCGGACTCCACGGCGTAGCCGGTGGCGAGCGCGGCGACCAGGAGCAACGCGGCCAGTACGGCGACCAGCCGCCGCAGCCGGCGGGCGCTCCGGAGTTCTGTTTCCCGTTCCCTGTCGTGTGCCGCGATGCTGGCTTGGAGAAAGGCGGCCTCTTCGGCCAGAAGCACCGGATTGTGGGTGTCCCGCCACACGCGGGTCCTGGCCAGTCGCGTGCCGCGATAGAGCACGCCGTCGTCGCGCTCGAGATCGGTCCAGGTGCGGGCGGTATCGGTGAGCTGGCGGTGCAGCAGGAGTTCTTCCCGGTCTGCCTCCAGCCAGGCTCGCAGCCGCGGCCACGCGCGGATGAGGGCTTCGTGCCCGATCTCGACGGTGTCGTGGTCAAGCACGATCAAGCGCGCCGCGGCAAGACTGTCGAGCACGGCCTCGAGGTCGGTGTCGTGACTGTCGAGTTCGCGTCGTCGCAGGCGTCGTTTGGTGTCCTGGGTGTTCTCGCCCAACGCAGTGAGCCGGATGAACAGATCACGCGCGGTGGCCTGTTGAGCGGGACTGAGATCGTCGTACGCGGTCTCGGCGGTCTGAGCGAGCGCGTGCCGGATCCCTCCGGCCGCCTGATAGCCGGTCAGGGTCAACACGGTGCCGCGGCGACGGCGCCAGGCTTGCAGCAGAGCGTGGGACACCAACGGCAACGCGCCGGGCTCGCCGGAGGCCTCGGCGAGCACTTCGGCCAGCAGGGCGCTCTCGACGCTGAGCCCGGCATCGATGGCGGGCCCGGTGACGGCTGTGCGTAGTTGCTCAGAGGTCATGGGGCCGACGACGAGCTGTGCGTCGTTCATCGCCTGCGCCAGGTCGGAATGCGCACAGCAGTGCGCGAAGAAGTCCGCGCGCAGCCCGACGACGACCCTGGTATGGCTGGTGGCGGAGGAGGCGGCGGTGACCAGCGCCGCGAGAAACGCCTCTCGCTCGGCGGTGTACCGGCAGAGAGTGAACAGTTCCTCGAACTGATCGACCACCACCAGCAGGTCACCCGCAGGTTCGCGGACGGCCAGCAACTCCCGGACGCCGAAGTGCAGCCCCGCCGGATCGGCGGCGATGTCCTGGCTCAACGACCTTGCCGATGCACCGTTTCCCGCGGCGAGGGCCAGCGCGATCTCCTCGACCGGATGCGGACCGGGCGTGATCGCCACGGCCGGCTGGCCCGCCTGCTCCGCCGCTGCGACGAGACCCGCGCGCAGCAGCGAGGACTTTCCGGCGCCGGACGCGCCGACGACAGTCACGAAACGATGTCCCGCGACCAGGTCACGCAACCGGGCCACCAGCTCTTCCCTGCCGCGAAAGCGCGCGGCGTCGCCGGCTTGGTACGCGCGCAACCCCAGATACGGCGCCGCACCGTCGGCCTCGCCAGGGCCCGCCTTCGTCGGGGTCCGCGTCAGTGCTTCGGCCGCGAGCGTCGATGCGGCGGTATGCCACCGCCGCTCCCATTCGTCGGTGTCCGCACCGCAGGCCTTCGCGAACGCCAGGGTCACCGCGAGGCTCGGCAGTTTCTTGCCGCCCGCCGCGTCGGCCAACGTCGTCGACGAGTAGTGCGCACGCGCCGCCAACGCCCGATACGCCGGCTTCCCCGCAGCTCTCCGGACTTCCCGCAGCGCCTGCGCGAACTCCGTCAGCACCGTGCCATCCGACGGCAACGGCTGTTCCACACGCGGCATCGCTCCCCCTCCCCTTGTCGAGGGTCTCAAAACGATCATCGTCCGCGCGTCGGCCATCCGGCGGACAACCCGAACGAAGCACATCCGATCACGCGCCGACGCCACGATCGGGCTCCTGCCACTTCTCCGGTCGCAGTGGGGCTGTCCTGCGGCTATGCGCTCATGCCGAGAGGTAGAGATCCGGCCCGATCCCGAAGTGTTTGTCCGGACCTGTTGTTCGGTGCGGAGCGAAGCGACACCGGACACGAGCGGCGGGCTAGACCTGGAGCCCGGCCGCCGTCTCCGCCACACGACCGGAGCTCCCGCACAACAGCGCGGCCGACCCGAAATCACAACCGACAGGAAAAATCCGTGCGCACGACCCTGACCCGACGACTTCTCATACCGGTCGCGATCACCGGTGACATCACGGGCACCCCGGGCCGCCCTGGCAAGGTCGGCGTCGGCTACGCCAAATTCTCAGGTTGCCCAGTCACAATCAGCATGGGCCGGGAGAACAGCGTCGGCGCTCGATTCCCCTGGAACGAGACGCGGACGATCGCCGCGGGTGGAGGCTGGTTCGGGCCCGTCTGGGACTCCTGGCTCGACAACAAGCCGATCAGGCCATACGTCTGGGTCGCCGGAGCGGCGAACCCGATCTACGGTGCTCCTGTCACAGCATCGAGCTGCTGAACGACAGCCTCGCCAGTGAAACACCGCGATACCAGCCTCCTGACCTTCTCGGGCGGCTCATCTGTCTGGGAAGGTCACGAGGCTTTCGCGTCGACGACTCCGGAGAAGAGGACCCTCGTGATCAAGGCGATCCTCACTGGATGAACCGGGCCAGTCTGGACGGGACGCCCACCGCGAGAACGAACAGGCCGATCAGCACCAACCACCCCGCGGTGCCCAGGGCGAGCACGACGCCGACGGGGACGGACTACCCGTCTGGGCCGAACCAAGCATGAAGTTGGTCATCACCTTGACGATGAAGAACACAGGCGCGGCGTACACGGTGCCCCCGTTCGGCGGGTGCGGATGGCTGCTCGTCACCGAACCGGGCGTCGGGCCCGTAGGGCACCCGCCGGCTGTCCTTTGCCCACCCATCGATGGTATGTCCGATTCAGTACCAAGGGAGGTACCGGATACTCTACAGAGCACTACGGTCGGGTGTTGATCGATCTGACACTGCTGAATCCCGTCCCATGCTGGACTCCCCTTTCTGTACAGGAGGCCGAAAAATCATGTGGATCCGACGTATGTCCATGATCGCCGCCGCCCTCGTTGCCGGGTCGCTCTTCGCCGGACCTGCGGCTGTGGCCGAATCACCGGCCGGACCGCCGATCGAACCTTTCATCATCGGCGGCAAGGTCGTCACGACTCCTTATTCGTTCTTCGCGTCGCTGCAGCGCAATGGTCGTCATTTCTGTGGAGCGTCGCTGATCGCCCCGCAATGGCTTGTCACGGCGAAACACTGCGTCCAGGGCTCCACTGGTGGCGGCTTCTCCGCCCGGATCGGCGCGATCAACACCGGCTCCGGCGGCGAGCTCATCACCGCCGCGAGCGCGACCCTTGGCGCGAACGACATCGCCGTGGTGAAGCTGTCGAGAGCAGCCACTGCCACGCCGATCAAGATCGCGGCCTCCAGCCCGGCCGTCGGCACCGTCAACAAGCTGATCGGACACGGTCAGACCTGCGGTACCCCTGGTTGCGGTGGCGCCTCGCCACAGCTTCGCGAGGTGGACACCACTACCGCCGCGGACTCCAGGTGCACCGCCGATTTCAAGCGAGGCAAGGAGATCTGTTTCCAGGGCGCACCTGGAACCAGTGCCTGCTACGGCGATTCCGGTGGACCCTCCATTTTGGACGGTAAGCTGACCGGTGCCACCAGCCGATCCGGCAACAACAGCAGCAACTGCCTCAATGGTCCCGGAATCTACAACAGCGTCCCCGGCTATCGCACCTGGATCGACCAGGTCACCGGCGGTGCGGTGACCGCGTGGGAAGCGACGTCATAACTCCTCCATGTCCCCGAGCGTCCTGTTGCCGGGGCCCTCTTCACACGCGGGGACCGAACGAGGTCCATCCCACCGAATAGAGCGTCACCTTAAGCCGACGTCGCCGGCCACGGGACAAGTGAATGAGCTGGCCGAGTCCTGTGGCACCAGTGCTGCCTCGGCCTTCGCTGGCAGGCGCGGTGCAGGAGTTCTTGCCTCTTCACCTCGCCGGAATCAGCGAAGGCCGGGGCTGCACGACGGTAAGGGCACCTCGCCCGGCTCTCGACCGGTTCCACGACCAGCTTCGCGAACCGACGGATGTCACCAGGCCCGAATGTTCGCCGGGTTGCCGTGACAACAGGCTGGTCCTGCGCATCCAGCACCACTGGCCCGCTGGGGTTGCGCGCACCGCGGCGAAAATCTGTGACCGAACTTGTCCGGCATGGTCCGGCCCGCCGCGGTGAACGCGACCTTCACGGTCTCGCGGTTGATCGGCTCCTCGATCTCGGCACGGAAGGTCAGCAGTTCCAGCCCCGCGACAACCATCCAGTGCCACACTGGACGCGGATGCCGAGGGGCGGAACCGCATGACTGCCGATCTTCCATCGTGGGCCCGACGAATTCGCTCGATGCGCGAAGCGCGTGGATGGACGCGGACCGAGGCCGCTCAGCGAATGCGCGAGCACGCTAGCGAGCCGTTGCCTGAAACAGCTGACCTCAGCCGACGCTGGAAGGGGTGGGAACAGGGCGCGGAAAAGCCCGCTGCCTTCCATCAGCCGATCATCGCCGCCACCCTCGGCACTGTGACGGCAGCCTTGTTCCCACCACGCTCCGCAACAACTCACGGACTCGTGGCCTCGGCCGGCCTGGACCATCTGGAGACAGTCGGCCGGCTTCAGGCTTCCGACGTCAACGAAGCCACTCTCGACGCAGTCCGGATCACGGTAGACAAGCTGTGTTCCGAATACGCCCGGCGCTCCCCTGCCGAGCTGATCCTCGAAGCTCGCCAATGGCTTCACCTGCTGCTCGAAATGCAAGAGCAGAGACTTCGACGGCAACGGGACGTTCACGAACTGGCCGGCTGGCTCGCCCTGCTTGTCGGATGCCTCGAGTACGACCTCGGAGACGGGGCATCGGCAGAAGCTAGCCGAAAGTCCGCCCTCAGCCTCGGGCGAGAATCCGGCAGCGGTGGAGTCATGGGCTGGGCTCATGAGATGCGCGCCTGGTTCTCGTTGACCCAAGGCGACTACCGCGGCGTCACGATCGCCGCAGGGGCGGGCCAAGCCGTCGCCGGGAACCACAGTGTGTCGGTCCAGCTCGCCGCGCAGGAAGCGAAAGCCTGGGCGCGCACGGGCCGTCGAGACGAGATGCGGGTCGCCCTTGAAAAGGGGCGAGCACTTCTCGACACGATGCCGTACCCGGGCAACATCGACAACCACTTCGTGGTGGACCCGAGCAAGTTCGACTTCTACGCGATGGACTGCTATCGACACATCGGTGAAAACAACCTCGCCCGCGAACTGGCGGAAGAAGTCCTCAGAGCGAGCACCGTTTTCGACCGACACGAACGCTGGCCGATGCGGGTTGCCGAAGCGCAGATCACGCTGGGCGTCGTCGCCGCCCGCGAAGGAGACCTCGACGAGGCCATCAGCCGCGGTAGACGAGCGCTCAGCGGAGAACGTAAGTCCCTCCCCTCTCTCGCGCTCGTCGCTCGCGACCTCTCCGGGGCCCTGCGGGAGCGCTTCGCTGGCGAACAGGAGACCGCCTCCTACCTGGAGCAACTCCGCGCTACCGAGCGTCGGCGGTAGTCGTCCGACAGCACAACCTCCCAGACAAGTAGGTCTCAATAGTCACGCTCCTGGTCGAACCAGGACAGCGCGAGTTCTTCCGTGACGGCGAACGGCTCCTCGGCGACCAGGAGGGCGACAGCCTCACCGAGGTCTTCTCGTTCGATCGTGTCGATACCGGGCCGATCGTTGAAGACCCGGACGAAGCCGCGTACGGCTTCCGCCACCTCCTCCGGGGACTTCGCGTTCGCGATGCCGAGTGCGGCGGCGCGGGAGATCTTGGTGGCGAACCGGCATGCCTTGGCAGGCCAGTCGGAGAACGGCAGCCCGTATTCCGTGACGAACCAGGACGGGGCTCGTAGTTGTGACACCCCACTGTGTTGCCACACGTGGCCGGACTTCTTGACCAGGTGACGCAGCTCGGATCGCAGGCGCTTTCCGGCCTCCTGTTCCACGTTCGAGGCCATGAAGCCGCGAAGATTCGGGAAATCTCCCAAAGGCGGAAACGACGACAGATCGGGGCTGTCATGCAGGCGGAGGGTTTCCAGCTCGCTGAGCCGGGCCAACGCATCCAGATTGACGAACCTGCCGCTCAATGTCACCGACCGGGCTCCGGCGAACTGCGCCAAACTGGCGCAATCGAAGGGATACCGCAGGGACGCGCAATTGACACTGACGTTCGTCGCGGCCTCCAAGGCCGGGAGCTCCGGCAATCGCGACGGTTCACCGGCCAGGTCGGGCCGGATCGTCGGGCAGAAGGCCACGAACCCCGGCCAGGGGTTCGTGGCTGTCGTGGAAACGGTAGCGCTTGAGAAGCGACAGCTCCCCCGCCACCACGAACTCGTTGCGGCCGTCCACCGACTGGGGTACGACCACCTCCACCGGCTCGGTCCCCAAGCGAAGGGTGAACACGGAGATCCCGGCCCGGCTCGCGTCGATGGCGGCCGCCGTCCGCGGAGCCCACTCGAACCGCTCGATTCGCCGGGTGCGGGACCACTCCAGGAAACCCGTGTCGTCACCCCGGTAGGTGAAATACCGGGGCCACGGATATCCGGCGGGCGCCGTGAACTGATCGAAGACCGACCAGTCGATGCGATCCTGTGGATCGACGACCGCATCAGGCCTCGGGCCGTCGCCGGCGGACGGCCCGATGACCAGGTTCCCCTGCCCCGGGGCCAGCTTGATGGTATGGCTGTCCGGTCCCGTCAGCGACAGGACCAAGCGTTCGGTATTCGGCACAATCCCATACTGGCGGAGCACACCGACACAAACCGCGGCCCACTGCCGTGAAGGTCTCCTTCCCTACCCTCAAGGTAAGGAAGGAGACCTTCACGACGTCGATAAGAACCCTACCGAAGCGTGATGGCGAGCGGCCACTCCGCGACACCCTCCGTGGGTTCGACGTCGGGCCCCCGGCCGATCCACTGCTTGTACCAGGCGACTGCGGCGGCGTGGTCGGACACCGGCAGTACAGCGAGAACATTCTTGAATCTCGGCACGGCGAGATATCTGTTACGTGCCCAGTTGGCGCCGACGCTGTCCAGCGGACCGGACACGGTCAAGACTCGCGCGGTACTCCCTCCTTGGTTCCACAATGCGATTCGCCGACGGCGGTTCCCGCGCGCCGAGTCGGATCATTCACGGGCACCGGGTGCCCGTTCGCGTTTGAATGAGGTATTTCGACGAGACCGGGTATGCCGCGCGTGCTTGAGCGCGAGAGGAACCACCCCATCGCCACCTGCCGCCGAGTTCGCCGTGGCTTCACAAGGTCACCTCTACCCTGCTGTCCGTGCCCGGTGGAAGGACTGCGACGACGGCCGCGCGGCTGTTCGCCGTGCTGGCCGCGCTCGTCGTCGTCGCCCTGCTGCAGGGCGCGCTGTGCAGCGACGGCGCCGCGGCGGCCGGATCACCCTGCGCTCCCCTGTTCGCCGCCGAAACGGGCCATGCCGCGAACACGGTCGACGAATGCGAACCGGTGACGTCCCAGCTGAGCCCGGCCGGTGACCACGCCGCCTCGCTCGTCCCGGCGGAACCTCCGCACAACCACCTCGACGACGTCACAGGGATCGGCGTCGCGCTGCTGGCCCTGCTCTTCCTGCTCGTCCGGCGCCGCCCCGACACCGCGGGCACGCCACCCGCGATGCCGTTGTCCTTGTTGTCCCGGCGTCTGGCGACCACGCCTCCGCTCGTCCAGCTCTGCGTTTCGCGCACCTGATCGGCAGTCCCGGTCATGACCGGTCCGCCCTCTCACCGAGGCGGACCGGTCCTGCCATGCCGCCTTCAGTTGCCCGGACTCGAGCATAAGGACTCAGCACAATGACCAAGAACACCAAGGTTTCCCTGACGGTCGTGGCCGTCGTGATCGCGGCGGTGGCCGCGTTGCTCGTCTTCACCAGGCTGGGTGAGGACACCCCGACGGCGCAGGCGGGCGGCGACAGCCCGCCTGCGGCCGTACCCGCCTCGATCCTGGTCCGGCCGGACAGCCATCGGCTGTCGGATCCGGCCGGCGCCAAGGTGACCCTCGTGGAGTTCCTCGACCTGGAGTGCGAAGCGTGCGGTGCCGCGTTTCCCGGCGTCGAGCGGCTGCGCGCCGAATACGGCGACAAAGTCACCTTCGTGATGCGCTACTTCCCCATCCCCAGCCACCGGAACGCCGAACTCGCCGCGCGGGCGGTGGAGGCGGCGGGCAAGCAGGGCAAGCTCGAACCGATGTACCGCCTGATGTTCGAGAAGCAGCAGGAATGGGGTGACCAGCAGGTCTCGCACCGCGACACCTTCCTCGGCTTCGCGCGCGAGCTCGGCCTGGACCTGCCCGCCTTCGAGGCCGCGCTCGACGACCCGGCCACCCTCGGCCGGGTCCTGGCCGATCGGACCGACGGCGCGAACGCGGGCGTCGAGGGCACCCCGTCGTTCTTCGTCAACGGCGTCAAGTTCTCGGGTTCACCGTCCTATCAGGCGCTCAAGGCCGCTCTCGACCGGGAACTGGCGAAATGACGGACGAGCGCGCACCGTTCGCGGTACGCGTGACGCCGTGGGTGCTGCTGGCCGGCGGCGCGATCGGGCTGGTCGCCGCGCTGGTCCTCACCATCGAGAAGATCGCGCTGCTCAAGGATTTCTCCTACATCCCGACCTGCGGTATCAACCCGGTCCTCAGCTGCGGCTCGATCATGAAGACACCGCAGGCGGAGTTGTTCGGCTTCCCCAATCCGCTGTTGGGGATCGCCGGGTTCAGTGTGGTCGTGACGACCGGTGTCGCGGTGCTGGGCGGAGCCCGGCTCCCCCGGTGGTACTGGCTGGGCCTGCAGGCGGGCTCGCTGCTCGGCGTCGTGTTCGTGCATTGGCTGATGTACCAGAGCCTGTACGTCATCGGCGCGCTCTGCCCGTACTGCATGGTCGTCTGGGCGGTCACCATCGCCGTCTTCTGGTACACGACCCTGCGCAACCTCCATAAAGGACGGACGGTGCTCCGCTACCACACCGTGGTGCTCGTGGTCTGGTACGCCGTCATCGCCGCGGCGGTCCTGCAGGCCTTCTGGAGCTACTGGAAGACCCTCGTCTGAGCTCCTCTGCCACGTAGTACTAGCCATCATAGTAGGACTTCACCGCGCGCTCACCTCCGTCCCCGTACTACTAAGCGCGATAGTTGAACCTGTGCGACAGGAGATTCGGCACCCGTGACCCCACATCGGCGCCCGCTGCGGCACCCCCTCGCCGCCACCGCCGCCCTCATGGCCCTCGGCCTCGGCACGCTCCCCGCGAGCGCGCAACCGGCACCGGACAGCCAGGATCCGCTGCGGCGATACCAGGAACTCGGTGCCCAGGCGGCCAAGGCCGACGAAGATCTGCAGGAATCGCAGGACCGGCTGAAAACCCGCGAGTCCGAACGCGACCAGGCCACCGCCGCTCTCGGCCGGGCGGACGGTGACCTCGCGCAGGCGCAGTCGGCCATCGATCGCTTCCGGCCGCAGGTCGAGGCGATCGCGCGGTCCGCGATGAACGGCGAGCAACTCGGGAACGCCGTCCTGCTGCTCGACAGCGAGAGCAGGCAGGAGTACCTGGACCGCTCGTCCGCGCTGTCGATACTGGCCGGCGAGAAAGCCAAGGCGTTGAACGGCCTGAGCGACGCGCTCGGGAAGGCGCGAACCGCGCGCACCACCGCCGCGGGCGCGCGGGAATCGGCCCAGCTCGCGGCGAACGACGCCACCTTGGCGCTGGACCAGGTCCGCACCCGCAAGAACGACCTCGACACCCAGATCAAGAAGGTCCGCGAAGCGCTGGGCGAGCTTCCCTCGTCGGACAAGGCGAAACTCGGCAAGGTCCAGGACAAGGGTTCCTACCTCGGCCCGCCCGGTGCCGCGAACGACGCGCTGCAGGCGGCACTGTCCAAACGGGGCTCGCAGTACGAATGGGGCGCCACCGGCCCGGGCGAATTCGACTGCTCCGGCCTGACGTCGTGGGCGTACAGGCAGGCGGGCATCTCGCTCCCGCGGACCAGCCGCCAGCAGTACACCGTGGGCAAAGCCGTCCCGCTCGACCAGCTCGTCCCCGGCGACCTCGTCTTCTACGACGACGGCACCGGCGATCCCGGCGCGATCCACCACGTCGGCATGTACGTCGGACCGGGCAAGATGGTCGACGCCCCCACCGAAGGGCAACTGGTCGACGTCCGGTCGGTCAAGGGAGACGGGCATCTGATGGGCGCCCGGCGCATCGTCGGCTGAGCGCGACGCACGCAGTATCCTTCCGGGCGGAGGTGTCATGCAACGGCTGGGCGAACTCGAAGCGTCGGTGATGGATGTGCTCTGGGATTCGGCGGAACCCTTGCGGGTGCGCCAGGTTCTCGAGGCGATCAACCAGCACCGCGATCTCGCCTACACCACCGTCATGACGGTGCTGGACAACCTGCACCGCAAGGAATGGGTCGTCCGCGAGATGGAGAACCGCGCGTACCGCTATCGCGCCGTGGCAACCCGCGAAGAGGCCACCGCCCAAAGCCTCCGCGAACTCCTCGACGCCTCGGATGACAGGGAATCGGTCCTGCTGCATTTCGCGCGCTCGGTCACCGAAGAGGAGTCGGACATCCTGCGGCGGGCGCTGCGGCGGAAGCCCGGCAAGCGATGATCCTGGCGGCGGTGCTCCTGTTCGGCGTCGTGGTGATCGGCTGGTTCTCGCCGCGCCTGCTCGGCAGGCTGACCGCCGGCGGGATCAGCCCCGGCACGGCGCTCGCGTGGTGGCTGCTGACCGCGCTCGGCGTCGTCGCCGGCACCCTCGGCGCCGTCCTGCTCCTCGTGCTGCCGGACCACGGTCCCGCCGCGGCCATCACCCGGATCCTCCACGACTGCTGGGCCGCGGTCGGCCACGGCGACCTTCCCGCCCTCGATCCGGTCGCCGGCGCCTTCGCGGGCGCCGCCCTTTTGATCGCGGCGATCCGGCTGGCCGTGTCCTCGGCTCGGCGGCGGAAACACAGCACGCTGCTGCACCGGCGCCATCTCGACGTGCTCCGGCTTTCCGGGGCCAGGCCGGGGCCGACGCTGTGGCTGCCCGACGACCGTCCGATCGCCTACAGTCTCGGCGGCCGTCACGGCCTGATCGTCGCCAGTGAGGGGCTGGCCGCGTGTCTCTCGCGCCGCGAGCTGAACGCCGTGCTCGCTCACGAAAGGGCCCATCTCCGGGGCAGGCACCACCTCTTGACCGCCTCGGCCGACGTATTGGGCCGCACGCTGCGGTTCGTCCCGCTCATGCGCGAGCTTCCCAGCGCGATCCGGCTGCTCGTGGAACTGGCCGCCGACCGGGCCGCCGCCACCTGGCACGGACCCGAGGCCGTGCGGTCGGCGCTGGTGGCCATCCACGCGACGGACGGGCCGCGCCGCGCGCTCGGCATGGCCGGAGGCGACACCGAGATCCGGCTGCGCCTGCTGGCGGCGTATCCCACCGAGTCGCCCCGATTCCCGGCCAGGGCGAAGGCCGTCGCGGGCGGGACGCTCGCGCTGCTGGCGCCGCCCGCCTTCACCGTCGAGCTGCTCTTCGTGGCCGGGCTCGTGTCCTGCTGGTGAGCGGGATGCCTCAGCGCAGTTCGGGGATGAGCTCGCCGATCAGGCGGATACTCTTCAGCACCTTCTCGTGCGGGATGCCGCCGATCTGCTGCAGGCACATCATCCGGTCGATGCCCAGCTCCGCGTAGGCCCGCAGCTTCTTGCGGCAGGTGTCCGGGCTGCCCACGATCAGCGAGTCCTGGGCGCTCAGCACGCTGAAGATCTCGTCGTCCGGCACGGACTCGCCCTGCAGGATCCGGGCGATCAGGAGATTCGCCTCCGTCGGGACGTTCGTCGCCTCACCGCGCAGGAAGTCGCCGGTGAGCCCGCCACCGTCGGGCGCGGCGACGATCTCCTCCTGCCGGGCGTTGAGCCGCACGAACTCGCTCGCCGCCTCGAAGAACGTCAGCGCCGTCACCGTGTACCAGGCCGCGGCCGCGGCGGCGCCGTTGCGCATCGCCTCTTCGTCGGTGTCGGCACAGTGGACGAAGGTGAAGAACCCGACCTGGTTGTTGACGAACGCCCCGACCGGATCGGCGCATTCCCCGGCCGCGTCCCGGTAGAGCTTGATCAGCCTTCCCGCGCGCTCCAGCGATTCCCACATCGTCGTGCCCAGGACACCCACCCCGCGTCTGCCCGCCTCTTCGAACGACGCCGGACTCGCCGCCGCCTGCCACAGCGGCGGATGCGGCTTCTGGACCGGTTTCGGCGAGATCGGCACGTCGTCGACTCGGTAAGCGTCGTTCTCACAGGAGAACCGTTCGGAAGTCCACATTCGCGGGATCATTTCGAACGCCTGCTGCGTCTGGGCGCGGGCCTCGTCCGGTTCGATGCCGAACAGGCGCCATTCCGGGATCGTCGAGCGGGTCAGGCCGAGTTCGACCCGGCCTCCGCTGAGATGGTCGAGGGTCGCGGCGCGTTCGGCGACACGGATCGGATGGTTGAACCGGCCGGGCGCGAGGACAGCGGAATGGCCGAGCCGGATCCGGCTGGTCCGCTGCGAAAGCGCGGCCAGTATCAGTTCCGGCGCGGACGACAGGCTGGACTCCTCCGCCCCGTGGTGTTCGACCTGCCACCAGCAGTCGTAGCCCAGTTCGTCGGCGAGGACGGCCTGTTCGATCGCTTGGGAGAACCTGAGTCCCTCGTGTCCTTCGGGCCACGGCCGAGGGTTCTGGATCTCGTTGAACAGGTCGATCTTCATCCACGGCCTCCGTCTGCTCCGGGTCACCGAAAGATCGGTCAGCGCGTGCGCGCGCCGCGTTACAGAAGTCGCACGTTCGGCGCAACGGGGCCGGAACGCCACGGATGCGAACGAAACCCGTTCGTCATCAAGGCGGGCAAACGGGTTCAGCCGCACACAATCAGGTGACGGGCTCCGAACACGCCTTTTCCCGAATGCCACACCCCGGTCGCGGATTGTCGTGGACCCGACAACACATCGGGGACGGTAAATCGGGCATGATCCACTCACAAGAGTGAGCAGAACCCGGCAATGGCACCTCCCTTTGCGCCGGAAAGGGGAATTGTCAGTGCTACTCCAATGGCGGCATTCGCTCCCGATGCCACTGTCGTAACGTCGATTCTCGTTCCACATCCCGCAACGAATTCCGCGATACATGGAGGTTTTCGTGATACGACGTCCTCTGCGCACCACGACCGTCCTGATCGGAGCCGCGGCAGCCGTCACCGCCTTCGCGGCCCCGGCCTCGGCGGCGACTTCGGCGCTGACCGAAGCGGCGAGCCCGGCCACGCTGGCCGCCGCGCAGCAGAAGATCGGCACTTCACTCGGAGCCGCTTTCGCCGGTTCCTGGTTGGACACGACGACCGGCCGGCTGGTCGTCGGCACCACCGACGCGAGCCGCACGGCCGGGATCCGTTCGGCGGGCGCGATCCCGAAGGTGGTGCGGCACAGCGCCGCCGAACTGAAGAGAATCCAGTCCACATTGGACGAAAGAACCGCGGGACTGCCGGGCTCGGTCGCGGGCTGGTATGTCGACGCGCCCGCGAACGAGGTCGTCGTCAGCGTGGTGGGCGGCGACGCCGCGGGCCGGGCGTGGGCCGAAGCGGCGGGTGTCCCGGTCCGGGTGGACCGGGTCGAGAGCGCGCCCCGTCCGTTGTGGAGCGTGGTCGGCGGGCAGGGTCTGTACTTCAGCGGTGGCGCCTGTTCGGTCGGGTTCAACGCCCACGACGATGACGACCATTACGTGATCACCGCGGGCCACTGCACCGAACTCGGCGGCACCGTGCACGGCGTCGACGGCACCATCGGCCGGGTCGCGAGGTCGTCCTTCCCCGGCAACGACTACGGGACCGTCGAGGTGACCCACTCCGACGTCTCGACCCCGCCCCGGGTAGACCGGTACGAGGACGGTAACGACGTGCGGATCGAGGGTGCGGACGTCGTCGGCGTCGGCGGGCGGATCTGCCGGTCCGGGATCACCACCCACTGGCAGTGCGGCCGGGTCGAGGCGCTCGACCAGACGGTCAACTACGGCAACGGGAACGTCGTGCGGGGCCTCACCCAGACCGACGCCTGCGCCGAACCGGGCGATTCCGGCGGCTCGTTCGTCAGCCGCCCCTCGTCGGGTTCCGGTACGAAACTCGTGCAGGCACAGGGAATGACGTCGGGTGGTTCCGGCGACTGCCGCTCGGGCGGCACCACCTTCTTCCAGCCCGTCAAGGAGGTGCTCAACCGCTACGGCCTGACCCTCGAAAAGGACTGATCACCCCGCCGGGAGGGGCGGCCGGACCCTCGGCCGCCCCCTGATCCACCCGGCGAGTTCGCCCGCCTCGCGGACCAGCGTCTCGATCTCCGCCCACCGGCGGCGGATCCGCTCCTGATCGGCGACCAGCGTGCCGGAAACCATACCCAGGAACAGGTTCGCGTCCGTCCCGACCTCCGCGAGCCGCAGGAACGGAACGCGGTCCTCCTCGGTCCCCGCCCCGTGTTCCGCCGCCCACTCGCGGGCCAGCATCCCGGCGTCGTGACACGCGTCGACGAGGAGGGTCCGGACCTCTTCCGTCCGGTTGCCCGGGCTCTCGGGAGGTTTCCCCATCAACGGGAAGATGTTCCAGGCCACCGAGAGCAGACAGTCGGCCACGTCGTCCATCGACTCCACGTTCACCGCGCGGAGTGTTCCGGTCCGAGCCCGCTGCCAGGCGTAATGACTCGCGCGAACTTCAGGATCGACCCGATCGGGTGGCGGGTGTCAGAAGCGGCGAAGCTGGAAAGTCCGCACCGACGAGTCGCCCGCGAGCAGCGCGTCGAGGTGGCCGGTCAGCACCATGACCCCGGACGGGGTCGCCGCCGCGGTGGTCGGTTTCCCGTCCGGCCACGGAGCCACGATCCGCCGCTCGGCCGCGGAGCGCCAGTGATCGGCGGACGTCACCACGCGGACCGCCCTCGGTCCCAGGCCACCGAGGTCGTTGGTGACCGAGACGAGCGCGCCATCGCGGCGCAGGACGAGTCCGTCCCCGCCGACGAGCGGACGCTCCAGCGCGACGTCGGCGGCCTTCCCCGAGTCCATGTCCACCTTGAACAGCCGTCCCGAGTTGTACAGGACGGTGAGCACGTAGCCGTCCGGATGCCAGACGACGCCGTTGAGCCCGAACCCCTCGCTGGTGAACGCCGGGCTGGTGACGTGCGCGGTGATCCGGCCTCGCGGGTCGACGCGGAACAGCGCGTCGCCGAGGGTGTCGGTGACGTAGGCGTTCCCGCGCGGATCGACCGCGACGTCGTTGGCGGCGTGGTCACCGTCGCCGGCGGCCAGGTCGACCAGCGCGATCCGCCTTCCCGTGCGCAGATCGAAGATCCCGAGCCCGGACTGCCGGTTCACCGTCGACGGCGCGGACCGTTCCCCGAGCCCGAGATCGCCGTAGGTGACCAGGAGCCTGCTTCGTGCCGCGTCGACGGCGATGCCGAACACCGACACCATGCCGGGGTCGCTCACCAGGGTGCGGACGGTCCGGTCGCGCTGGACCACCGCGACCGTGCCGAACCGGACGGAACCCACCAGGGCGGTCCGCCTGCCCGGATCCCAGGCGACCCCTTCCGGATAGAGCGACGGCGCGGTGATGTCCACCGCGCCTCCCTTGCCTTCCGCGGGAGCCGCCCCGATCCCGGCGACGACGGCGGCCAGAAGTACCGGCAGGACCAGGCGTTGACGAAAGCGCATTGTGTTTCCTCCCTGTCGCTTTTCGTCTCCGAGCCTCGCGTCCCGGGCGCGGCGCAACCAGGTCAGGCGGATCCTGTTACCAGGACTACCCGGCATCGCCGATCGCGCGCGCGTCGACCACGCTCAGACCGGCGATCAGCCCGGACAGCCCTTGGTGACCTTGCGGCCGGATCGCGAGGACGCCGCTGACGAAGAACAACAGGTTCGCGAGCGGCTCGAACCCGCCGTTCACCGCGGACGCCAGGGCGAGCAGGGTGCAGTAGCCGCCGGAACCGGCCAGGAACCGCACGATCATCCGCCACACGGCGGGTTTCCCGCCGTCCGGACCGGCGGGACGCAGCAGCACGACCCGCTGGCCGAAGCTGGCGCCGTTGCCCGCGACGGGGATGACTAACAGCAGGAGCACCGCGGGCAGCAGGGTGCCGATCAGCGCGGTGACGACGGCGTTCTGTTCGCCCGCGAGCACCACCGTCACGATCCCGGCTGTGGTGCCGAGCAGGACGACCGCGAGGACGTCGACGGCCATCCCGAGCAGACGGCGCCGTGCGGTGACCGGTCGCGGTGTTCCCGGCGGCGCGGACGGCTCCTTCCCCGGCATCAAGCGAAGCAAGGGGGCGAGCCCGAAGCCGACGGCGGCGCCGAGGGTGTTCATCAGCAGGTCGTCGACGTCGGCCAGCCGGTACGGGCACTCGAACAGGAACCAGACCCCGGTGAGCTGGGTGCACTCGATGAACAGCGAGACCGCGAAGCCGAGGGCGACGGTGGTGAGGAAACCCCGCCGGAAGAGGTGCCGCACGAACATCCCGAGCGGCACGAACAGCGCGATGTTGAACACCGCCTGCTGGACGGCGGGATTGCGCAGGAACGCCCGGAGGCCGGCGCCGGTCTGTTCGCGGCGGATGTCGGCGACGAACTGGAAAGGACGCAGTTGCAGATGGCCGGCCGCGTGCTCGGCACACCAGGACGCCGTGGTCTCCGGGATGGGGAGCAGCGTGTACGTCCACAAAGACATGGCGTAGACCAGGAATCCGAACACCAGCAGGACCCGCCAGAGCCCGAGTTCGCCGCGTCGCCGGTAGCTGGCGGCGATGTACGGGACGGCCAGGAGGCCCGCGAGCACGAAACCCGCGAACACCGCGATGACCGCGGAGATGGTCGGATCAGTCACTCGCGGAAGCTAACAACGCTCGCTCCGGAGCACCTGTTACACCACCTGGCCGGGTGACGGCGTCGGCCGGGGCGAGGGCTCGCTGATGCGCGAGCGCGGCGATGGCGAAGGTCAGATGGACGACGACCCAGTTGCGGTCCTCGCGGTGGACCTGCTGCAGAAGGTCGAGTGTGGCGTCGCCCGGAGCGCGGCCTTGACGGCAGGCGTCGATGTACGCCTGGGTCAACTCGTCGACGTTCCTCCGGAATTCCGCGAAGGCGTCGGCGGGTTGGGCGTTGAGGCAGAGATCCACGGTCACGTCACTGAGCGTTCCATAACGCGACACAAAGTTACGACTTGACAGGTTCGGAATCACTCACGTGAGGTAGTCTCACGCGATTCTCTGTGCTCTGCGTCACGCTGAAGCGAGTCCGGCGGGCACCCGGTGTTCCCGTTCGGCCGCCTTGGCCGTCTTGGCCCGGTGGGTGACCGGGAAGCGCTGGTCGAGTTCGACCAGCAGCGGGGTCGCCGCCATCAGTGCCAGCAGAGCGAGCCCGGCGTAAGCACCCAAAGTCGCGATGATCGTCATTGCTGCCTCCTCGATCCCCGTGCCGCCCGTTCCGGCGGCCTGGAACCAGGATCGCCTCCCGGCAAGGGGTTGCGGATCGGTCATCCGGCGGAGACGCCTCGACCGGTCGGCCTTTTCGGGACCGGCCTTTCGGCCGACCCGGGACGGCGATGCAGCAGATCGAACCGCGACCACATGGCCTCGGCCGCTTCGATGGATTCCCCGGTGCGGACCGGATCGACGGCGGCGAGCTGCGCGACGATGGCCTGCACCAGGCTCATTCCCGCGGTCAGGGACGGGAAGAAGGTCACGCCTTCCGCAGGCACCATCAGCACCTGCTCGACGGCGCCCGCCAGTGCGGGGCTGGCCGCGTCGGTGATGGCGAAGGCGCGGGCTCCCCTGGCCTTGGCCTCGTCGGCCGCGAGCACGGTGCTTTCGTACAGCCGCCAGAAGCTGATCGCGATCAGCACGTCCTCGGAGGAGAGTTTCGCTGTGGCGTTGGCGAGTTCGGCGTCGCCCGCGGTGACCGCGTGGACGTCGTAACCGGCGAGCCGCGCGTTGTGCGCGAACGCGATCCCGACGGCGGCGTAACTGCCGTCGGCGATGACGAGCGTGCGGCGCGCGGCGGCGACGGCCTCCGCGACGTTGCGGATCTCGTCTTCGGCGACCCGCCGGTTGAGCAGAGCGAGGCTGTCGAGGTCGCGGCGCAGCGACGCCGATCCGGGCGAGTCGACGTCCCGGTGTTCCTCGGCGACCTGCGGCGCGCTCAGCGAAGACAGGTACCGCGCCCGCAGTTCCTGTTGCAGCGCGGGCCAACCGGCGAAACCCAAAGCCTGCGCGGTGCGGGTGACGGTGGCGACGTTGACCCCGGCGAGCTGGGCGAGCTCGGCCGTCGAGCCGAACGACGCCCGGCGTGGTTGCGAGACCAGCACTTCGAGCACGGCGGCCGACTTCGGCCGCAGGCCGCGTTCCGGCGTCCGATCCCGAAGCCACGCCTCGAAACCGTCGTCGGCTCCCGTCTCTGTCACGCACGCCCTCCCTCGACCGCGTCACGGTAACGCATCGTGCCCATCGGACCACTTGCAACAACCATTGCAGTTTTGACGAAACGCAGTATACGTTGTCCGCACTCCTCGTCGCCCGAACCACGGAAGGCGTTCCCCATGACGCTTCTGGCACGACTGGACCGGCTCCCGCTGAGCCGTCCCCATTACTTACTCCTGTTCATCGGCGGGCTCGGTTACACCTTCGACGGCATGGACTCCGCCGTGGTCGCCTTCCTCCTGCCGAGCGCGAAAGCGGCCTGGGGCCTCGACAACGGGCAGCTCGGGCTGATCGGTTCGGCGACGCCGTTCGGCTTCCTCTTCGGCGCGATCGCCGCCGGCCTGCTGGGCGACCGCATCGGCCGCAAGAAGGTCATGATGTACGCGCTGGCCTTCTACGCGGTGTTCTCCGTGCTGGCCGCGTTCTCCCCCAACTACGAGATCTTCCTGGGCGCCCGGGTGCTGGCCGGAGCCGGCGCGGGCGCCGAAAGCGCGATCATCGCGCCGTTCCTGTCGGAGTTCGTCCCCGCCAAACGGCGCGGCTGGTTCGTCGGCGCGCTCGCCGGCTTCTTCTCGTTCGGGTTCGTCATGGCCGCGCTGATCGGCCGGTTCATCGTCCCGACGGTGCCCGAAGGCTGGCGGGTCGCCCAGCTGATCACCGCGCTGCCGATCGTCATGCTGCTGTGGTGGCGCCGTTCCCTGCCGGAATCACCCCGGTTCCTCGTCGCGAACGGACGGCACGCCGAGGCCGAGAAGATCGTCGCGAAGCTGGAGCGGGACGTCGAAAAGGCGACCGGGCGGGAACTTCCGCCCGTCCCCGAGGCCGACGCCCAGCCCGCGACGGAAACTCCGAAGGTCAACCTGTTCAGCGCGCTGAAGTTCCTGTGGAGCCCGGCGATGGCGCGCCGCACGGCGGTGATCTGGACCGTGTGGTTCGTGATCACGTTCTCCTACTACGGTTTTTTCTCCTGGATCCCGACACTGCTCGTCGAACGCGGCATCACGGTGACCAAGAGCTTCGAGTTCTCCATCATCATCTACCTGGCGCAGATCCCCGGGTACTTCTCCGCGGCCTGGCTTTCGGAACGGCTCGACCGCAAGCACACCATCGCGCTGTACCTCGCGGGGTCGGCGGTGAGCGCGTTCTGGCTGAGCCAGATGGACGCGCCGTGGTCGATCACCCTCGCCGGGGCGGTGCTGTCGTTCTTCCTCAACGGCACCTACGCCGGCGTCTACTCCTACACCCCCGAGGTGTTCCCGACCTGGATCCGCGCCAGCGGCACCGGGCTGTCCAGCGCGTTCGGCCGGGTCGGCAGCATCCTGGCCCCGACGATCATCGGCCTGTCCTCGGCAAGCCTCGGCTTCGCCGGCGTCTTCGGCCTGACTACCGCCGTCCTGGCGGCCGGGGTGGTGTGCGTGGTCGTGTTCGGCCTCTCCACCGCCGGCCGCTCCCTGGAAGAACTGACCGAACACGGCGCGCCCGTGAAGACCGCGAAGGAGATGACGAAGTGACCGTTCCCCTGTCCACTGTGGAGGACAAGACCCGCGCCACCATCGGCGTACGGCTGTTCACCGTGCTGGCGTGGGTGCCCGAACGGCGGGCGCTGCGCCGGGTGCACAGCAGCCACCCGGCCGACTACCCGGTCGGCGGCGAGAAGACCGTCGAGGTGGCGGCGGGCTGGCTGGAGCGGTGCATCACCGGGCAGGAGCCCTACTTCGGGCCGGACAGCGCGGCCGTGCGGGAGATCTTCGCCGACCACGAACTCATCGACCGGCTCGGCTGCGGCGCGGTGATCAACGTGCCGGTGGTGGACGACGGCCGCACCCTCGGCGTCCTCAACATCCTCGACGCCGAGGGCAGCTACGACGATGATTCCGTCGCGGCGGCCCGGTCTCTGGCACCGTTGGCGGTCCCGGCTCTGCGCGAACTCCTGGAGGAGACCCGATGAACGGATCGCTGCTGCTGCGCAACGCCCGTCTGCTCGATCCGGTCAAGGGCGAGTACACCGAGGGAGACCTCCGGTGCGCCGACGGCCGGATCGTCGAGATCGGCGAAGGTCTCAGCGCGGGCGATGTGCGGACCGAGGACCTGCGTGGCGCGTTCGTGCTGCCGGGTCTCGTCGACGCCCACGTGCACGTGACCGCGTCGACCGCGGATCTCGGTTCGCTTCCCGCGTCTTCGCCCGCCTACGTGACCGCGCACAGCGCCCGCACCATGAGCCGGATGCTGGACCGCGGCTTCACCACCGTCCGGGACGCCTCCGGTGCCGACTACGGCCTCGCCGACGCGCAGGCCGAGGGCCTGTTCCGTGGCCCGCGCCTGCTGTTCTGCGGACGCGCGCTGAGCCAGACCGGCGGGCACGGCGACAGCCGGACCCGCGGCGCCAACGCCAGCGAAGACCACCCGTGCTGCGCCGGTCTCGGCCGGGTCGCCGACGGTGTCGACGCCGTCCGCGCGGCGGCGCGCGACGAACTGCGCAAGGGGGCGCACCACATCAAGGTGATGGCCTCCGGCGGCGTCGCCTCCCCCACCGACCGGATCGACTCGACGCAGTACTCCGCCGACGAACTGCGCGCGATCGTCGAGGAGGCGGAGTCGGCCAACCGCTACGTCGCCGCGCACGCCTACACCGCCCGTGCGGTGAACCGGGCGCTGGAGCTGGGCGTGCGCTCGATCGAGCACGGCAACCTGATCGACGACCTCAGTGTCGAACTCTTCCTCCGGCACGACGCGTACCTCGTGCCCACCTTGGTCACGTACTGGGCGCTGAAGGAGGAAGGGCGCGAGCACGGCCTGCCGGAATCCAGCTGGCGCAAGGTCGACGAGGTCCTCGGGGCGGGTATGGCCGCTTTGGAGCGAGCCGCTCGCGGCGGAGTGAAACTGGTGTACGGCACCGACCTCCTCGGCGGGATGCACCGGCACCAGAACCACGAGTTCCGGCTGCGCGGCGAGGTCCAGTCCGCGCTTGAGGTGATCCGCTCCGCGACGTCGACGGCGGCGGGCCTGCTGAACCTGACCGGTGAGATCGGCACCCTGTCCCCCGGCGCGCACGCGGATCTGCTCGTCGTGGACCGGGATCCGCTGGAGGACATCGGTGTCCTGGCCGAGCCGAAGGCGTTCCGGCACATCGTCCAGGGCGGGACGGTGGTCTCCTCCTGACGCAATTGGTCACCTGCTTGCGCCCTCTGTCCGGCGCAAGCAGGTGACCAATTGCGGGCCTCAGAGGACGAACCCGGCGGGGAACGGGTCGTCCGGGTCCAGCAGGTAGGTGGCGTTGCCGGTGATCCAGGCGCGTCCGGAGAACTCCGGCACCACGGCGGCGACACCTCCGACGGTGGTCTCGGCGACCAGTTCGCCGGTGAACGTGGTGCCGATGAACGAGCTGTTCTCGAACGGCGTGTGCAGCGGCAGCTCACCGCGGGCGTGCAGCTGGGCCATCCGGGCCGAAGTGCCGGTGCCGCACGGCGACCGGTCGAACCAGCCCGGGTGGATCGCCATAGCGTTCCGCGAAGCGCGGGCATCCGAGCCCGGGGCGAGGAACTGGACGTGCTTGCACCCGCCGATCAACGGGTCGGCCGGATGCTTCGGCGGACGCTGGTCGTTGATCGCCGCCATGATGTCCAGCCCCGCGGCGAGGATCCGGTCCTTCTCCGCCCGGTCGAACGGGATGTCCACTTGGGACAGTTCGAGGATCGCGTAGAAGTTGCCACCGTAGGCCAGGTCGTAGCGCACCTCTCCGAGACCGGGCACCTCGACGACGGCGTCGCGCTCGGCGAGGAACGACGCGACGTTGCGCAGCTTGACGCGTTCCGCGCGGCCGTCACGGACGTCGACCTCGGCGTGCACCAGCCCGGCCGGGGTGTCCAGGCGCACCACGGTCTTCGGTTCGGTCACCTCGACCATGCCGGTCTCCACCAGCACGGTCGCCACGCCGATCGTGCCGTGCCCGCACATCGGCAGGCAGCCCGACACCTCGATGTAGACCACTCCCCAGTCGGCGTCCGGCCGGGTCGGCGGCTGCAGGATCGCGCCGCTCATCGCGGAATGGCCGCGCGGCTCGTTCATCAGGAACTGCCGCAGGTGGTCCATACACGCCATGAAGTAGCGTCGGCGTTCGGCCATGGTGTCACCGGGAATGACGCCGACCCCGCCGGTCACCACCCGGGTCGGCATGCCCTCGGTGTGCGAGTCGACGGCGGTGATCGACCGGATCGACCGCACCTACGCCACCCCCAGCGAGGCGAGCGCGCGGCGCATGTCGGCGTTGACCTGTTCGTGGTGCTCGCCGGTCAGCGGGCCCCGGGGCGGACGGCACGGCCCGCCGTAGCGGCCGACGAGGTCCATCCCGAGTTTGATCGCCTGGACGAACTCGGTGCGCGAGTCCCAGCGGAACGCCGCGACCAGCGGTTCGTAGAGCGCCCTGGCCTCCTCGAGCTTGCCGGCCCTCGCCAGTTGGAACAGGCGCACCGACTCGGCCGGGAACACGTTGGGGAAGCCGGCGAACCAGCCCGTCGCGCCCATCAGCAGGCTTTCCAGCACGACGTCGTCGGCGCCGCTGATCACGTCCAGGCCCGGTGCCTGTTCGCGGATCTCCAGCACCCGCCGGACGTCACCGGAGAACTCCTTGACCGCGACCACGTTGTCGATCTGCGCGATTTCGGCCAGCAAGGCCGGGGTGAGGTCGACCTTGGTGTCGATCGGGTTGTTGTAGACCATCACCGGCAGGCCGACCGACGCCACCGCCTCGAAATGCGCGAGCACCTCGCCCCGGTTCGCGCGGTACATCGTGGGCGGCAGGCACAGCAGGCCGTCGGCGCCGTCCTCGGCCGCGACCTCGGCCCAGTGCCTGGCCTGGTGCGACCCGGGACCGTGCACACCGACGACGACGATCCCGTCCTCGCCCACGGTTTCGATCGCGGTGCGGGCCACCCGGCGGCGCTCCTCGTCGGTCAGCGACGAGTACTCGCCGAGGGAGCCGTTCGGGCCGACGCCCCGGCAGCCGTTGTCGATCAGCCACCGGCAGTGCGCGGCGTAGGCGTCGTAGTCCACGGCCAGCCCGGCGGGCGCCGACTCGTCCGCCCGGTACGGGAGAGCGGTCGCGACGACGACGCCACCGAGGTCGGGGGTGCTCATTCAGATTCTCCTTCGGTTCGGGCGGCGAGCTCGCCGAGCCGGATCGGCTGGGCGATCGGGCGGTGGTGCCGTTCGGTGCCACCGCAGAGTTCGGACACGGCCGGACCGCACATCCGGCCCTGGCACGGACCGAGTCCTGCCCGGGTGCCGAGTTTCAGGGCGTGCGAGCCGGGACAAGCCGCGTCCCCGGCCGCACGCGTCAATTCGCCGTACGTGGTTTCCTCGCAGCGGCAGACGATCGTGTCTTCGCGCAGCCAGCCTCGCCAGGCCGGGCCGATCGGATGAGCCTTGGCGAGTCGTCCGGCGAAGGCGAGGGCCCGGTCGCGCGCTCGGATCAACGCCGGGGGCGGCGCTCCCCCGGCGGCGGCGTGTCCCGCCACCGCGCCCTCGGCCGCGGCGGTGACGGCGCCACCGATACCGGTGATCTCACCCGCGGCGAAGACACCGTCCACTGTGGTCCGTTGGGCCCCGTCGACCCGGACGAAACCGCCGTCCAGGGCGCAGCCCGCGGCGACCGCCAGTTCCGGTTGCGGCACGAAGCCGTGTCCGACGCAGACCGCGTCGACCTCGTACGTCCGCTCTGTGCCGTGGATGATCGACCAGTCCGCACGGACCCCGGCGGTCACGACCTCGCGGACGCGGTCGGCGCCGCGGGCTTCGATCACGGTCCGGCCCAGCCGGTACGGGACGCGATGGCGGGCCAGCGTCGCGGCGTACCACGCCAGTTCGCTCGCCTTGCCGACGTGCGCGGCCAAGCGCCACGGACGGGACGACCATCCTTTTCGGACGGTCGAGAGCGGGTTCGCTTCGAGTACCGCGACCACCTCGGCCCCGACACCCAGCAACGATTCCGCGACCGGCAGCAGGAACGGCCCGGCCCCGGCGACGAGGACACGCCTTCCGATCGCGACCCGCTCCCCCTTGGCCAGCGCCTGCGCCGCGCCCGCGGTGTACACACCCGGGAGTTCCCAGCCCGGGAACGGCAGCGTGCGGTCGTACGCGCCGGTCGCCAGGATCAGCGCGTCCGGGACGAGGGTCAGCCGCTGCCGTCCGCCGCCGTCGGACTGTCCTCGCAGCAGGTGCACCCGGCGCTCCGCCCGGTCGAACGCCCAGACGGTGGACCCGGGCCACCACCGGCACCGCGGATGCGCGAGCATCCGGCGGCGCCGGTCGAACTCCGGTCCGCCATGCCGTGCCGCGTAGTCCTCCGGCGACATGCGGTGGTACTGGCCGCCGGGCGTTTCCGCCTGGTCCAGCACCGTGACGCGGGCACCGGCCCGCAAGGCGTGCTCGGCGGCCGCGAGCCCGGCGGGCCCGGCGCCGACGATCACCACGTGCCGGCTCACGCGTTCTCCTCCCGTGACTGGGTGCGGATCTCGTCGCCGTCGGCGGCCGGGCGGCGGCAGGCGCGGACGTCGGGCACGTCGTTGACCGTGAGCAGGCAGTCGAAGCACGCGCCGATCCCGCAGAACACGCCGCGCGGCGCACCGGAACGCGTGGTACGCCAGGAGATCCTGCCCGCGGCGAGCAGTACTCCCGCCACGCTTTGGCCCGCGATCCCGGTCAGGGCTTCGCCGTCGACGGTGATCCGGATCGGCCGGGCGCTCACGCGGCCGCCCCCGCCAATACCGCCGGGCGCGCCACGGTGAACTCTCCGACCGGCATCGCGGGCTCCGTCCCGGTGAGCAGTTCGCGCAGCAACCGCGCGGTGCCGACGCTCAGCCCGATGCCGGCGCCTTCGTGTCCGGTGGCGTGCCAGAGGTTCCCCAGCCGGGGATCCTCGCCGAGCACCGGGAGATGATCGTCCACATAGGGCCGGAATCCGCCGTACGCCCGCATCACCGCGACGTCGGCGAGCGCCGGGAACAGCCGCAGCGCCTTGACCGCGATGGCGCTCAGCACTTCCGGGCGGATCGTGTCGTCGAAGTCCACCCGGCGGCGGGACGAGCCGATCAGCACGGTGCCGCCCCAGGTCGACTCGACCACGGCGGAGGTCTGCAGTTCGCTCGAATCGGCCCCGACCGCGCCGACGTAATCGGCGTCGTAGACCTTGTGCCGGATGACACCGGGCATCGGCGTGGTCACCAGCACCTCGCCCCGGCGGGGGCGGATCGCGATCGGGGCGCCGAGCCGTGCCGAAACTTCACCGGCCCACGGGCCCGCCGCGTTCACGACGACGTCTGCCTCGATGACCTCGCCGGGCACGCGGACGCCGGTAATCCGTCCCTTGTGGACGGACGCGCCGACCACCTCGGTGTCGGACCGCAGCCGGGCGCCGTGGCGCAGCGCGGACCCGAGCAGGGCCAGCGCCGCACCCGCGGGCTGGACCTGGGCGTCCTCCGGGTAGTGGAACGCGGCGGTCACCTCGCGGGTCAGCGCGGGTTCCGCGTCAGCGACTTCCTTGGCGGACAACGGTTCCGCGCGAACCCCGGATTGCGACGCGGCGAACGCGGCGAGAGCGCGGGCGCCGTCGTCCGTGGTGGCGACCACGATGCCGCCCTTGGGGTCGTACTCGATCGCCGAAGCGGCACGCGCGTCCTCGTCGGCGATCTCGGCGACCGCCTGAGGCCACAGCACTTTCGAAAGCTTCGCGAGTTCGAGTTCGGCCCCGGGCCCCTTGTCGGAGACGAGGATGTTGCCCTCACCGTGCGAGGTGGTGCCTCCGGCGGGGCGGCCGCGATCCACGACCACGACGTCGAAGCCCGCCAGGCTCAGCTCACGGGCACACGCGGCGCCGACGATCCCCGCGCCGAGGATGACCACGCGCGTTCGGTTCATCGACCCTCCAGCGTTCGGTATAGCGAACGATCGGAGAGTAGGTTCCCTCCCGGAGAGGTGTCAATAGCTCGGGAGATGTCAGCCCTTCAGTACCGGGTGCGGCCTGCCGTCGAGCCGTTCGTCGGCGCGGTACTGCAGCAGCAGGACCGAGTGCACCGGCCCGTCCGAAGCGGTGTAGCGATGCGGCTCGCGGGCGTCGAAGGCGACGTAATCCCCCGGGCCGATCTCGACGGTCCGGCCCGCCACCTCGACCCGCAGCGAACCGGACTGCACGACGGTGTGCTCGACCCCGACGTGCCCCTGGGAGCGCTGCGGCGCGTCTCCGCGCACCACCTGGTCGTACACCTCGATGACGCCCTCACCGGTCTCGATCCGCCGCAGCGGCCGGAGGTCGACGCCCTCGCCGCTGAGCACCTCGACGTCGGCTCCGCGCACCACGGTGAGCGCGCTGCCCGCCCGGTGGTCGAGCAGGTCGGAGATCGCCACCTCCAGGACCCTGGACAGGCTGAACACGGTTTCGATGGTCGGATTGCCGCCGCCGGACTCCAGCTGCGACAGCGTCGCCTTGCCGATGCCCGACCGCCGCGACAGCTCGGACAGCGAAATCCCCCTCGCCGCCCTGGCCGCACGCAGGTTGACCGCCAGCATGTCCCGGATCGAGGGCGCCTCGTCCTCCACTGCCGTTCCCCTGTCGTTCGTCAAACCGTACGACCGGAGGGCGAATCGTTCGCTTTGCCGATCGAGTTCGCGGATATCATGACACGGCTAACGACGGGGAGGGCATAGCCGCGGCCGATGGGGCGACGCGATGGTGGGCGGCTCCGGCCGCGATGAAACTCCTTCACCAACCGGTGTGTCACCGTCGACACAGGGTCACGGGCGCACCGTCGGTTCCCTCCAGCGAGGAGATTCCCGTGCAGCTGATCCGCAGATCCGCAGGCCGACGACTTCGGGCGTTCGGCGCGGTGCTCGTCACCACCCTCGGGCTGACAGCGGCCGTGGCCACCGCCCCGGCGACGGCGGCCGCGAACGCCTGTCTCACCGGCACACTCGCCTTCGACCATCTCGGCGCGGAAGCCGGAACCGGCAAACCCGTGCGCACGCAGGTGGCGCGGAACGCGAACTGGGAGCTTTGGGGGCGCACCGGTTCCGGCGCGGCGAGCAGGCTGGCCGAGGGGATCACCGGCGCGTCGGACGGCCGCTTCACCGCCTGCCACACCGCATCCCTCGCCGAGGCGTACGTCAGGTTCCGGTCGAGCAGCACGTCGATGTGGCGGGTCGTCAAAGCCGCGAACAACACCACCGACTACACGTTCGACTCGGCACGCCGCACCAACGTGTCCGGCACCCAGGACCTCGGCACGGTGAAGGTGCCGTCCACGCTGCAGCGGGCGTGGAAGGTGGTCGACACGCTCAACGTCCTCTACTGGAAGCGCGCGAACCCCACTTCGTCCTGCTGGACGAGCCGCCAGTCCGACGGCCGCTGTGACCGGATCACGTTCGTCTGGGATCCGAAGGTCGCCGACGGCGGCTATTGGGACTACTCGAACACGAACTACGTCTTCCTCGGCGCGACGATGCCGGACTCGAAGCATCTCGTACTCCACGAAGCCGGGCACTGGCTGCAGTGGCAGCTCTACGGGCGCGGCTTCCCCGTGGTCGACGACTGCAATCCGCACTACATCGAGAAGCACAGTTCGGAATCGTGCGCGTGGACCGAAGGGTTCGCCGACGCCGTCGCCGCCTACGCCCTCGGCGACTACCGCTACGTCTACGACAACGGCAGCTCCTACAGCTTCCGGAACGACGCTTCGACGCCCGGCTGGGACGCCGGCGACACCGTGCAGGGCCGGGTCGGCTCGTCCCTGCTGGACCTGTGGGCCTCGAACGGGCCGGACGGCGGGAACTGGAACCGCACGATCGCGCTGATGACCCGCGACTTCAGCCAGGACTTCCGCGAGTACTTCACCGAAGACCGGCCGGCCGCCGGGCTGCCCACGACCGGCGCGGCCGGACGGATCCTCGCCGGGCACACGATCTCGTACTGAGCTGAAGGGGACTTTCCCCGCATGCCATGCGGGGAAAGCGTCCTTCAGTTCCTGGCGGCCCGGACCCAGGCGGTGACCTCGTCGGCGGTCGAGGGGAAACCGCCGGAGAGCAGGTCGTGCCCGGATCCGGTGACCACGACGTTGTCCTCGATGCGGATGCCGAGGCCGCGCAGTTCCGGCGGCACCGTGCGGTCGCCGGCGTGGAAGTACAGACCGGGCTCCACCGCCAGCGCCATGCCCTCGGCGAGCGTGCCTTGGCGATAGGCGCCGGGACTCGCGGAGGCGCAGTCGTGGACGTCCAGTCCCAGGAAGTGGCCGGTCCCGCAGACGATGTACCGCCGATGCTGCTGCCCGTCCGGCGACAGCGCCTCGTCCACCGACACCGGAAGCAGGCCCCAATCGTGCAACCCCGACGCGAGCACGCCGAGCGCCGTCGTCTGGAAGGCGGCGAAGTCCTGACCCGGGCGCACCTCCGCCAGTGCCGCGAGATGCGCCTTGTGCACCAGGTCGTAGACGTCGCGCCGGGCCGTCGTGAACTCCCCGCCGACCGGGAAGGTACGGGTGATGTCGGCCGTGTACAAGGAATCCAGCTCGACCCCCGCGTCGAGCAGCAGGAGGCTGTCTTCGGTCACCTGTCCGTCGCAGCGCGTCCAGTGCAGGATCGGCGCGTGCGGACCGGCCGCGACGATGGAGGTGTAGCCGGGGCCGGTGCCCTCGGTGCGGGCACGCCGGTCGAAGGTGCCCTGCAGCCAGCGTTCCCCGCCACCGCGGACCGCCTCCGGCAACGCGGCCAGCACGTCCGCGAAGCCGAGCGAGGTGGCGTCGACAGCGTCGCGCAACTGGCCGATCTCCCACTCGTCCTTGATCCGGCGCAGGTCCGCGAGGGCCGTCCGGAGCCGTTCACTGTGGCCGAAGCCGTACGCGTCGAGCGCGGGATCGACCCCGGCGCCGACCAGGAAGCTCGGGTTCCGCCCGCGCAAGCCGTGCGGGAGGTCCTCCAGCGGACGGCATTCGATGCCGAGCGCGTCGCCGTACGCGGCGGGTCCGGCGGCGGTGCCGACCCACAACGGGCTGGTGTCGGCGTCGCCCACGAAGTCGGGCTCGTCCGGCTCGGCCGGGCGCGGGACGTACAGCGTGGCGTGATGGCTGTCCCCCGCCGGGGTCAGCACCAGGATCGCGCCTTCGCGCTGGCAGCCGGTGAGCCAGACGAAGTCGCTGTCGGCGCGGAAGCCGTGGAAGGTGTCGTTGGACCGCACGACGGCGCGGCCTGCCGCGAGCGCGATCCGCTGTCCGGGCAGTTCCGCGGACAACCTGCCGCGATGGGCGGCCGCGGCCTCGGCGGTGCCCGATGGCACCGCGACGGTGGTATCGGCGGGCTCCCAGCCTTCGCGGATCCAGTTACGGAACCCCTTGGCGGCCAGCAGCGCGCGCAGATCCGGCCGGGTTCGGTCGCCGGTCATCGGCTCCCCTTTCACGTTGTCGGAGTCCTCGCCGCACCCTCACACCGCGAAGTCGTCCGGCGTAATGACCGGCGGCGATAGACTCCGTCTATGGCCCTGGAGATCCGGCACCTGCGGGCGATCTGCGCCATCGCCGAAGCGGGCAGCCTCTCGCAGGCGGCCGCCGCGCTCGGCATGTCCCAGCCGTCGCTGACCTCGCTGCTCCAGCGGCTCGAACGGCAGATCGGCGCGCCGCTGTTCGTCCGCAGCCATACGGGCGTGACCCCGACCCCGTTCGGCGAGCAGACGCTGCGCCGCGCGCTGACCCTGCTCGTGGAGTTCGACCGGTTCGAAAGCGATCTGCTCGGCGCGCTGGGCGACGGCCCGGTCCGGCTCGGATCGTCCCAAATGGACTGCCTGCCGACCTTCGTGGAGCGGCTGGACGACGCGTTGCCGGGGCTCGACGTGACAGTCCATGTGGAACCGTCGAGCGCGGTGCTGGCGCAGGCGCTGGCCCGCGCGACCCTCGACATCGCCGTCATCGCCATGTCCGACGACCAGGAAGTGCCGCTGGCGAAGCATCTGGGCCATCGTGTGCTGTTCTCCTGGGTGCCTGTCTTCATCGGGCTTCCCGCCCGGCATCGGCTCGCCGACAGTTTCGAGGTCGACCTCGCCGATCTCGCGGACGAAGCGTGGATCGGGCCGCCGGGCCCCGAGGACGGCTCGCTGACGTCGCTGCGCGCGGCGACCCATCGTGCCGGGTTCACGCCGCGGATCCGCTTCGAATGCCCCAACGGCGGCGGACGGCACCTGATCGCCGCCGGGCAGGCGGTGCAACTCGTGGAACCCACCGCGCCCGAACTGCCGGGTATGGTCGTCCGGCCGTTGAAGGACGACCCCATGCGGATGCGGCTGGTGCTGTCCTGGCGCAAGGAACGGCTGACGTGGGACCAGGCGGAAAACGTGTACCGCGCGATGATGACGTCGTACACGCGGCACGCCATGGCGTCGACACCGTTCCGGACCTGGTGGGAACGGCGGCGGGACTCCCGGTCCTGGGACGGGCTGGTGGACTTCTTCCGCGCGACCGGTGCTTGAGGCCGGGAAACGACCGCTTTCGAACAGCTTGTAACCCGATCCCGCTTCGCCGCGATTGACCTCCCGTACCGGGCGAACGGAGACGGGAGATGATGACGCAACGGCTGTGGCTGGGACTGGCGGTCGTCTACACGAGCACCGCCGTGATCCAGCTCTACCTACTCGCCAGCACCGGCGCCGTCTGGGCCGGGACACTCACCGCGGCAGGCTTCGTGGCGGCACTCCTGTGCGTCCTCGCCGCGTGGAAGGCCTCGAAACGAGAACGGGACAACACCGGGAAAGCAGACTCGCACCAGCCCTAGGGATACGTGGCGGCCCAAGGCTCTTCTTCGAGACGGACACCGTTGGCGACGTAGGCGATCGTCCGGTACCAGCCCGCGAGCACCAGGAACTCCAGGAGCTGCGGAACCGGATAGTGCTCGGCGAGCGCGGCCCACACGTCGCCGGAAACCGTTGCCGTGTCGTGGAGTTCGTCGACGGCGGCGATCAGGGCCCGATGCCGCGCGGACCACGCCGGATGCCCGGAGTCGCCGGACACGGTCGCCTCGACCTGTTCCGGCGTCAGCCCGACCCCGGCTGCGAAAACCGCTGCGTGGACACCCCATTCGTAGCGGCATCCGCATCGTGCGGTCACCCGCGCGATGACGATTTCCCGGTCCAGCGCGGGTAGTTCGCCGTGCGCGAGCAACCCCGCGCCGAGGACGCGCATCCGCGACGCCAGCTCCGGATGGTGCTGCAGCAACCGGAACAGCGTCAGCGGCTCCCGCGCCACGCCGGGCGGCATCCACTTCCGGAGGGCTTGTTCGACGTCCGCCTCGTAGGGCGGGGCGAGCGGTGCGATGCGGGCCATGACCACCTCGGGTGCTTCGACTTTCGAACCACTATGATGCTTCTGAAGTCGAAGCACAAGGGGGCGGCATGCCCGAGGATCCGATCCCGCGTCCCGGACGGCCGGTCCGCGGCTCCGAAACCGGTCGCCCGCTCATGGCCGCGCTCGACCTGCTGGGACGCCGGTGGACCCTGCGGGTGATCTGGGAACTGCGCCAGGGCGACGTCGGGTTCCGCGAACTCCAGCGACGCTGCGAGCGCATGTCGTCGAGCGTGCTCGCCACCCGGCTCGGCGAGCTCACCGAAGCCCGCATCGTCGAAACCGGCGGGGAGGGTTACCGTCTGACACCACTGGGCGAACAGCTCCTCGACGCGCTGCACCCACTCGAAAACTGGGGCCTCGCCTGGGAAAAGGCCTTAGGCGAGTGATCATGCGCAGGCGTGAATCATGCCTTGATCACCACACTCGGTATTGCCAGGCGAAGTGAACGGCGTACGGTGAGTAGTACGTAGGTTGAGTCCACCAGCCCGCGCGAACGACCCGCATGTCCGCGGTTCCGCTCCTTTCACAGGGCGACGCGGCGGCGAGTTGACTTGCGCAGCAGTTGTGCAGGCTTACCCGTTGTCCGTCTCGTCCCCGGCTATCCGGGAGACAGCATCATGACCGACCGAATCCCCTTCACGCGGGGCAGCCGAGACGGCCCCGTCCTCCGCACCGTCATCCACTCCGTGGTTCCGCGGCCCCGTCCGGCGGACGAACTCCTGCTGCGGGTCCGGCGGACCCGATGGAGTGAAGACGTCCTCGTCGTCTCCGCGACCGGCGAGATCGACCTCGCCACCGCCGGACGGCTCGAGCGCGCCCTGCGGGGCGACCTCCCCGCCGCCACGGTGCTCGACCTCACCCAGGTCAGTTTCCTCGGCGTCGCCGGGTTGCGGGTCATCGAATCCGCCGCAGCCCGCGCCCACTCGGAACACCGCACGACCGGGGTCGTCGCCGACACCCGGCCCGTACTGAGGCTGCTGCACCTGTTCGGCGTCGAGACGCAAATCCCCGTCTACCGGCACCTCGACAGCGCGATCCGCGAAGTACCGAAGTCCTTGCCCGCGCCGAATCCCTGAGCCGCTGGAACGTTCAGGATCCGGCGAGTGGCAGAAGCGTGGAAAGTCCCGTCTTCAAGGCCAATCGCCGGATCGTTGGCGACGGCAGGAAACTCAGGTCGACGCCTTGGGTGACACACCGGTCGTTGATCCTGACCAGGGTCGCCAAACCGGTGGAATCGCAGAACTCCACGCCTTCGAGGTCGACGACGAGCCGACCGGGCACGGGTTCCAGCGCCTCCTCGAACGTCTCCTTGAGATCTTCGGACGTCGTCAGGTCGATCTCGCCCGCCACCTCGATGACGACCTCGGCGCCATCCGGCCTGGCGACGGTCACCGAGAACGGAACCTCCCGGTTGTCGCCGTCTCCGCTCGTCACCGTCATCCACCCCTCACGATCGGCACCCCGAGAGTCCCGAAGATATCGGATGGCGGCGCCCGCCCGCGCGGCACTCGCGTCCCGATTCCGGCGGTGCCTTAGCCTGGTCGATGGATCCGGCGGTCGTGGACCGCGGCGGACGAGGAGGAGAGCTCCGTGATGCCGATCGACGAGCCGGTGCGCAAAAGCACCGACGAGCTGGTCCTCGAGGTCGCCGCCGTCCCCGCCCAAGCAGCCGCGTTGCGGGATCTCCTGGCGAACTGGGCCCTCGAACGAGGCCTCCCCCGAGAGCTGGCCGAGGATCTCAAACTCACCGCCTACGAAGCGATGACGAACGTCGTCAAGCACGCCTATCCGGACGGCACCGACGACAACGCCATGACCGTCACCGCCACCCACGAAGACGGCCACGTCAAGATCACCGTCGCCGACGAGGGCCGCTGGCGCGACGGCCGCCGCCCGGACGGTGGACGCGGCCTGCCGATCATCCGGGCCTTCGCGCCGGAGGCGTCGGTGACGAGCACGCCCACCGGGACCATCGTCCGGCTCGCCTGGCCCTGCCCCTCCCGCTGACAAGCACGGGCGCCCCGTATCGGAGCGCCCGTCCTGTATTTCAGCCCACCAGGGGGTCGGCGAGGATCCCGTTGACCCAGCTGCCCGGACGCGTGGCGGCGTCCTGGCGCAGCACAGGCAGCCCGGACGGCCAGTCCACGCTCAATGCCTCGGTCTGACCCGGCGGGATGGTCACCAGCTTCGAGGGTGTCCAGGACGTGGAGCCTCCGCTGCCGACCGAACCCGGCGTCGGGGACAGCACGGTGACGGTCGCGGTCGCCGTCGAACCCGGCGGGACCTCGTTGACGCGCACGCCGTTGTCCACCCGCTGCAGGTGGTAGACCGGTCCGTTCGGGTCGCCCGGACCGACCAGGTCGACACCGGGCACCCCGTGCAGGCCGCAGGAGCGCGACGAGATGTTCTTGAAGGCCAGCGGAACGTCGTACTGGCCCGTCGACTCTTCGAGCTGCTTCGGCTCACCCAAGGAGACAGCGAGATCCGCCGTGCCGCACCGCGTCGCGGCGGCTTCGGCCGGGACGGCCGCCGTCAGCGCGAGCGTTCCGGTGAGCACCGCGACACCCAGGGAAACACGTTTGATCTGCTTGCCGGACATGGTTTCCTCCCTCGATCAGCGAGATTCAGGCGGCGGTGACGGCGGTGACCTGGACGGTGGCGCCCTTCAGCGGCCCGCCGGCGGGCCAGTCCGCGACGACGGGAACACCGCCCGGCCCGGTCGGCAGATCGAAGGTGACCGTCGTCGGCGTGCGCGGGTTCGGCGCCTCGGCGGAGGCCTGCACGACGCGTGACACCGCCGGGTGCCCGTCGCGCAGGTTCACCGGTGCCGCGTTCGCCGCGGTGGCGTCCGGCACGGCGGCGACGTCGTCGATCAGCTGCCCGTCATCGACGAACGTCAGCGCGGTGGGCGCGCCCTGGAGCTTGCAGTTCGTGGTCGGCGACGCCGCGGTGTAGGTGAGGACGTAGGCCTCGTGGCCCGCCGAGTGCGACGGATCCGGCGTCACCGTCATCTCGACGTCGGAGGCGCCGCAAAGCTTGTCGCTCGGCATCGCTCCGGCGACACCGCCCGCGACCAGGAGCCCACCGGTGACCAGTCCTCCGACGGTCATCGCCGCGGCCGCTCGCTTCACCTGGACGTTCATGACATCTCCTCCCGCTCGGTGATCGATTCACGTTGATCGAACTCACTGGGAAAGATGCCCACCTACGCCGGGAAGATGCGTGAAGATGATGTTGATCCCCCGAAAGCAACCCCGAGGAGTGACGAGCGTCTTTACGAACGTCGAGCCGCGTGCGCGGCCCAGCGGCCGTCGATGCGGTGGACCTGGACGTCCCGTTCGTAACAGGCGGACAGCCCCTCGTCGGTGAGGACCTCGTCGATCGGCCCCGCGCCGGTGACCTTGCCGCGGCGCACCATCAGGGCGTGCGTGGCCGTCGCCGGGATCTCCTCCAGGTTCTCCAGCGCCATCAGGAGATCCTCGCGGCCCGGCAGGTCGAGACCGGCGAACGGCTCGTCCAGCAGGAGCAGCAGCGGGTCGGCCATGAGCGCCCTGGCGAGCCGGACACGGGCGCGTTCACCCTGTGAGCACACCCGTACCGGCCGGTCGCGCAGTTCGGTGCAGCCGACCAGTTCGAGCAGTTTCGAGGGCCCTGTCCCGGATCGCGTCGTCGTAGCGGTCCCACAGCGGGAGGACGCTTCCGCCGAACCCGGTGAGCACCACCGTGTGCGCGTCGTGGTTCTCCGCGTCGGGCAGTCGCTGATTGGCCCCGACGAAGCCGATGTGCGTCCGCACGTCACGCAGGTCGACCGCGCCCATGCGGTGGCCGAGCACGACCGCCGTGCCCGCGCTGGGGAACCGCTGTGTCGAGGCCACCGAAAGGATCGTCGACTTCCCGGCGCCGTTGCGGCCGAGGACGACCCAGCGCTGGCCGTAGTCCACCCGCCGGTCCGTCGAGGTTCGGCCGGACGAAGACGGGCTTGTGCACGGGACCTCCTCGGACCGGACTGACCGCGGTTCATGATCGCAGGGCGCGCGGCCCGGTCCCGGCCGGGGTCCGATCATCCGACGATGTCGTAGACCAGCTTCTGGACGCCGTTGCCGTAGGACTCGCTCTCGACGAGTTCGAGGCTCTGCTTGTCCTTGTCGGTGTCACTGAACAGCTTCTTGCCCGCGCCGAGCAGGACCGGGAACACCAGCAGGTGGTAGCGGTCGAGCAGGCCGGCGTCGGCGAGGTTCCGGTTCAGTTCCGCGCTGCCGTGGACGATGATCGGCCCGCCTTCGGTCTCCTTGAGCTTCGCGACGTCCTCCAGCGAACGCAGGATCGTGGTCTCGCCCCAGTTGCCGACGAGGTCCTCCTCCCGCAGCGTGGTCGAAACGACGTACTTCGGCATCGCGTTGTAGCCGGCGAATTCGGCGGTCATGTCCGGCCACACCGGCGAAAACGCCTGGTAGCTGACGCGACCCAGCAGCATCGCCGTGGCCTCGCCCTGTTCACGGCCCTTGAGCTCGTAGGCCGCTTCGTCGAACTCGATGCCGTTGAAGGTCCAGCCGGAATTGCGGTAGCCCGGCTCCCCGCCGGGCCCTTCGACGACGCCGTCGAGCGAGACGAACGCGGTGGCGATCAGGGTGCGCATCTGGTTTCTCCTTGGTGGTTCCGAACTGCTTTCGACACTGCGTCGACCGGGAACCGGCGGATTCGACACCGTGCCGGAAGAAAGTTCACTTCGCTTTTTCGAGGGCCGCCGCCGCGTCACCTCTCCGCGTCGCGGACGAGCAGGGCGATCTGGACCCGGTTCTCGACGCCGAGTTTCGAGAGCATGCTGCTGGTGTGGGCCTTGACCGTCGCGACGGTGATCTCCAGCCGCCGCGCGATGTCGGTGTTGGACAGTCCCTCGGCGATGGCGCCCGCGGTCTCGCGTTCGCGGTCGGTCAGCGTGGCCAGCAGCTCGATGGCCGTTTCGCGGGAAGCCCGGCGCGCATCGGAAGAGTTCGGCCCGGTGGCCACGGTGATCAGCCGGGCGGTGGCGGCGGGCGACAGCGCGGGCTCCCCGGTGGCGACCGTCCGGATCGCCGCCAGGATCCGCGGCGGCGGGGTGTCCTTGAGGACGAACCCGAGCGCGCCGACTCGCAGCGCGCCCAGCACCATCTCGTCCGAATCGAACGTGGTGAGCACCAGGACCCGCGGCGGTTCCGGGAAGCGGAGGATCTCCTCGGTCGCGCTCAGCCCGTCACGACCGGGCATCCGGACGTCCATCAGGACGACGTCGGGCCGCTGCTCCCCCACCACGGTGACCGCGGTGTCACCGTCGGCGGCCTCGCCGACCACGACGAGGTCCGGTTCGCCGTCCACGATGAGCCGCAACGCCATCCGCACCAGATGTTCGTCGTCGACGAGCACGACCCGTACCCGCTCGCTGTCCATTCACTCGTTCCCTTCGCGGACCGGCCACGGTAGCCGCGCGGAGAGGACGAATCCGCCGCCGGGTACCGCGTGGTGGTCCAGTTCGCCGCGCGCCAGTTCGACCCGCTCCGAGAGGCCGAGCAATCCGAATCCCGAAGCGGGCGGGCCCGCGATCTTCCGCGCCGCACCGGAATCCCGGATCGTCGCCCGCAAGCCGTCCCCCGCCTTTCCCTCGACGGTGACGGCCACCTTCGCCCCTGGCGCGTGTTTGCCCGCGTTGGTCAGCCCTTCCTGCACGATCCGGTAGACGGTTCTCGCGATCGCGGCCGGCGGCTCGCCCGCCGTCGTGGTCGTCAGGGTGACGTCCAGCCCGAGTGCCCGCGCGTCCGCGACGAGCGCGGGCAGATCGGCGAGCGAGGGCTGCGGCGGCTCCAGTTCGCCAGGGCTCGCCCGGAGCACACCGAGGACGTCGCGCAGTTCCTCCAGCGCCTGGTGGGAGCCGTCAGCGATCCCGCGGGCCAGCTCCGCGACCTGGTCGGGCGGCAGGTCGCGGCGGTGCCCCAGCACCCCGGCCTGCATGGCGACCAGCGAGACCCGGTGCGCGAGGACGTCGTGCATCTCGCGGGCGATCCGGTGCCGCTCCACGATCCGGGCCTCGGCCGCGCGAGCGGCCTGCTCCCGTTCCGCGCTTTCGACCTGCTCCCGCAGGGAGCGCACCTCCTCCCGGCGCGCGCCGATCGCGGCGCCGACGGCCACCACGATGCCGACCATCAGGGCCGGGAGGCTGATCAGCAGCCACAGCGGCTCAGGCAGGGCGCGCCGAGGGTAGAGGTCGGTGGTCAGCACCGCCGAGACCACGGACAACACGGCGGCGGCCGCCGTTTCGGCCGGGCGCCGCCTGGCTGCCAGCGAACAGAGCGCCAGCAACGCCGCGCCACTCGCCAGCGTCGAAGCCGTCGAGGCGAGGATGACCGCGAGCGTGATCGTGACCGGGAAGCGACGGCGCCACAGCAGGGCGATCAGGCAGGCGAGCGCCAGCAGCGGATCACCGGTGATCAGCCACTCGACCCTCGGTCCCGCCGCGCCCACCGGCAGTTGCGCCGCCGTGATGATCCAGAGCACCACACCCAGCGCGGCCGCGGCGAGCAGGCGCCAGGCCTGTCCCCACGGACGGAGAAGCGGCTGGGCGCCGACGTCGGTGATCACGGGCCCATCATGGTGGACCGGCCCGGGGCGGCGCAGCCGGACACGGGACGATCCCGGCCCCGACCTCGGTCGCGGCGTGGCTCGACTTTGGTCGAAGGCTACGCGCGACGCGATGCCGATGTGATCGCGGCAAACCCGCGGGACGCTGGTCGCACAACGGCAAAACAGGAGGCGGGGAACATGGGCAAGGGCGGCTATCTGGGGCTGCAGATCTTCGGGATGGTGGCGGTCGCCGTCTTCGTGCAGGCGAGCATCCGCGGTCTCTTCGATCATTCCGGGACCCAGTTATGGGGAGCGTTCGACTGGGTACCCGGTGAGTGGAGCGGCAGGCTGATCGTGTTCCTGCTGCTCGCCGCGGCCGGAACGGTGCTGGCGGGCTGGGCGCACAGCCGCGGCAAGCAAGTGTCCGGCTAGGGGGACTTCGGTCCGCTAGGATCCCCAGCCGGGCGATTTCCGTCTACATCGGACGGACTTCGCGAGTCTGGGCGATAGCGGGAGAGTGCATGGCGGACGGGGTCGGCTCGCTTTCGGGGTGGTCGGCCGATCCCACCGAAGTGACCAGCTACGTGGGCCGCGACGTCGAGACCGGCGAGGCGCGGCGCCTCTTGGCGGCGTCGTCGCTGGTCACGCTGACCGGACCGGGCGGCGTGGGCAAGACCAGGCTGGCGTGGCGGGTGGCGGCGGCCCACCGGGAGTCGACGGCCGACGAGGTCGTGTTCGTGTCGCTCGCCGAACTGCGGGAACCCGCGCTGCTGGTGCCGACTGTGGCGAACGTCCTCGGTTTCGGTGACCGCTCGGCGAAACCGGCCATCGAGGTCGTCGTCGAAGCACTGCAGGCGAGCCGGTTGCTGCTGGTACTGGACAACTGTGAGCATCTGGTCGACAGCTGCGCCTGGTTCGCCGACACCGTCGTCAGGGCCTGTCCCCAGGTGAGGGTGCTGGCCACGAGCAGGCAGTCCCTCGGCGTGGCGGGCGAGCGGGTCCTGCCGGTGCCGCCGCTGGCGATCCCGGAGCAGGGCGACTCCTTCGAACGCGCGGTGAACGACGAGTCCGTGCGGCTGTTCGTGGACCGCGCGAGCGCGGTCGCGCCGTCGTTCCGGCTCACCGAATCCGACACCGAACCGCTGATCCGGCTGTGCCGCAGGCTCGACGGGCTGCCGCTGGCCATCGAGCTGGCCGCCGTCCGCGCGCGGGCGTTGTCGCTGCGCCAGCTGGCCGACCGGCTCGACAAGCAGTTCTCCGTGCTCACGAAGGACCGGCGCGGCCGTCCGGAGCGGCACGAGACCATGCGGGCCCTGATCGACTGGAGCCACGAGCTGTGCACCGGGCCCGAACGGCTGCTGTGGGCGCGCGCGTCGGTGTTCTCCGGCAGTTTCGACCTCGACGCCGCCGAGCAGGTCTGTTCCGGCGGCGAACTGCCCCGCGAACGGGTCCTCGAAGTCGTCGACGGGCTGCTCGACAAGTCCATCCTGCTGCGCGAGGAGTACCCGGGCGGCGCGCGGTACCGCATGCTGGAGTCGGTGCGCGAGTACGGCGTCGACAGGCTCCGCGAGACGGGCGGGACGGCGGAGGTTCGGAAACGGCATCGGGACTGGTTCGCCGAACTCGCCGGCCGGTACGCCACCGAGTGGCTGGAGACCGATCAGCTCGCCTGGATCGGACGGCTGCGGCGCGAACACGCGAACCTGCGCGTCGCCCTCGACTACTGCACCGGCGAACCTGAGGACGCTGTCGTCGGGTTGCGGATGCTGCGCGACGTCAAGGAGTTCTGGATCGTCCGCGGGCTGAACACCGAGGGCCGGATGTGGGTCCGGCGGCTCGACGAGGTCGCGGCGCCCGGTGTCCCGGAGCGGGCGCACGGGCTGTGGCTGTCCGGTTTCCTGGCGCTGGTGCAGGGAGACCTGTCCGCCCATCGGTGCATGCTGGACAGGGCGGCCGCCGAGGCCGAGGCGAGCGGTGACGAACTCGCCGCCGCGTACGTGCTCCACGTCCGGGCCTACGCCGCGCTGATCGGCGACGACATGCCCGAGGCGTCGCGCCTGTTCGGCACGGCGATCGACCTGTTCCGCGCCCACGGCGACGAGGGCGCGGACCTCTGGGCGAGCTACAACCACGGACTGGCCGTCTGGCTGGACGGCGACATCGACCGCGGCCGGGCGATCCTCGCCGAAGCCGTCGAGCGCTGCGAGCGGCGGGGCGAGGTGTTCTGGCGGGGCTGGGCGCTGTGGTCGCGCGCCGCCGCCGAGTACCTGCAGGGTGACCTCGCGGTCGCGAGCCGGTGCTGCGAGCAGGTCCTGCGCCTGCACGAGCGGGTGGACGACCGCGTCGTCGTCGGGTTCACGCTCACCGTCCTGGCGGGCTGCGCGGCCCGTACCGGACGTCCCAACCGGGCGGCGATCCTGCAGGGTGCCTCGATGAACGTCTGGCGCACGGTGGGCGCGTGGCCGACGCGGTACGAGGCGTTCATCGAACCGCTGCAGACCGACACCGACACCGTGACGGCGGCGCTGGGGTGGGAGGTCGCGATCAAGGAGTTCGCCGACGGCGCCGCGATGCCCACCGCCGACGCCATCGCCTACGCCCTCGAAGAGCGCTCCCCCGAGCCGCCGAAACAGGCCGCGCAGGTGCTCACCAAACGCGAGACCGAGATCGCGCACGTGGTCGCCGAGGGGCTGACGAACCAGGAGATCGCCGACCGGCTCGGCATCGCCCGCCGCACGGTGGACACCCACATCGACCACATCCTCACCAAACTCGGCTACTCGAACCGCGTCCAGGTCGCCACCTGGGTGACCCGGTCCGGCGATCCAGCCTGACGCTCACGCCGCCCTGATCGGGGTGGCCTGCCGGTCGGGGGTGAGCAGCTCCGCGCGCAGGGCGATCCGCAGGTCCAGCCGCTCCTGCGGGTCGTCGAGCCGGGCACCGAACAGGACCCGGAGACGGCGGAGGCGGTTGCGGACCGTCTGCGGGTGGACACCCAGGTTGTTCGCGATCTCGGGCGCCCCGCCGCGGGCGGCGAGCATGGCTTCGAGGGTTTCGGCGAGTTTGGTGCGCTCGTTCACCGGCAGGCCGGCGATCGGCGCGAGGCTGCGCGTGACGAGCGCGGTGGTGAGCACCTCGTCGGCGAACAGCCAATGCGTGGTCAGGTGGTCCGACCAGCACACGAGGGGGCCGTCCTCGATCACCTCGCGCCGGACCAGTTCCAGCGTCCGGCGGGCCCACCGCAGGGACGCCGCGGCTTCGGCGGGCGCCACCGCGGGCCCGACCGCCGCCCGTGTCCCCGCCAGGACACCGCTGATCTCGATGTCGTCGGGCACGAGGAGGTGCGGATACTCGCCGGTGAGGTCGGCCAGCACCTCCGGGCCGAACGAGGCGCGGACCGCACCGGGCTCGGCGGCTATGGCGACCATCCGCGCGGGCGGTACCCAGCCCGCCTCGGCCGCGAGTCCCGCCCACTTCGACGGCGGGCGCCCGCTCAGGATCTCCTTCAGCAGGTCTCGGCGCAGCTCGGCCATCGAAGGCGTGTGCGCGGCCCGATAGGCGGCGGTGGAAAGCCGGATCAAGACGTCGGCGCACCGGAGCAGGGCCTCCACGCCGGTGTCCATCAAGGCCGATCCGGCTCCGGGCTGCCGTGACAGCGAGGCCAGGACGGGCAGTGCGCACCGGCCCGCCGAGTGGTAGGCCCGGGAGAGCCGGGCCAGGTCCTTGCCCGCGGCGTACTCGGCGACGCCGACCTGCCGGAAGGCGTCCGCACCGGCGGCGATCCCCAGCGCGGAGTTCATCCCGTCGTGCTCCAGTACCAGCGCGACGAACTCCGTGGCGCGCGCGTCGAACAGCGGCGCGTGCTCGGGCAGCGAATGCCGGATGCCGTCGACGACCACGCGGGCGATCACGAGGGCGGCGGAGCGGGTCGGGGCCGGGGCGGGGCGGACTGGAGCGTGGGACGCGGTCATCGTCGACCTCCGGGGCAGCGGGAATCGTCGGGGCGCCGAGTCTGCTACTCCGCGGTAGAGGGGCACATCGGGTGAATTACGTACTCGGGCCCATCCCGCCTGCGCATCACCCGTTCGTGAAGGCGCGCTTCGGGTTATTCGAGGGGTAAGGCAAAGGTGTCGGGTCGACGTGTCCGACGAGGGCGCGAGGTGTCACTCAGGGTGAGGGGTGTGTGGATTTCTGCTCATCCAACGCACCAAAACCCACATAGAACCAACTGTGTCCTAGGTACCTACGGTCGTGCGGTCTCGCGTGATCAAACGGCGATCACTCGTGATCAGAGCGGGATCTCGCGTGATCGGACGCCGTTCACCGCAGGTTCAGACCCGACGCCACCTTTGCCTTACCTCTCAAGAGAGCCCGAAACGCCACTCACGACTCCTGCCCAGGCTTCAGGCGTTCGGGTCGAACGGGATCCCGGCGGGCTTCGCCTTGGCGAGTTCGCCGTTGAACGACGAATCCCGGATCCCCAGCTGGGCGCTGCCGAAGTCGTGCCCGGTCAGCCTGTCGCGCAGGCCCGGCGGGTAGCCGTCCCAGCCGACCAGCGGCGGGTACTGCCACTGCTTCTTGTGGTTCTCCGGCTCCTCGCCGAAGCCCGCGTGCCGGAAGCAGTGCGTGCCGATCCCGTCCTTGTGGTAGATCACCTTGGGGTGTTTGCCGGTCTCGTCCCACGGGACCTGGTCGCGTGCGCGGGTCGTGTACTTGCCGTGCGCCGACGTCGATACGTACTGGCCCCACTCGCCCTGGACCCAGACGACGACGTGCTCCCAGTCGTGCCGGTGACCGGCGCTCCCGGGGCCCAGCGCGGCCTGGTCCTTCTCGAAGTAGAGCGCGTACAGGTAAGCGCACCAGCCGTTGTTGCACTTCACCCGCGAGTAGGCGTTGGTGTTGTCCAGATCGGACAGGTCGCGGCATTGGCCGTTGACGTCGCCGCCCAGCGCGAGCCCGGGCGCGAGGGTGCCGTCGCGGCCGATGGCCGGGGTCGGGTAACAACCGTCGCCGTCGTAGTCGAAGGCGGGTTCGTAGGTCCGGTCGGGCCAGGGCGCCGACCAGTCCAAAGCCTGCGGCGGGGCCGCCGAGGCTGTTCCTGTCACGAAGAGCAGAGCGGCGAGCGTGCCGAAGAGGACCGTGCTGAACCGTCGCATGTGGTTATTTGTTCACGACTTGATTCAACACGGAACCCTCCTTGGTCGGCTTACTCGCAGACGGCCCCGTGCGCGGCGCTCCGGACGACCTTGGCGTACTTGCCGAGCACGCCACGCGTGTACGCCGGAGGCTTGGGCGCCCAGCCCTCCCGGCGTGCCTCGATGTCGTCGATCTCTACTTCGAGCGTCCGGTTCGCGACGTCGAGCGTGATCGGATCCCCGTCCCGCACGAACGCGATCGGCCCGGCGTCGACGGCTTCCGGCGCGATGTGGCCGACGCAGAGGCCGGTCGTGCCGCCGCTGAACCGGCCGTCGGTGATGAGCAGGACGTCCTTCCCGAGTCCGGCGCCCTTGATCGCGCCGGTGATGGCGAGCATCTCGCGCATTCCCGGCCCGCCCTTGGGGCCTTCGTACCGGATGACGACGACGTCGCGCGCGACGATCCGGCCCTCGGCGAGCGCGTCGAGGGCGGCCCGTTCGCCGTCGAACACCCGCGCGGTGCCGGTGAACGTCGATTCGTCGAAGCCCGCCGACTTCACGACCGCGCCTTCCGGCGCCAGCGATCCTTTGAGGATGGTCAGCCCGCCGGTCTTGTGGATCGGCCGGTCGAGCGGGCGGATGATCTCGCCGTCGACCCCGTCGGGCGCGATGCCTTCGAGGTTCTCGGCCATGGTCTTACCGGTCACGGTGAGCACGTCGCCGTGCATGAGCCCGGCGTCGAGCAGCGCCTTCATCACCACGGGGATGCCGCCGACCTTGTCGACGTCGTTCATCACGTACTTCCCGAACGGCTTCAGGTCGCCGAGGTGCGGGACCTTGTCGCCGATCCGGTTGAAGTCGTCGATGCGCAGATCGACTTCCGCCTCGCGTGCGATCGCGAGCAGGTGGAGAACGGCGTTGGTCGAACCACCCAGCGCCATCACGACGGCGATCGCGTTCTCGAACGCCTCCATGGTCATGATCTGCCGCGCGGTGATGCCCTGGCGGAGCATGCCGACGACGGCTTCCCCCGACCGGTGGGCGAAACCGTCACGGCGCCTGTCGACGGCGGGCGGGGCGGCCGATCCGGGCAGCGACATCCCGAGCGCCTCGGCCACCGACGCCATCGTGTTGGCGGTGTACATCCCGCCGCAGGCGCCTTCGCCGGGGCAGATCGCCCGCTCGATCTTGTCCACCTCGGCGCGGGTGATCTTGCCCGCCAGACAGGCGCCGACGGCCTCGAACGCGTCGATGATCGTGACGTCCTGCCCGTCGACCTGACCGGGCATGATCGAACCCGCGTAAAGGAAAACGGAGGCGAGGTCGAGCCTGGCCGCGGCCATGAGCATGCCCGGCAGCGACTTGTCACAGCCCGCCAGCAGCACGGAGCCGTCCAGCCGCTCGGCCATCATCACCGTCTCGACCGAGTCGGCGATCACCTCCCGCGAGACCAGCGAGAAGTGCATGCCCTCGTGCCCCATGGAAATACCGTCGGACACCGAGATCGTGCCGAACTCCAGCGGGTAGCCCCCGCCCGCGTGCACTCCGTTCTTGACCGCCTTGGCCAGCCGGTCCAGGGAAAGGTTGCACGGGGTGATCTCGTTCCACGAGGACGCCACCCCGATCTGCGGTTTGGCGAAGTCGTCGTCGCCCATTCCGACCGCGCGGAGCATCCCGCGGGCCGCCGCGCGCTCCAGACCGTCGGTCACGTCACGCGAACGAGGCTTCAAATCCGGCTGGTCCTGCGGCATCGGGACACCTTCCTTCGTGGTGGGACACCGGGCACGCTGCCAACCCGGCGCGCCCGGCGCAACTTCATCGCTCCGGTTTGAAGCCGCGATGCAGCGCCACGCGCGTGATCGCGTGATGCTCGACGCCGAGCACTTCGGCCGTCCAGCCCGACACCACCACCCGGTCGCCCGGCTTCTCCGGGATCCGGCCGAGGAGCACGAGGATCAGTCCGGCGATGGTCGCGTACTCCCCCGGCGGCGCGTCCCGCAGCTCGACCCCGACGTCGACGAGGTCGTGCACCGGGAACGTGCCCGGCAGCACCAGCGAACCGTCCTTGCCGTCGCGGACGGCCAGCACGTCGCGATCGGTCTCGTCGTAGATCTCGCCGACGATCTCCTCCAGCAGATCCTCCAGCGTGACCATGCCCGCGACAGCGCCGTGCTCGTCGACCACCAGCGCCATCTGCTCCCGCTCGGCCTTGAAGCTGCGCAGCGCGTCCGAGACCCGCAGGGAATCGGGGTACACCACCGCCGGCCGGACGACCTCGGCGAGGTCTTCGTGTTCGCCGAGCAGATCGCGCAGGTGCACGACGCCGACGACGTCGTCCAGATGGCCGCCGCGGGCGACCGGCGCGCGGGAATAGCCGGACTCGGCCAGTTGCCGTCGCGCGGACGGCAGGTCCTGCTCCGCCGCGAGCGTCAGCACCGCCCGGCGCGGGACGAGCACTTCCCGCAGCCGTCGTTCGTGGATCTCCAAGGCACCGTTGATGATCATGCGCTGTTCGGCGTTCAGGCCGCGTTGCGCCGAGACCAGTTCCCGCAGTTCCTCGGGCGACATCTGATCCGGATCGGCCTCCGCCCGTCCGCCCAGTGCCCGCACGACGAAGTTCGTCGACGCGCTCAGCGCCCACACCACCGGCCGCGAAACCGCCGACAGGAAGTTCAGCGGGCGCGCCACCAGCAACGCCCACCGCAGCGCGTTCTGCATGGCCAGCCGCTTCGGCGCCAGTTCCCCGAGCACCAGGGTCAGGAACGTGAGGACCATGGTCACCAGCGCGACGGACACCGCTCCGGCGGCGTTGCCGAGGAAGCTCAGCATCGGTACCAGGGGCTGCGCGAGGGACACCGCCGCCGTCGCCGACGCCAGGAACCCGGCGAGCGTGATGCCGATCTGGATCGTCGCCAGGAAGCGATTCGGGTCGCGCGCCAGCCGCACCAGCGTCCGGGCGGCCGTGCGGCCGTCCCGTTCCAAAGCCCGCAACTGCCCCTCGCGCAGCGAGATCAACGCCATCTCGCTGCCCGCGAACACCGCGTTGAGCACCACCAGCACCGCGACCAGCGCGATGTCGAACCCGTAGCCGCCCACAAGCACTCCCCGGCCCGCCGGAAGTGCAGAACATTACCGAGGGGAACGCGGGTCCGCAGATGTCGCGAGCACCTGGCTACTGACGGGTAGTTCCGATACCTTCGAAGGAACCCGCACGGACGGAGTCCTGATGTTCGCACTCAAGACCGCTCCCGCACGGACCTTCCTGCGCCGGGCGCAGGAAGTCGCCAAACCGGTCGCCCGCTGGAGCATCGGCCACGCGATCCCCCGGGTCGCCCTGCGGGCCGCGGCGCGGCGGGGCGACCTGCAAGGCAGGCTGTCCGTCGAGGCGAGCGGCGGAGCGGACCTGACCGGGCTGTTCGACGAGATCCGCGCGCACGGCGACGTCGCCACCACCCGGGTCGGGCACGTGACCACGCGGCATCCGGCGTGCAAGGAGATCCTCACCAGCGACGCGTTCAAATCCGTTCGGTTCGTCCCGGACAACCCGGTGCTCAACCGGCTCGTCGCCTGGTCCGAGTCCGGGCTGATCCACCCGATCGAACCGCCGTCGCTGCTGGCGAGCGAACCGCCCGACCACACGCGCTACCGGAAGCTGGTCACCCGCGTCTTCACCGCCCGCGCCGTCGAGCAACTGCGGCAGCGCACGCAGGCGATCGCCGATGAATTGCTCGACGGCCTCGACCCGGCGAGCCCCGTCGACCTCATCGAGCAGTATTGCGGTCTCCTTCCGGTCACCGTGATCAGTCAGATCCTCGGTGTCCCACCGGAAGAACGCGACAAGGTGCTCGCACTGGGCGGCGCGGCGGCGCCGAGTCTCGACCTCGGCCTGCCGTGGCGGACCTTCCGGACGGTCGAAGCCACGCTGGCCGAGTTCGACTCGTGGCTCACCGTGCACCTGGAGAGGCTGCGGGCGAATCCCGGCGACAACCTGCTCAGCAAGCTGATCGCCGCCCGCGAGGACGGCGTCGGCCTGACCGAGCGGGAACTCAAGGCCACCGCGGGACTGGTGCTGGCGGCCGGGTTCGAAACGACCGTCAACCTCCTCGGCAACGGCATCGCCCTGCTCACCCGGCATCCGGGCGAACTCGCGAAACCGCGCGGGAATCCGGATCTGTGGAGCAACGCCGTCGACGAGATCCTCCGCTACGACCCGCCCGTCCTGCTCACCGGCAGGCTGTGCGCACGGGACACCGAGATCGGCGGGAAGCCGATCGGCCGCGGCGCGATCGTCAGCACGGTGCTCGCCGGCGCCAACCGGGACCCGGAGATCTTCGACGCCCCTTCGGTTTTCGACGTCGAACGGGCGAACGCGCGGGATCACGTGTCGTTCGGCGCCGGACGGCACTACTGTCTCGGCGCTTCGCTGGCGAGGATGGAAGGCGAGATCGGGCTGCGGTCGATCTTCGAGCGGTTCCCCGACCTCCGGCTTCTGGGCGGGGCGCGGCGGCGGCAGACCCGGATCCTGCGCGGCTTCGAAACGCTTCCCGCCGCACTCGCCTGAATCAGCAAGAAGGCCTGTCGCGGACCGCACCGCAGTGCCCCGAATGTGGCATTGGGGACGTTGACCTTCCCCAATGCCACATTCGGCAGCATCCAGTCTCGGCTGAATCAGGCGTTGGAGTTGTAATACGCGTTGCAGGTTTGACTCGCGGAGCCGATCACCTCGGCATTGGCCCACTGCCCGCGATTCGCGGTCTTCTTGCTCTGCCTGGAGCCCAAGATGGCGGTCGCGCTGTGGCGCCTGCTGGGGTGCAGATAGTGCGAGTAGCACTTCTTCTGCCCGCTTCCCGCCGACTCGGTGCCGTAGCACCACGTGCCGCCGCTGACATTCTGGCACGTGAACGGCACCGAGTCGCCCTTCAGGACCACACCGCCGACGCCCGGGGACGTCAGCACCACGGAGACACCCTCTGCCGCGTCGGCGGAGGCCATCGGAGCCACCGCGAACAGACTCGCGAAGACCAAGCTCGACCCCAGTACCGCTCCTGTCAAAATCTTCATGACACTCCTTCGCAATCGCGATTAATTGCATTCGACGAGACACCGCGCCGCACGGAATTCGATCATCCGATACCCCGTTCGGATCGAATCTAAAATGACACTCACGGGCGCCTGATCGATCGATATCCCCCACTCGCGGAAGGTGAACCGCGAGAATGCGACGCCAATACTACGACGACCCGGCAAAGGCGGACAGTATCTTCATCCTGCCGAAAACACGCTGGCCAGAGGTTGATCCCCGGACTCTCGGGTGCAGTCGAACCGATCTGCGACTCATCCGCCACATGATCGATCAACGGCGGGCTTCGGCGAGCGCGGTGGCAACGATCATGTTTTCCGCAGTAGCGTCGAAGACGGGGGAGGAACAGGGATGCTGCGAATCCATTTCACACTCGAGGATCTGGCCCGTATCCGGATAGCGCGGCGCCCGGATCCGATGTGGGAGGTCCTGATGAGTGCGTATTTGTTGCGCAAGCCCCGGGCCGAGACAGTTCTGGGCGGATGGAGAGAGCAGACCCGGAGGCGGCTGACGCCGTCCGCGCGGCCGCTGCTGGACCTGGTTCCCGCGTCAGGATCCTCGCCCGACTTCCTGACCCCGCCGTGCGGGGGCACCCTGTCCGAGGGCATCGACACGCTGCTGAGCACGCCACGTTCCCGGTTGGCGGCCGACTTCGCGCACCTGGCACAGGAACGGCCGCTCCCCTCCTGGACCGTCGATCTCGCGGAAGGAAGACCGCCCGCGTTGCGGATGGTCGGTCACGCCCTGCGGGAATATTTCCACACCTGCCTCGCCCCGCATTGGGACGCGATCGCCGCCGCCGTGCGACACGATCACACCCGCCGCGCCCAGCTCATGGCCGACCAAGGCGTCGAAGCCGTCCTGAATACCCTGAGTCCTGCGGCGACGTGGCGCTTTCCCTTGCTGAGCATCGACTATCTCTTCGACCACGACGTCCGCCTCGACGGCAGAGGACTGCTGCTGCAGCCGGTGGTTTTCGGCCGTGGCCCCAACCCCACCACCCTCATCGATCCGGCGCTTCCCCCAGTTCTGGTCTATTCCGTGCCCCTCGCCCTTGGCGCCATCACCCCGGTGGAACCGGCACGCCGACCGGCCGGCGATCCGATCGTCCCGCTGCTCGGAACCACCCGTACCCGGATCCTGCGCGCCCTCGACAACACCAACGCCACCACCACCGAACTCGCCCGCCGAGCCGCCACGCCGCTGCCCACCGCCAGCCGTCACGCCACCGCGCTTCGCGACGCCAACCTGATCACCAGTCACCGCCACAAGAACATGATGATCCACACGATCACCCCACTCGGCACGGCGTTGCTCCACGGACGACAACCGCGCCTGAACTGACGACCGCCGTCGCTCTTACGAACTCCTCGCTTCACTCGCGGGCGGGCTCATGGCTCGTACGAACAGGTCGGCCAGCTCCCGCGCGTAGGCGGCGACATCGGTCTCGGGCCTCGTCAGCAATTCGGCCGGGGCCGCCTCCATCGCGGCGATGACCGACACGGCCATCACCCGCGGCGAGAACTCCCGCAACTCCCCCAGCCGCTGTCCCTCGCGGAACATGTCCTCCATTTCGGCCAGCGTCTTCGCGCTCTGCTCCTCGAACCAGCTCCTCGCGGCCTCGGCATCCCTCGACGCCGAAGCGATCTGGCCGAGGGCGATGAGCTCCTTCGGCCGCTCCGCGAAGTAGAACACGAAGCCCTCGATCAGGGAGCGCACCGCGGCGGCGTGACTCTCGGCCCCCTCTGCCCGCGCGCTCAGCGCCTTGTCCATCGCTGTGTGCACGGTCTGCATGACCTGCAACATCAGCTCTTCACGTTTGGCGAAGTGGTACGTGATCAGGCCGGGACTGATCCCCGCGCGCCGCGCGATCTGCACGAAGGACGCCTTCGCGTAGCCGATCTCGGCGATGGTCTCGACGGCCGCCGAGATGATCTGCCCGCGCCGGGCCTCCTCGATGAACGAGCGCCTCCCCTGGTCGCTCGACTCATTTTCTGGTTGCATGACCAGTAGCCTAGTCGAGCAACTAGCACGGGGGAAGTCATGATCAGCAGGAAGACGTTCTTGAAATCCGTCGCGGGAGCGGCGGCGGTCGCCGGCCTCGGCGGAGGCGTGGCCGAGGCGGCGGCAGGCGGCCCGCGCCGGCTTCGGGGAGGGGTCGCCTACGACACCGGGGTCCTGCACGCCGCGGGCGATCCGCTGAGCCGGGTGCGCTGGAGCCGCCGACAGGTGAAGCAGGAGATCCGCGTGGTCGCCGAAGGCCTTCGCTGCCCGTCCATCACCGCGTTCGGCAGCGAGATCGGCAGGCTCGCCGAAACGACGGCCGCCGCACTGGGACACGGGATGGAGGTGTACGTCCAGCCGAGGCTCTACGACCACCCGCAGGGCGAGGTCCTCGAGCACCTGGCCGAATCCGCGCGGCAGGCCGAACGGCTGCGCGACGGTGACGACGTCAAGTTCGTCGCCGGCTGCGAGCACCTCCTCTTCACGCCGGGCATCGTGCCGGGCGCGACCTTCCAGGAGCGGATCGCGAACCTGGGCACGATCCCGCCCGGGGAATGGCCGAAGATCATGGAACGGCTGACCGACTTCCTCGCGCGGGCGGCCGACGTCGCCCGCCGGAACTTCCGCGGCCGGATCACCTACGCCTCGCTCGGCGGCGCGGAGCAGGTCGACTGGACTCTCTTCGACATCGTCGGGATCGACTACTACCCGTACTTCGCCACCGATGCGGAGTACACAAAGGACCTCGCCCAGTACCGGAAGTGGGACAAACCCGTGACGGTGCTGGAATTCGGCGCGTGCACCTTCACCGGCGCCGCCCAGGCGGGCGGGATGGGCTGGAACATCGTCGACCGCGACCAGGACCCGCCTCGGATCAAGCCGGGCCATGTGCGAGACGAGCGCGAACAGGCCGACCACATCGTCCGCCTGCTGCGCGTGTTCGGCGCGGCGGGAATCCAGGGCGCGCACGTCTACACGTTCATCGCGCCGGGCCTGCCGCATCATCCGTCCCGGCCGGAGTACGACTACGACATGGCGTCGTACGGCCTGGTGAAGACACTGCGCGAACGGCACCACGACGAGGAGTCACCGTACCGGTTCGAGCCCAAGCGATCCTTCGTGGCGATGGCCCGGCACAACCGCGGACAAGCGGGCATTTTTACCGAACCGGCCAGGGAAACCGGTCAGTAACCTCGCCCTGGTGACCACTCCGGAGCGCCACGGCAAGGAAGCCCCGGAGTTGCCCGCCTTCACCGTCATCGGGTGCCTGATGGGCTTTTTCATGACCGTACTGGTCCTGATCGGCCCGGGCCTGCTCTGGATCAGCACCCACTTCGACCCCGGTGACGACGATCGCCTGGTCGTCGTCACCATGGGCGTGGTGTTCACGATCGGCGGGCTGGGCACCGTCGGCTCACACCTCCGGCAGAACGCCAGGGCCCGCGGGACACACCGCGAACTCGACCGGACGGGAGTCCGTGCGAACGCCGAAGTCGTGTCCAGCACGCGGATCTGGGTCGACGAGGTGAGCACTCCCACGGACGACGTCGACCTCGTCGTAACCGGTCCGGGAGTGACTCCGTTCAGTGCACGGGTCCTCACCGAAGACGTCGGCCGCTACGAAACGGGCACGGTGGTACCCGTCGACGTGGACCCTCGGACCCTCCTGTTCCGCCTCGCCGACTGATCCACGACACGACCTCGTCGCGATCATTGCCCGGCAGCATCGTATCGCTTATCGTATATGAAATTCACCCCCCGATGCTGCGAGGTGACCTCGTGACCACCGCCACCGCCGACCCGACCACCACCACGGTCGCGCGAGATTTCACGGATTTCCGCACGGTGGTGTCGCACTCCTTCGTGCCGCTGCACGTGACGAGCGAACACCGGGACCACTTCCGCGGCCGTATCCGCTCGTGCGGCGCCGACGACGTCCAACTGACCGAGGTGACCGCCTCGGCGCACGTCGTCGAGCGGACGCCCGAGCTCATCGCCAGGGCGGACAGGCACTACTACAAGCTGAGCCTGATCCTTTCCGGGACCGGGCTGCTGATCCAGGACAACCGCGAGGCGATGCTGCGCCCCGGTGACGTGGCGTTGTACGACACGCACCGCCCGTATTCACTGGCGTTCGAAGAGGACTTCCGCACGCTCGTGGTGATGTTCCCGCAGCGGCTCATCGATCTCCCCCGCGACCTGGTCGGCCAGCTGACCGCGGTCCCGATGTCGGGCAAGCGCGGCATGGGCAACGTGGTGGTGCCCTTCCTCGCGCAACTCGGCAGCAACCTCGACCAGCTCGGCGGACCGGCGGGCGTCCGGCTCGCGCATACGGCGGTCGATCTGCTCGCCACGCTGTTCGCCAGCGAACTCGACCTCGCCCGCGCGACGGCCGGGCCGCATCACGAGCTGATGCGCCGCGTCCTGGCCTTCATCGACACGAACCTCTCCTCCACCGACCTCGGCCCGGCTCAGATCGCCGCCGAGCACTACATCTCCACCCGGCATCTCCACGGTCTCTTCCACGAACAGGGCACGACCGTCTCGGGCTGGATCCGCACCCGGCGCCTGGAACACTGCCGTCGTGAATTATTGGACCCTGTGCACGCTTCCCGGCCAGTCGCCGCCATCGCGGCGAAGTGGGGTTTCGTCGACGCGCCGCATTTCAGCCGGGTGTTCAAGACGGAATTCGGTTGCTCGCCGAGCGAACTGCGCCGCGGCTTGACCGTGAGCGATCGGTTGTTGCCGCCCAGCGCGTGACAGCTGGCCCTGTCAGGGCGGTCGCCTCGACGATGACCGCATGCCCGAAGCACCCGAGGAACAGTGGCGTACTTATGACGAGTTCGCCGCCGGAATAGCCACCTACCGCCTGCCGAACGCGGACCTGTCGGGACGCGAGTTCACCGTCACCCTCGACGACGGGACCACGCTCGCGCTGCGGTTCGAGGACGCTGAGACCGTCACCTGCAACGGCATCAAGGATCCGTACGACGCGGTCGCCGTCCGGGAAGACGTCTTCTTCGTCAATCTCCCCCATTCCAGCGTGGAAGGTGAAGCACTCACCGTCGTCTTCTCCACGACGACGCATCGCGCGCTCGCCGTGCGTTCGGTGATCGGCGCCGAGGACGTCGAAGGCGTTCCCCGTGTCTCCCAGACGTTCTGGTCCGGCACCACCGGCGCGGGCACGGCGACCGGCGAGGAACCGGGACCGTCGCGCGACCTGATCGGCAAGCGCAACGTCTACCGCTACAGCCCGGAACACCTCTACGAACACGTGTACGTGTCCTCGCAGCGCTATGCCTGGCAATGCCTCGAAGGCGTGCAGCGCGGCCACGGTGACATGGACCTGTCGACGGTGTGGAAGTTCCAGGACGGGCTCTACCTGTTCTGCTTCCGCGAATTCCGCATCGCCGTGGCCAGTGTGTGGCTGCACGACCTCGGCTACGCGCTGAAGACCACCGGCGTCTTCCTCGGCCTGACCGGCGACGGCCGGTCGGAACACTCCCGCGCGGGCGGGCACATCTACCCGCTCGGCTCGGTCGCCTATCCCGACGCTCAACCGGTTTAGCCACCTACAAGCGCAGCTGCGGTTCACCAAAGGCATCAAGGAGTCTCAGTGTCCAATTCAGACATCATCGCCGCGCACTACGCCGCGAGCGACCGGGGCGATCTGGCGGGCATGCTGGCCCCGCTCGGTCCCGAGACCACCTGGACGGAGGCGGCCGGATTCCCCTACGCCGGCACCTACACCGGCCCGGACGAGGTCAAGGAAAAGGTCTTCGGCGCGATCGCGAACGACTGGGAGGGCTACGGTTTCGCACTCGGTGAGCTCGCCGACGCGGGTGACACGGTGATCGGCATCGGCACCTACCAGGGCAAGCACCGCGAGACCGGTCGCTCGTTCACCGCCCGCGTCGCGCACGTGTGGAAGTTCGACGGCGGCAAGGTCACCTCGTTCGAGCAGATCGTCGACTCGGTGCCCGTCGTCGAGGCCGCGAACGATCCGGCGGGCCGGTGAAACCCGCGCGGCGCCTGGTCGCCCTCGCCGCCGTCGTCCTGCTCGCCACCGCGGGCTGCGCGGGAGCCGAAAGCGGTTCGAGCGGGCCGATCAAGGTCGGCTCGGTCAACGCGCTCAGCGGCGCGGCCACCTTCCCCGAAGCCTCCCAGGCGGCCAAGGCGGTCTTCGACGCGGCCAACGCCAGCGGTGGCGTCAACGGAAGACAGCTCGAGTACAAAGCCCTCGACGACAAGGGCGATCCGGCGGCCGCGGCTGCTGCTGCTCGCGAAGTCGTCGGTCGCGACGAGGCGGTGGCCCTGGTCGGGTCGTCCAGCCTCATCGAGTGCGAGATCAACAACAAGTACTACGAACAGCAGAAGATCCTGTCCATCCAGGGCATCGGCGTCGACCCGGCGTGTTTCACCAGCCCCAACATCGCCCCGGCCAACGTCGGCCCGTACCACGACATGACACTGACGCTGCTCTACGGCTCGGAAACGCTGAAGCTGAACGACATCTGCGCGTTGCTGGAGATCGCGGGAAACACGCTGCCGTCGTACCAGGCGGCCATCGACGAGTGGTCGGCCATCACCGGCAAGAAGCTCAAGTACCTCGACGCGACCGTGCCCTACGGCGGTTCCGACTACACCTCCTACATCGTCAAGGCCCGCAACGCCGGGTGCAAGGCGATCACGGTGAACCCGGTCGAGCCGGATTCCATCGGCCAGCTCAAGGCCGCCGCGGCGCAGGGCTGGAACGACGTCACCTGGCTGCTGCTGACCAGCGTCTACAGCGAGAACTACGCCAAGGCCATCACCAACGCCGGTGCCGGGGTGTACGTGCCCGCCGAGTTCTACCCGTTCACCGACTCGACCAGCCCGCAGAACAAGGACTGGCGCGAGCTGATGACGAAGAACAACATCCCGCTGACCTCGTTCAGCCAGGGCGGTTACCTGGCGGCGAAGTACTTCCTCGACGTGGTCAAGGGGATCAAGGGTGACGTCACGCGCGAGTCGGTGACCAAGGCGCTGCGCGAGATGCAGCCGATCACCGATCCGATGGTCGGCACGCCGTACGTCTTCGGACCGGGCCAGACCCATCACGACAACACCGCGGGCTGGCCGATCAAGCTCGCCTCCGGCACCAACAAATGGGAGCTCGTCGGCGACGACTGGCTGCGGATTCCCAAGAAGTAACAGGAGGATTCGATGCTGCAGGGAGCGCTGGCAGGCTTGGCCGCCGGCGGACTGTACGCGGTGTTGGCGGTGTGCCTGACGCTGATGTCGCGGCTGGTGCGGGTGGTGAACTTCGCCCAGGCGGCCACCGGGATGTTCGGCTGCTATGTGGCGGTGTTCCTGTCCGTCGATCTGGGCCTGCCGATGTGGCTCGCCACCATCGCCGGGATCCTGCTCGGCGGCGTGCTGAGCGCGCTGCTCGGCTGGATCGTGTCCACCTGGCTCGCCGAGGCGGACACCGGCACCCGCTCGGCGGTCACCGTCGCGGTGCTGCTCCTGCTGATCTCGTTGTCGTTCATCCTGTTCGGCAACAAACCGCAGCCGTTCCACCCGATCCTCGACGGTCCGGCGCTCACCGTCGGCGGCGTGGTGATCAGCCAGGTCACCGTGGTCACCGTCGCGCTGGCCGTCCTGGTGGCGGTGGCCAGCCGGATCGTGCTGAGCCGGACCCCGGCGGGAGTCCAGCTCAGGGCGCTGTCCGAACGCCCGACGACGGCGGAACTGCTGGGCATCCCGGCGAAACGGCTCAGCATCGCGGTCTGGGCGGTCACCGGGGTGGTCAGCACGCTGGTCATCTCGATCGTCGCGCCGTCGCAGTCGAACGACGCGACGTCGCTGGCGATGCTGGTGGTCCCCGCGGCCGCGGCGGCCCTGCTCGGCGGGTTCCGCCGTCTCGACCTCGCGGTCGCGGGCGGACTGGGCCTCGGCCTGATCCAAGGCGCGGCCGCGCAGGTCGACGGCCTTTCGGTGGTGCGGTACTTCCTGCCGTTCGTCGTGATCGTCGCGCTGCTGCTCTGGTCGCAGCGCAAGGAGGTGTGGGATGCGGCTCGCTGAACGTGGGATACGCGCCGGGATCCCGTTCGCGGTCGCCGTCGTGGCGATCGCGGTCGGATTCGGCCTGAGCGTCGGGCTCGACGGGTACTTCGTTTACCTGGGCATGAGCGCCGTCGTCGCCGGGATCTCGTTGCTCGGGCTGGGCGTGGTCACCGGCAGCGCGGGGATGATCTCCCTGTGCCAGCTGACCTTCGGCGCCGTCGGCGCCTGGGTGGTGTCGGCGCTGAACGAGGCGCAGGCACCCGGCGGCTTCCTCACCTGGCTGCTGCTCGGCGGTCTCGCCGCCGGGGCGGTCGGGGTGCTCGTCGGGCTCCCGGCGTTGCGGCTGCGCGGGATCAACCTCGCCGTCGTCACGCTGGGGCTCGCCGCCGCGGCCGACCTCGCGCTGGTCCAGCTGCAGTTCCCCGGTGTCTCCGGCGGGATCTCGGTCGAACGGCCGGACGCCTTCTCCGATGACCGGTCCTACTTCCAGCTCGCCGTCGTGGTGCTGGTGCTGTGCTGTCTGGCCGTGTACTTCCTGCGCCGCGGGCGCTGGGGCAGCGCGTGGCAGGCGGTGGCGTTCTCCGAACGCGGCACGGCGGCCGCGGGCACGAGCGTGCGGACGTCGAAGCTGACCGCGTTCGCGGTGAGCGCCACCCTCGGCGGGATCAGCGGTGGCCTGCTCACCGGGCAGGTCGGGCTCGCCTTCCCGGCCAGTTTCACCGCGATCCAGTCGCTGGCGCTGTACGTGCTGGCGATCATGTCGGGCGCGCATCTGATCGACATGGCCGTGTTCGGCGCGGTGCTGTGGGTCGGGGTGCCGGAACTGCTGAAGCGCTGGGGAATCCCGCAGGACTGGGGATTCGTGGTGTTCGGTGTGCTCGGCGTCCAGGCGCTGGCCGGTGGCGGGAACCTGGGCACCACGGTGCGGCAGGTGTGGTACCGGCGGTCCAAAAAGGAACCCGCGAAACTCGACCTCGCGGCCGGGACCGTGGACATCGAGCCCTTGGCGCCCGGTCCGCCGGTGCTCACCGTGCGCGGGCTGAGCGTGAACTTCGGGCACGTGGCCGCTTTGTCATCGGTGGACATCGCGGTGCCGGAACACGGGGTGCTCGGCGTCATCGGGCCCAACGGCGCGGGCAAGTCGACGCTGGTCGACGCGATCAGCGGATTCCTGCCCAACGCCGCGGGTGCGGTGGAATTGGGTGGCAAGCCGCTGACCGGATCGCCGTCGAACCGGGCCCGCGCCGGGTTGCGCCGGACGTTCCAGCAGGACCGCGTGCCGCCGGGGCTGACCGTCGGTGCGTATCTCAAGTTCCTCGCCCGGCGCCGGCTCACCGCCGACGAGATCGGCGAGGCCTTGGACTTCTTCGGCTGTCCCGCCGCCCGCACCCCACTGTCGCAAGTGGACGTCGGCGCGCGCAGGCTGGTCGAGGTCGTCGGGCATCTGCTGGCCCGGCCGCGGGTCCTGCTGCTCGACGAGCCGGCCGCCGGGCTTCCGCACGAAGAGCACGTCGCGTTCGGGGAACGGCTGCGGCAGGTCCCCGCGCGGTTCGGGGTGTCCGTGCTGCTCATCGAGCACGACCTCGACCTGGTTCGCTCGGTCTGCGACACGATCACCGTCCTCGACTTCGGCGGTGTGCTGGCCTCCGGCCCGCAGGCCGAGGTGCTCGCGGATCCGGCCGTGCTCAAGGCGTACATGGGTGAAACGGAGATGCTGTGAACGCGTTGCGGATAGCGGGGCTGACGGTCACCCGCGGTGCCGGGCCGGTGATCTCCGGCGTCGACCTGACGCTGGAACCGGGCCGGATCACCGCGCTCGTCGGCCCCAACGGCGCCGGGAAGACCAGCCTGCTCGAAGCCGTCTCCGGCGTGGTGCCGGCCGCGTCGGGGACCGTCCACATCGGACCGGACGAGATCACGAAGCACTCGCGGGTCTCCCGTGCCCGGCGGGGTCTGGCGCATATCGAGCAGGGTCGCGCGGTGTTCGGCGGGCTGACCGTGCTGGAGAACCTGATGCTGACCGCGCGCACCCGCGCGCGGGCCGACGAACTGTTCGAGCTTTTCCCCGAGCTGGAGAAGCGCCGCGATTCGCCGGCGGCACTGCTCAGCGGGGGCGAACAGCAGATGGTGGTGCTGGCCCGCGCCTTCGCCGCGCGGCCGTCGTTCCTGCTGATCGACGAGATGTCGCTGGGGCTCGCGCCGGTGGTGTTCACGCGACTGCTGCCGATGGTGACGCGGTTCGCCGAGGAGGGGGCGGCGATCCTGCTGGTCGAGCAGTTCACGCACCTCGCCCTCGGGGTGGCGAGCGATGCTCTGGTGGTCTCTTCGGGGCGGGTCACCTATGCGGGTTCCGCTCAGGACCTGCTGGACTCCCCCGGCACGCTGCACTCGGCCTACCTCGGCGAGTCCTGACGCGCCGCAAGTCCGTGAAGGCCTCCTTCCCTACTCTCAAGGTAGGGAAGGAGGCCTTCACAACGTCGGTGGAGGCGTGCGACTGACTCCATGCGCGTGGCCACCGACTGTGTGGATTTTGGTGCGTCAGATGATCGGAAATCCACACAGTTCCGCGTGACCGGCCCGTCACGACGGCCGGATAGAAGGGGTGTGTGGAAATAGGGACGTTGAGTGTCCCTATTTCCACACACCCGTCACCCTCAGCGACACCTCGCGCTCGCCTGAGTGGTAAGGAGCGTTAGAACGCTCCTTACCACTCACGACCCCCGCCGCCAAACCAGGTCAGCTCGCGCTAGGAACCCATGCCCGCCCGCTCGAAAGCCAGCGTCGGCAAGTCGACGGCGTGCGCGCCGCCGTCCGCCACGATCACCGCACCGGTGATGTACGACGACTCCGAAGACCCCAGGAACCGCACGATCGACGCGATCTCCTCCGGCTCGGCGGGACGGCGCAGCGGGACCTCGGCGGTGACGCGGCGGTATCCCTCGGCGTGGCCGCCGTCGAAGCCCGCGGCCTCGGCGAACTGGTCCATCTCGCCGTCCGCCATCGGAGTACGCACCCAGCCGGGGCAGACCGCGTTCGCGCGGACGCCCTTCGGCCCGTAGTCGCGGGCGATCGAGCGGGTCAGCCCGATCAGCGCGTGCTTGGCGACGGTGTAGCCGGCGACGTTCGGCCCGGCGAACAGCCCGGCCAGCGAAGACACGATGACCACCTGACCGCCGGATTCGACCAGCGAGGGCAGCGTGGCCCGGCAGAACACGAAGGCGCTGGACAGGTTCGAGCGCAGCGCCAGTTCCCATTCCTCGTCGCCGGTGTCGACCACCGAAGACAGGCCGTGCCCGCCGGCGTTGGCCACCACGACGTCGATCCTGCCGAACTTGCCGACGATCTCCGCCGCCGCGCTCTCGGCGGCTTCGCGATCGCTGGCGTCGCACGCGATGACGTGCGCGCCGGTTTCGGCGGCCACCTTCTCCAGCGGTTCGAGCCGCCGTCCGAGCACCACCACCTGGGCGCCCTCGTCGGCGTACCGGCGGGCGACCGCGGCACCGATACCGGTACCGCCACCCGTGATCGCGACAACCTTCTTCACTTGCGGAGTCCTTTCTAAGCGGGAAAACCGGAGCGGGCCGAGACGCCGAAGTCGGCGAGCACGGCCTGGCCGTTGACCGCCCGCGAACGCGCGGACGCGAGATGGAGCACCTGCCAGGCGACTTCGTCAGGAGCCTGCACCGGGAACGCGGGATCGTCGAGCACCTCGCCGAGATCACCGCGCGCCATCGGGGTGTCGACCACCGACGGGCAGACACAGTTCACCCGGACGCCGGGGAGATCGACCGCGAGCGCCCTGGTCATCGCGACCACGGCACCTTTCGAAGCGCAGTAGGGCACCATGCCGGGCGCGCTGGTGAACGCCGAGTCGCTGGCCAGCAGCACGACCGAGCCGTTCGACGCGGTGAGCCACGGCGCGGCGTGTTTGACCAGCAGGAACTGGCCGGTGACGTTGACCGCCATGAGCGCGGCGAAGTCCTCCGCCGAGGTTTCGGTGACCGGTGTCCCCACCGGGCCGGAAATCCCGGCGCAGCCGACGACGACGTCGAGCCCGCCGAACCGGCCGGCCACCGCGTCGACAGCGGCCGCCACCGACGGCTCATCGGTCACGTCGGCGTGCACGGCCAAGAGGCCGTCCGCGAGGGTGGGCACGGGTGCCCGGTCGAGGGCGCCGACCCGCGCGCCCTCGGCAAGGAACGCCTGGACGCAGGCAAGGCCGATACCGGACGCCGCGCCGGTCACCAGCACGGCCTTGCCCGCGAGCTCCAGTCCCATGGCGCCATCCTGCGGTCCGGACCTTTCGCGGGGGTTGGCCGTCAGTGCATCCTTCTTGTCGAAAGCGGCATGACGGCCTCGCGGTCTTTTCACCCGGGGGCGAAGAGGCAAGACTGCGAAGCATGACCAGGCCGCATCCGCTCGACCCGTTGACAGCCGACGAACTCACCGCAGGCCGGGCGATCCTGGCCGACGAGGGCCAGTTGACCGCCACCACGCGGTTCCCGTCGGTCCTGCCGGTCGAGCCGGAAAAGGGCGACGCCGCTCCAGACCGCCGCATCCAGTACACGCTGCTGGACACCGCGACCGGGCACGCTCGCGACGTGGTCGTTTCGCTGGCGAAACGCGAAGTGGTCTCCACCGTGGACTGCGGCGACGGCCAGCCCGCGTACCTGTTCGAGGAGTACGACCTCGCCGCGTCGATCACCAAGGCGTCGCCGGAATGGCGGGCCGCGATGGAGCGGCGCGGGCTCTCCGACCGGATCGAGCACGCCTTCTGCGCTCCCCTGGCGCCCGGTTTCTTCGGTCGCCCCGACGAGACCGGCCGCGTCATCCGCTCGCTGACGTTCCTGCGCGACGACGAGTCCGACAGCCCGTGGGCGCATCCGGTCGAGGGCCTGATCGTGCACATCAACCTGACCGGGAAGCGGGTGCTGCGGGTCGAGGACGAGGGCGACGTGCCCGTCCCGCCGGAACACGGCCGCTACGGCGACGTGCCGGCCCGGACCACGCTCAAGCCGATCGAGATCACTCAGCCCGAGGGGCCGAGTTTCACCGTCGACGGCAACGAGGTCACCTGGGAAGGCTGGAAACTCCGCGTCGGCTTCAACGCCCGCGAAGGACTGACGCTGCACCAGGTCAGCTTCCAGGACCGGTCGGTGCTGCACCGTGCGTCGGTACCGGAGATGGTGGTGCCGTACGGGGACACCGCGCCCGGCCGGTTCTGGATCAGCTACTTCGACGCGGGCGAGTACCTGCTCGGGAAGAACGGCAACGACCTGCGGCTGGGCTGCGACTGTCTCGGCGTCATCCACTACTTCCCCGGGTTCGTCGCCGACGACCACGGCCACCCGGTCGAGATCCCGCGCGCGATCTGCATGCACGAGGAGGACTACGGGATCCTGTGGAAGCACACGGATCTCGACGGTCGCGCCGAGGTCCGCCGGTCGCGACGGCTGGTGATCTCGTCGATCTCCACCATCGGCAACTACGACTACGGCTTCTTCTGGTACCTCTACCTCGACGGCACCGTGGAGCTGGAGGCGAAGGCCACCGGAATCGTGTTCGCCGGCGCCGCGCCCGCGGGCACGAAACACCCGCACGCCAACGAGATCGCGCCCGGCCTGTTCGCCCCGGTGCACCAGCACCTGTTCTGCGCGCGGCTGGACGTGGCGATCGACGGCGAACGCAACTCGCTCGTCGAGGTCGACGTCGAACGCGTGCCGATGGGTGAACAGAACCCGTACGGGAACGCTTTCACCTGGAAGGAAACCCCGCTGCGGACCGAGCTGGAAGCGCGGCGGCACGCGGATCCGGCCAAGGCGCGCGTCTGGGAGATCCGCAGCGCGGAGCGGACCAACCGGCTCGGCACGCCCACGGCGTACCAGCTGGTCCCCCGGCCGTCCGCGACCCTGATGGCACAGCCGGAATCGACCGTCCACCAGCGGGCGACGTTCGCCACCCGGCACCTGTGGGCGACGCCGTACCGCGCCGACGAACGCTTCCCGGCGGGCGACCGGCCGAACGCGCATCCGGGCGGGGCGGGCCTGCCCGCCTGGACCGCCGCCGACCGGGACCTCACCGACACCGATCTCGTGCTGTGGCATGTGTTCGGCCCGACCCACATCCCGCGCCCGGAGGACTGGCCGGTCATGCCGGTCGACTACTCCGGTTTCTCCTTGCGCCCGTATGGCTTCCTGGACCGAAACCCGGCCCTCGACCTGCCTTCCGGCGCTGCCGACGATCACTGTTCCGCCCACGATCACTAGGACTCCTGCGATGCCCGAACTGACCCTGTCCGACACGTCCACCTGGCTGCCGCTGGACGGCCTCGCCCCCGGTTTCGACGCGAACAAGGCCCCCACGGTCGGCGACCTGCACGGCCGCACCTTCGAACTCGCCTGCGAAGACGGCACCACGTTCACCGCGGGCTTCTCCGGCACCCGGATCGAATGGACCTACCACGGCACCGGCACCGACCGCTGCGAGACGTTCCTGGTCGACGACGACCTGTACTACGTCCAGTTCCACCCGCAGGCCCGGCAGGAAGAGGCATTCACCCTCCTGCTCGACCTGCGCCGCGGCCGCGCGCTGCTCGTGCTGAGCAAGATCGGTGACACCTCGCCGCGGGTCACGCAGCAGTTCGTTGCCGCCACGATCGGGGGGATCGAGCCCAGCGGCGAGTCACTGGCCCCGACCACGTCGCTGGTCGGGCGCCGGGTGCTGTGGGTGTACAGCACCGAACACGCCTACGAGCACGTGTACCTCAGCCCGCACTGGTACACCTGGCAGTGCCTGGCCGGACCGGAGAGGGGACTCGCGGACACCGACGAGAACTCGGTCTACGAGCTGCGGCCGGGCATCTACGTCTTCGCCTGGCGGGAGAAGGTGATCCCGTGCGCTTCCGTGACCGTCGCCGACCACCGTGACGCCAAACGGCTGCGCTCGCACGGTGTCCTTTTCGGACTGGACGCCACCGGGAGCACTCCGACCCACTTCACCTTCGGCGCGCACGGCAAGCTGCTGAGCACCACCGTGCACCCCGAGGCTTACGACCCCGCCGGGAGCTGAGCCTTGACCGCCGACCTCATCCTCACCAACGCCACGGTGTACACAGTGGATGGTGCCCGGCCCTGGGCGTCGTCACTGGCGATCAAGGACGGCCGGGTGCTGTCCCTGGAGGACATCGAACGCGGGCCGAACACCGAGGTCGTCGACCTCGACGGCGCGTTCGTGATGCCCGGCCTGGTCGATGTGCACAACCACCACGCCCTCGCCGGGCGCGCGGCCCTGTTCGAGCTGAACTTCGGCCTCGACGCGGGCTTGGACGACATCCTCGCGGCGGTCCGCTCGCGGGCCGCGAACCTCGGACCGGACGAATGGGTGGTCGGGGGCGCCTGGGCGTCCACTCTGGTCAGCACCCTTTCGAAATCTTCGGCCCGGCACGCGCTCGACGAGGCCGCCGGCGGACGTCCGGTCATGCTTTCGGACGACAGCAGGCACAACCGCTGGGTCAGCAGCCGGGCCCTGGAACTGGCGGGCGTCACGGACACGACGCCCGATCCGACGGGCGGTGAGATCGTCCGCGACCCCGCGACCGGCGAGCCTGTCGGCGTCCTGCTCGAGGCCGCCGGTGTCGCCGTCGAGCGGGCGCTCAGCGAGACACGGACGCTCACCGCCGAGCAGCACGTCGCGGCGTCGCGGCACGGTATCGGCACGCTGCATTCGTACGGGGTCACCGCGTTCCAGGACGCCGGCGTCTCCGCGGACATCCTGGGCGCGCTGAAGTCGCTCGACGACGCGGGTGAACTGCACGCGTGGGTCGTGTCGTCGCTGCTGATCAACGACCCGATCTTCGGCTTCGACCCGATCGGCGCGCCGCTGCTGGAGGTCGCCGGGCAGTACCGCAGCGAGCACCACCGGCCGGACTTCGTGAAGATCTTCCTCGACGGCGTGCCGCCGACGCGCACCGCCGCCTTCCTGGAGCCGTACCTGCCGGACGCCGCGCACGGCGCCTGTCACCACGGCGCCACCACCATGCCGGGCGACGAACTCGCGGGCTGGCTGCGCACCGCGGCCGCGGCGGGGCTCTCGGCCAAGGTGCACTGCACCGGGGACGCGTCGGTGCGCGCGACGCTGGACGCCGTCGAAAAGGTCCGCGGTGAGGGGTTCACCGAAGCACGGTTCCAGGTCGCGCACGGCCAGTTCGTCCACCCCGACGACCTCCCGCGTTTCGCCTCCCTGGGTGTCGCCGCGGACATCTCGCCGTTCCTGTGGGTCCCCGGGGTCATCCCGGCGGCCATCGCCGAGGTGCTGCCGGGCGAGCGGGCCGGGCGGATGCAGCCGAACCGGTCACTGCTGGACGAAGGCGCGCTGGTCGCGGGCGGTTCCGACTGGCCGGTCAGTGAGTCCCCGAACGCGTGGGAGGGCATCCACGGCCTTGTCACCCGGCAGGACCCGACGGGCACGTTCCCCGGGGCGCTCTGGCAGGAGCAGGCGATCACCCTGGCCGAGGCCGTCGAGGTCTTCACGCTCGCCGCCGCCCGTGCGATGGGGCTGGGCGACGTCACGGGCTCGCTGGTGCCCGGGAAGTCGGCCGATTTCGTCGTCCTGGACCGCGATCCGTTCAAAACCGATCCGTCCGCGCTCGTCAAGACAAAGGTGACGCAAACGTGGTTCGCCGGGCACCGCGTGTATCACCGCGCCTGATCTCCTACACTGGTAGAAGAACCAGTGCGGGAGGTCTGCCGATGCCGAAGATCATCGACCACGACGAGCGGCGCAGTCACATCGTCGACGTCACCTGGGATTTGATCACCCAGGGCGGGATCGAGGCCGCCACCATGCGCGAGATCGCGGCGGCGGCGGGCTTCGCCAACGGTGCGCTCAAGCTGTACTTCCCGAGCAAGGAAGACATCATCCAGGCCACCTACGAACGCGCGCTCGGCATGATGCGCGAGTACGTGGAGCTGGACGAACTACGGGGCCTGACAGCGCTTCGCGAGCTGTGCGTGTCGTCGATGCCGATCGACGGGGACCGCATCGCCGCGGGGCGTGTCCTGCTCACCTTCTGGCAGCTTTCGCTGACCAATCCGAAGCTGCAGGACAAGTACCTCGAACACATCCGTTCATGGCGGGGCCTGCTGCACCGGTATCTCACCGAGGGCCGGGAGGACGGCGACATCGTCACCGAGACCCCCGACGAGCAGCTGGTCGACGAGATCGTGCTGATCAACGCCGGGGCGAACGTGATGAGCCTGGTCGCCGGGGAGTTCTCGACGATCGCTTTGCAGCGGCAGCACCTTGAGTCGCTCTTCGCGCGCCTTTCCCACCCCTGACGCCTTCCCGGATGTCATGAAAGCCCCTTTCAGGACACTTTTCGTCCTGAAAGGGGCTTTCATGACGCTGGTCGTCGTGCGGACCAAGCCGCATTCAGAGGACTAAACGCGGCGGTCGAAGATCCGCGTCAGGAAGCTCGCCACGTGCTTGTGCGAGCGCGGCGAGGCGGGCAGGTCCGTGTACAGCCCGTAGAACCCGTGGATCTGCCCCGAGTACCGCGTCATCTCGACCCGGGTCCCGGCGTCGGTCAGGCGCCGCGCGAACTCCTCCCCTTCGTCCCGCAGGACGTCGTACTCGGCCGTCAGCACCAGCGCGGGCGGGAGCCCGGTCAGGTCGTCGGCGCGCAGCGGCAGCAGGTACGGATCGTTCAGCTGCGCAGGGTCCGACACGTACTGCTCGAAGAAGAACCGCATCGCCCCGGCGGTCATCCCGAACCCCTCGGCGAAGTCCGCGTAAGACCGGAAGCCGTCGTCCGGGTGCCCGTAGACCGGGCAGATCAGCACCTGCGCGGCCAGCGGCGGGCCGCTCCGGTCACGGGACATCATCGAGACCACCGTCGACAGGTTGCCACCGGCGCTCTCCCCGCCGATCGCGATCCGCCCCGCGTCGACCGCGTCCCCGGCGCCACCCGCTGCCAGCCATTCGACGACGGTGTAGCAGTCGACCGGGGCCGCCGGGTACGGGTTCTCCGGCGCGAGCCGGTAGTCCACCGCGACGACGGCGACCCCGGCCGCGTTGCACACCGCCCGCGACGCGACCTCGTTCTCGTCGATCGAGCCGATCGTCCAGCCGCCGCCGTGGATCCAGACGAACGCCGGCACCGGTGTGGCGACGTCGGGCAGGTAGATCCGCACGCGGACACCGGTCGGCAGGACGTGGTCGGTGACGGAGGCGACCTCTTCGACAGTGTCGGGTCGTCGCCACGAAGCGGCGAAAGCGACTCGCAACTCAGGGGCCGTCAGCGGTCCGGCAGGGGCCTCCGCCGGAGCGCTGCGGGCCAGGAGCTCCTTGACCGCGGGATCGAGGGTCACCGTCACACCGCTTCCGCGACGAGCACCCGCGGGCTGCCCGGCAGCGCGAGCCGGTCGGTGACCCGCCAGCCCGCGTCGGTCAGCCATTCCCGGACCTCGGCCTCCGGGTAGACGACCGTCCCGTCGATCACCAGGTACTCCCCCGCGTGCAGCGCGTCGATCGGCCGCTGGACCGCGTCTTCGTCGAGGAAGAAGTCGAGCAGCAGCAGGGTGGCCCCGGATGACGCGGCCGCACGGGCGTTGCGGAGGATCTCCGCGTTCTGCTTCGCGTCGAAGCGGTGGACGACGTGGTTGACCATCACCAGGTCGAACTCGCCTTCGGGACGCGCGGTCGGCGTCTCCGCCCCGACGACGGTCGCCCTGTCGGCGAGCCCCGCCAAGGCCGCCGCCGTGGTGACCGACTCGGTGAAGCCCGGGTCGAAGACGAACGTCGTGTGCAGTTCTTCGTTGGCCTTCATGGCTTCGACCGCGAACGCGCTCGAAAGCCCACCGAGGTCGAGAAGCTTTCGATGGGAGCCGAAATCGAACGCGCCGGCCAGCATCTTGGCGTGCAGGGCGTTATACGTCATCACGCCGGACATGAACGTGCCCCAGCGCGCGTCGTCCATCTCCAGTTTGCCGGGTTCGCCGGTGTCGGCGGTGTGGCCGAACTGCAACCAATGGGGGTAGCTGATCGAGTCCAGGAACGTCAGGAACGGCGCCAGGTCCAGGTCCCCGCCGCCGAGATATTCCGCCGCGTCGGCGGCCAGTTCGTAACTTCCGTCCACACGGGACAGCAGGCCGAGTGATGACATGGCGTCACCGAGGATCCGGGTGATCTTCTCCGGTTTACCGGTCTTCTCCGCCAGTTCCGCGGCCGTCAGCGGCCCGTCGGCGAGTGCTGCGAACAGGCCGATCCGGCTTGCCGCGAAGAGTTGCTTGGCCGCCATGTAGCCCACGGCGATGTCCACGATCCGCTCGGGACCGGCAGTCTTGGTCGACCCGCTCACGGGTGCCCTCCTTAAGCTCGTTTCGGCCGATAGTCTACAGACGTAGACAAAAGAATCCAGTGCAAGTTTTCGCCCACCACCAGGAAAAACCTGCCGGATATCAACTTCCTACATTCGTAGAATATACCCATTGACAGCGCACCCGCCCAGTGTCAACATGCGTAGAACTACCCCCGCCGGAGGCCCGTTCCCCGGCAGTGCGGTCCGCTTCGGGCGGGCACGGGAAAGGGGATTCATGACCCTGCTCGAATTACGAGAACTGACCGTCGGCGTCATCGCCGATGAAACCGAACGCGAACTGGTGCGCGAACTTTCGTTCGACCTCGAACAAGGCCGGACACTCTGCGTGGTCGGCGAATCCGGCAGCGGTAAAACGGTGACGGCCTTGTCGATCATCCGGTTGCTGGAGTTCGTCGCGCCGGTGTTCACCCGCGGTGAGATCACCGTCGACGGCGTGGACCTCACGCGCCTGTCCGCCGACGAGATGCGCGCCTACCGCGGCCCGCGGATCGGGATGATCTTTCAGGAGGCGCTGGACTCACTCAACCCGAGTCAACGGGTCGGCAAGCAACTGATCGAGGCCTATCGCAAGCCCGGTTCCCTGCCGCGCCAAGCCGCGCGCAAGGGCACGCCGTTGCATCGCGAGGCCGACGCGAAGGCTCGCGGCCTGTTGAAGGAGGTCGGTCTCATCGACACCGACCGCGTGCTTTCCCTGTACCCGCACCAGATGTCGGGCGGGATGCAGCAGCGCGTGATGATCGCGCTGGCGCTGATGGCCGACCCGAGCCTGCTGATCGCCGACGAGCCGACCACGGCCTTGGACGTGACCACGCAGGCGGAGATCCTCACCCTGTTCGACCGCGTCCGCCGCGACCACGGCACCGCGTGCGTCTTCATCACGCACGACATGGGCGTGGCCGCGCAGGTGGCGGACCGGATCGCGGTGATGTACCGCGGCGAACTGGTCGAACTCGGGTCCAAAGAGGACATTCTGTACGCGCCGAAGCATCCGTACACCAAGGCGCTGCTCGACTGTGTCCCGAAGCTCGGGGTGAGCAGGCGCGACGGCTTCCCCACCATCTCCGAAGCCCTGCTCGAAGCCGCGATGAACGGCGACTCGGCGGTCGCGACCGAGACCAGGACGCTGAACCGCGCCAAAGCGGACGACGCCGGCGAGGGCACCGCGCTCGTCATCGACTCGGTGTCCAAAGTGTACGGACGCCGTGGCCGGTTCTCGCTGAACCGCGACTCCGAGGTGCACGCGGTCAAGGACGTCTCGCTGGAGATCGCGCCCGGTGAGTTCTTCGGCCTGGTCGGGGAATCCGGTTCGGGCAAGACCACGCTCGGCCGCCTGGTGAGCGCGCTGGAACCGCCCACCGGGGGCACCATCGTCTTCGGTGAGCACCGGTGCACGCCGTCCGGGCTCGACGGGGACGAGCGCGCGTTCCGTCGTCGCGCGCAGCTCATCTTCCAGGATCCGCAGAGTTCGCTCGATCCCCGGCACACCGCCGCCCGGATCATCGCCGAGCCCCTGCGGGAGCTCACCGGCCTCCGCGGCGCCGAACTGGACCGCCGGGTCACCGAGCTGATCGACGAGGTCGGTCTCCCTTCGGACACCGCGAAGAAACTGCCGTCGCAACTCTCCGGCGGACAGCGGCAGCGGGTCTCGATCGCGCGCGCGATCGCCGCCGAACCGGACCTCATCGTCGCCGACGAGCCCACTTCCGCGCTCGACGTCTCGGTGCAGGGCCAGGTGATGAACCTGCTGCTCGAACTGAGGCGCACCCGCGCGCTCAGCTTCCTGTTCATCACGCACAACCTCAGCCTGGTGCTCTCGGTCGCCGACCGCGTCGGCGTCATGTACCAGGGCGAACTGATCGAAATCGGCGACCCGGACGAGATCCGGCTCCGCGCCCGGCACGAGTACACCCGCCGCCTCCTCGCGGCGAACCCCGAAATTGGAGTGCGGAACCCATGAGACGAACCCTGACCTCGGCCGCCCTCGGCTTGGCGACCGTCCTGCTGCTCAGCTCGTGTATGGGAGGGCAGGCCGGCGGTGGCGCCGCGGACGGGCCCCCGAAGCCCGGCGGCAACCTCAACGTCGCCGTGCCCACCGACCCGCAGTCCCTCGACATGGTCGCGAACCCCGGCCAGGTGACCGCGCACATCGGCAACATGATGTACGAGAAGCTGTTCGAGGTGGACAAGGGCTTCACCGCCCGGCCCATGCTGGTCGAGGACTTCACCACCAGCCCGGACAGGCTCACCTACACCTTCAAGCTGCGCCAGGGCATCACCTTCCACGACGGCAACCCACTGACGTCGGAGGACGTCGTGGCGAGCCTGAAGCGGTGGCAGCAGGTACACCGCACCGGCCAGCTGGTCACCCCGGACATCGAGGCGATCAGCCCGGCCGACCCGGCGACGGTGACCATCAAGCTCAAGCAGCCGCGCTACCCGCTGATCAACGAACTCGCCGGCGCGGGCACGGAGATCTACGAGGCGAAGAACCTCACCGGTGTCGCGCCGACCGGTTTCGCCCAGGACAAGGCGATCGGGACCGGGCCGTACAAGCTGAAGAGCTGGGACATCGGCCGTGAACTGGTGCTGGAGCGGTACTCCGGCTACAAGTCCCGGTCCGAAGAGGACTGGGGCGGGCAGGCCGGTGCCAAGCACTCGTACCTGGACACCGTGACCTACAAGGTGGTCTCCGACCAGGACGCGCTGATCAACGGCCTGCAGACCGGGCAGTGGGACCACATCATGCCCACGAACGACCAGTACGAGACCCTGCGGAACAACCCCGCCGTGGTCGTGCACAACCTGCCCGGCGGCAACGACAACGTGGTGATCCCGAACTTCAACACCGGTTCGAAGTTCGCCGACCCCCGGGCCCGCGAGGCGCTGAACCTGTTGCTGGACAAGCCCGCGATCAACGCGGCCACCGGCGGCAGCAAGGACCTCACGCTCGAGACCGGCGCCTTCGCCTCGCCCGACAACAAGCAGTTCTATTCCACCGCGGGCGAAGAGGTCTACAAGAAGCACGACCCCGAGAAGGCCAAGCAGCTGCTGGCCGAAGCCGGGATCACCGCCGGCGCGACGATCCGCATCGTCACCACGAACTCGTACCCGGAGTTCGGCAAGTGGGCCGTGCTGATCCAGGACAGCCTGTCGAAGATCGGCATCAACACCAAGATCGACACCTTCGACTTCGCGACCATGCTCGGCACGCTGACCAAGGAACCGGGCGGCTGGGACATCACCACGTTGTTCTTCGACTCGGCGCTGACCTCGCCCGCGCAGATGCCCGCGCTCACCCTGGGCACGCTGAACGGTTCGACCTCGCCCGAACTGGACGGCCTCATGGCCGAGTTCAACGCCTCGACGACGCCTGAGCAGGCGAAGGCGGTCGTGGACAAGCTGCAGGCGTTCACCTGGAAGCAGCTGTCGGTGATCACCCTGAGCCAGTCCAGGCTCTACGCGGCCTACTCCCCCAAGCTCAAGGGCTACGGCGACTTCTACCGCGTCTTCTGGAACACCTGGCTGGCGTCATGACCGGTCTGCTGCTGCGCAGGCTGCGCGATCTGGTGATCATCCTGGTGATCGTCGGGACGATGATGTTCTTCGTCATCCGGCTGATCCCCGGCGACCCGGCGCAGGCCATCCTCGGCCCGACCGCGCGACCGTCCGATGTGGACGCCCTGCGGGAGAGCATGGGGCTGAACGGGCCCTTGTGGGAGCAGTACCTCAGCTGGGCCGGGAACGTGCTGCAAGGCGACTTCGGCACGTCGATCACCTATCACGCGCCGGTGCTCGGCGTGGTCGCCGACCACATCCTGCCGACGCTGACCCTGGCCGTGCTGTCGACGGTGATCAGTTTCTTCCTCTCGGTGGCGATCACCTCCTGGCAGGCGGTGTCGCCGCGCAATCCGGTGGCCCGCGCGCTGGACCGGCTGTCCGCGCTCGGCATGGCGATGCCGGACTTCTGGATCTCGCTGATGCTCGTGCTGCTGTTCTCGGTGACGCTGCGCTGGTTCCCCTCCAGCGGCTACGAGAACCTGTTCACCGCCCCGGCGACGGCGGTACCCGCGCTGGTGCTGCCGCTGACCGTGCTGGTCATCGGGCAGACCGCGTTGTTCGTGCTCACCCTGCGCGAAAGCCTGCTCGGTGAGCTGCCGCTGGCGTACCTGCGCACCGCGCGGGTCAAGGGGCTGTCCGAGCGGCAGGTCATGACGAAGCATGTCCTGCCGAACGCGCTGATGCCGCTGATCACCCAGCTCGGCAGCAACTTCGCCATGCTGGTCGGCGGGATCGTGATCATCGAGTCCATCTTCGTCGTACCCGGGCTGGGCCATCTGCTGATGGGCGCGGTGTCCACTCGCGACTTCCCGCTGATCCAGGGTGTGACGCTGTTCGTCGCGGTGCTGTTCGTGCTGGTCAACCTGCTGGTGGACCTGTCGTACGCGCTGCTCGACCCGAAGGTGCGTGTCTCGTGAGCGTGGCACTGGTGGAAAGGACGTCTTCGGTGCGGGAGAAACCCCCTGCCGGTCGCGCGGCGAAGGTGTTCCGGCGCAACCGGCTGCTGGTGATCAGCACGGCTGTGCTGGCGCTGATCGTCCTGACGGTGATCGTGCTGCCGTTCTTCCTGCCGAGTGTCAGCGCGACCGACCCGGTCAACCGGCTGCTGCCGCCTTCGGGCGCGCATCTCCTCGGCACCGACTCGTTCGGTCGTGACGTGCTGGCCAGACTGGTCTCCGGTGGGCGGGCGTCGCTCGGGCTGTCCGCCCTGATCACCCTGTGCGCGGCCTTCACCGGCCTGGTGATCGGGCTGATCAGCGGGTTCTTCCGGGCGGCCGACGCGGTGCTGATGCGGGTGATGGACGCCTGGATGTCGTTCCCGGCGATCATCCTCGCGATGGCGCTGGCGATCTCGCTCGGCGCGAGCATCTGGACCGAGCTGATCGCGCTGACGGTGATCTTCACGCCGTTCACCGCCCGCGTCATCCGCAGCCGCGTGCTCGGCATCGCCGGCCGGGCCTACATCGGCGCGGCGAGGGTCTCGGGGATGAGCAAGTGGAAGATCCTCGTCGTGCACGTGTTCCCGAACGTGCTGCCGCTGGCGCTGGTGCAGGTGGTGATCCTGTCCGCGGCGGCGATGCTGGTCGACGGCGCGATGAGCTTCCTCGGTCTCGGCATCGCTCCCCCGACCCCGACCTGGGGCAACATGATCGCCGAAGGCCGGTCGTACCTGGTGCAGGCGCCCTGGCTGGTGATCGCGCCCGGCGTGACGATCATGGTGTGCGTGTTCCTGCTGAACCTCATCGGATCGTCGCTGCGGATCGCCGTCGACGCCCGCGCGCGGACGCTGAGCGAGATGCAGCGTCTGCGCACCCGCCGGCCCTCCGGCACCTGAGAAAGGATTCCGTTGTCTGCCACTACTTCTCTGGCCGTGCGCCGATTCGCTCCCGAGACCGTTTCGGGACCGCCTGTGCTGCTGGTGCACGGATTCGCCTCCGACGGGCACACCGACTGGATCACCACGGGGTGGCCCGCCGCGCTCACCGCCGCGGGCCGTGAGGTGCTCGTACCCGATCTGCCCGCGCACGGTTCCAGCCCGGCCCCCTCGGGCTCGCTGGGTGCTGTCGCGATCACCGGCGAACTGTCACGCCTCGTCGCCGGTCTGTCCGAAGTGGACGTCGTCGGGTACTCGCTGGGCGCCCGGCTGTCCTGGGAACTGCCCGCGCAGGCCCCGGTCCGGCGGCTCGTGCTGGCGGGGGTGAGCCCGTTCGAACCCTTCGGCGCCGTCGATGTCGCGGCCGCGCTGGCGTTCGCCGACGGCGGCAAGGCACCGTCGGATCCGCTGACGGGGATGATCGCGCACATGATCACCGCGCCGGGACGGAATCCGGCCGCGCTCGCGCGGTGCATCGAGGATCTGCGCGAGGAGCCTTTCGCGCCCGTGGCCGGTGCGGTCGCGGTGCCCACCCGGTTCGTGGCGGGGGTGGACGATCCGGTGAGCCAGGGCATCGAGACGCTCGTGGAGCTGGTTCCCGGCGCGGATCTCGTGCGGGTGCCAGGGGATCACGGTGGAGCGCTGCGGAGTGCGGAGTTCAAGGCCGCGGTGCTGGAGTTCCTCAAGTAAAGACTCGCCCCGACGCGCGCTATGAAAGGTCCTTTCCTTGCAAATTTTGCAAGGAAAGGACCTTTCATAGCATTCCCGGTACGGTCAGAAGGTCCCATCTGCGGCGACCGAGCGGTCAAGCCAGAGATCCTCCAGAGCCGCCCGAACCTCCGCACCGCGAGAAGCGGCCAGCGCGACAGCGCCCAGGTTGTCCTCCAGCTGAGCCATCCGGCTCACCCCGAACAGCACGTTCGCCACCGGCCCGTACGCGAGACAAAACGCCAGGGACAGCTGCGAAGTACTCACCCCGAAGTCCCCTGCCACGGCGGCGACACGCGAGGCGGCGTCCCGGATCGACTCCCGGATCCCGCCCATGTCCGCGCCGATCTTCCGTTCCGGGGTCTTGCCGAGCAGCACCCCGCCCTCGAACACGTCCGACGCCTGCAAGGTCAGCCGGCCGGCCTCGAAATGCGGGCCGTAGAAGGGACCTTCCGCCATGGAACGCCGCGCGACGCTGTACTTCAGCTGAGCGAAAGCCGGCGCCGGAAGCCCTTCGGCAGCGGCGAAGTCCAGTGCCAGGTCGAGATCCGAAGCGCGCCAGTTGTTGATTCCCCAGACATCGAAGCGCCCGAGCCGGATCTGTTCGGCCACCTCGGTGACGATCCGCGGGATGTCCGGCCGCTCGAAGTAGTCGCCGACGACGACGGCTTCCATGTGGTCGACGCCGACGCGGTCGAACGAAGTCGTGAGCTGCTCGGCGAAACCGGTGTTCGGGTAGTCCCAGAGCCAGAGTTTCCCGCACAGCTGGTACTCGTCGCGCTTGATCCCGGCCGCGCGGACGGCCTCGCCGAAGATCAGATCCGTGCGCGACTGTTCGGAATGCGGTCCCATGTTGTAGTGGGCCACGTCGAACAGCGTGACGCGAGCGTCGAGCGCGTGCCGGATCAGGCGCACCGCGTCGTCGAACTCCATGCGGTCCCAGGTGTTCCAGGAGCCCAGGCTCAGCGCCGAAGTGGCGAAGCCCAGTCCGTTCTGCTTCTCGTGCACGAGTTTTCCTTTCTCTGGCAACAGAAACAAGTTTTAGTCTACGATCGTAGAATGAACAAGAGACTCGTAGTGGTGACCGGCGGCGCCAGTGGCATCGGCCGCGGAGTCGCCGAAGCCTTCCAGTCCGCGGGCGACCGCGTGGTCATCGCCGACGTCGACGCGCGCGCGGCCCACGACCTGGCCGCGGAACTCGGCGCGGAGCACGTCGAACTCGACATCTCCGACCCGGGTTCGGTCGACGCGGCCCTGGCGCTGATCACCGAACAGTTCGGCGCGGTGGACGTCCTGGTCAACAACGCCGGCCTCGCCGGGGGCGGCGGTCCCCTGGTGGGACTGGACATCGGCGTCTTCGACCTGTGCATGCGGGTGAACTTCCGCGGCACCTTCCTGATGACGCGCGCGGTCGGCGCGCACATGCTGACGGCCGGGACCCGGGGTGCCATCGTCAACATCACCTCCATCGGCGCCCGGCAGCCGACCCCCGGACTCGGCCATTACGAGGCCACCAAGGCCGCGGTCGAAGCGCTCACCCGCTCGGCCGCGCTCGAACTGGCACCGCACGGCATCCGGGTCAACGCCGTCGCACCGGGCCCGGTGCTGACCCCGATGACGGCGGGCTTCGCCTCGGACACCGCCGCCCGCGCGGCTTGGGAAGCGAGGATTCCGCTGGGAACCATCGCTTCCGTCGCCGACGTGGTGCCGTCAGTCCTGTTCCTCGCCTCCGCCGACGCCGGCCATCTCACCGGGGTGAGCCTCCAGGTCGACGGCGGGCAACTGCTCACCTGAGTAGACGACGCGGCCGCCGGACACGGTGAGTTCGACACCGACGTCCGGCAGGTCCGCGAACGCGACCTCGAGCGGATTCGCCGACAGCACGCAGAAGTCGGCGACGCGGCCCACGGTCAATGAGCCCTTCCATTCCGCACCACCGTCCTGCTCGGCGGCCGCGACCGTGTAGCAGCGCAGCAGCCGATCCATCAGCGCGGAGTCCTTTTCGGACGCCTCCAGCATCCCGGCCGCCGCCACGATGTGCACCCGCCAGTCCGGGGTGACCACCGGCGCGTCACTGCTCAAGGTCAGCGGGACACCCGAGTCCAGTATCTCCGCCAGCGGCCAGGCTCGGGTACCGACCTCGGCGCCGAGCGCGTCCGCCAGCATCCCCCGCATCGCCACCGCGATCGCGGGCTGTACGGTCAGGCCGACCCCCGCCGAAGCCATCCGCGCCAGCTGTTCCGCCGTCACCAGGTCCCCGTGCACCAGGTGGTCACCGCGGCGAAGCGACCCGAGGGCGGCTTCGATACTGCGGTCGCCCGTGGCGTGCACGGCGACCACCTGCCCGGCGTCGTGGGCGAGGCGGATCATCGCGGCGAGATTGCCCGCGCGACCCGGATCGTCGTCGCCGTCGACGAGCAACGCACCGTGCGAACCGTCGGCATAACAGTGATGCGTCCACGCGGACCGCATCGGCGGGATGCCGTCGGCGAAGATCTTGACGCCGGGCACGGTGAGCCACAACGGATCCGCGGCGGGTGACGGTGTCGTCAGCCCGCGCTCGAAGTCCGCCAGCGAGCTGGCGCCGTCGAGCAGGCCGAACAGCCGCAGCGCGGTCACCCTCGCGCGCAGGAGCCCTTCAGCCGCCAGAGCCGCGTATTCCTCCAGTACCTCGGCGCCGAAGCACCCCGTCTCCCCCGGACCCAGACCGGGCTCGGTGTAGCTCGTGATGCCGAGCGACGCGCACAGCTCGCCCGCACGCAGGATCGCGGCCCGCCGTTCGGCGGAGTCCCGCACCGTCTTCTCTTCTCCTCCGGTGAACCCGGCACCACCGATGAGCGTGTCCGGCCACCGGGCACCCAGCCAGGTCGCGTGCAGGTGGGCGTCGTTGATGCCGGGCAGGACGGTTCTTCCCGCCAGCTCGATCACCCCGGTCTCCGGGCCGATGTGGTCCAGGGCGACGTCACCGACGGCGACGATCCGGCCGTCACGCACGGCCATCGCCCGGACTACGGTGCCCGCCGGGTCGAGAGTGAGCACGGGACCGCCGCGAACCACGAGTGAAGCGGGGCGAATACGTTGCGACGGCATGGTTTCCTCCAGGATCTGGACTTTTTCTCCTACGACTGTAGACTAAAAAGATGGTCAACAGAACCGAAGCGGCGGTGCTCACCGAACACGGCTCCGCGCTCACCTTGCGGGAACTACCGCTACCGGAAGAGCCGGAACCCGGCGCCGCGCTGGTCCGGATCACCTGCACCACGTTGTGCGGCACCGACGTGCACATCTGGTCCGGCCAGATGACCTTCCCCGGCATGCTCCCGATGGTGCTGGGGCACGAAATGGTCGGCGAGGTGGTGGCTGTCGGACCGGGCACCACCGACACCCTCGGCCGGGAGATCGCCGAGGGCGACCGCATCGGCTGGTCCGAGTCGACCTGCGGAAAGTGTTACGGCTGCACGATCCTGCGCGAACCGGTCGCCTGCGAGAAGCGCGGGTACGGCTTCCTCCAGCGTTCCGACGTCTTCCCGTACGCCACCGGCGGTCTCGTCCGGTACTGCTACGTGACGCCCGGCGCGGCCAAACTTCTGCTGCCGGACGACGTCAAGGACACTTGGGCCTCGATGTCGGGCTGCGCGGGCAAAACCGTGTTGCGGGCCGTTTCCCGCTCCGGCGGCATCCGTCCCGGTGCGACGGTCGTCGTCCAGGGCGCCGGCGCCCTTGGCGTGTTCGCCACCGCCGTCGCGCGGATCTCCGGCGCGGGCGACGTGATCACCATCGGCGGCCCCGCCGACCGGCTGGAGACCGCCGAACGCTTCGGGGCGACGGCGACGATCCCGGTCGACGGCACCGCCGAAGACCGCGTCGAACGGGTCAAGGAACTCACCGGCGGCCGCGGCGCCGACCACGTCTTCGACTTCGCCGGCGGACCGACCATCGGCGAAGAGGCCGTGGCCTTCGCCGCCCAGCGCGGCACCATCGCGATCGTCGGGTCCACCGGCCCCATGCCCTCCCCCGTGGCCCTGGGCACCGTGATGGGCAAGGAACTCACGGTCGTCGGCTCGCTCAACGGCGACATCGCCGACTACCACCGTTCGGTGGACTTCTTCCGCACGTTCACCGACCGGATGCCCTGGGACGACCTGTTCAGCGCGCCCGTCGGGCTGTCCGAAGCGTCCAAGAGCGTCGAGTCGATGTCGCGGCTCGGCGAGCTCAAAGCCGTCATCGATCCCCGCCTTCCCTAGGAGACCCGAATGCCCGTCATCCCCCAGCGCCGCATCGGCCGCGACGGCCCGCTCACCGGCGTCCTCTCGCTCGGCTCCTGGCACACCTACGACCGGATGGACTTCCGCGAGGCGGTGAACCTGGTCCGCACCGCGGTCGATTCCGGCATCACGCTGTTCGACGTCGGCGTCTACGGTTTCCCGGGCGCCACCGCGGTCTACACCGACGTGCTGTTCTCCGCCATGGTCCGCGCGGCCGGGCTCCGGCGGGAGGACTACCTGCTCTCCGCCAAGCTCTGGCTGGAGGGCTATCCGGAGCACGGCCTCCGCGACCAGCTGGACAACGCGTTGTTCCGCGCGGGCGTCGAACACGCCGATCTGGTGGTGCTGGGCGATCTCCGGCGCGAGGACACCGACCTGCACCAGCTGGTGCTGGATCTGAACGAACTCCGCGAGGCCGGGCTCATCGGGCAGTGGGGCGTGAACAACTGGTCCGCCGGCACGATCGGTGCCCTGCACGACTTCGCCGCGGCGGAGAACGTGCCCGGACCCGCCATCGCGCAGCTGAAGTACAGCGTCGCCCGGCGGTCCATTCCGGACGGTGCCCCCTTCAAGAAGGTCTTCGGCGAGCTCGGGGTCACGCTCCAGTCCTCGGACATCTTCGAGGGCGGGGTCCTGCTGGGCAAGAACAGCGGTGCCCGTCAGGTCGGCCGCGACCCCGGTGACATCCGCGAGCGCATCGCCGCCTCCGCCCCGGAACTCGCGAAGATCGCGAGCGGACTGGGTGCGACGCCGGCGCAGCTGTGCCTGGCTTTCACCCTCACCCACCCGGCCAACACGACCACGCTCTTCGGCGCGACGAGCACCGAGCAGCTCAAGGACAACCTGGGCGCCGTGGGCCTCGTCGAACGGGTGGGCGCGGACGAACTCCGTGAACTCGTCGCGCCGCACTGGGCGGACCAGGACATCGTCGACCCGGAGGGACCGTGACGGCCTTCGACCCCGAACTCGCCGAAGCGCTCAAAGGCCTGCCATCCGGACCGCCGTTGAGCGCGGAGTCGCTGCCGGGCATGCGGCAGGCCATGGCCGAGATGAACTTGAGCTGCGCCGAGGCGATCGGCGACCGGGATCTCGTCTGGGAAGACAGGACGGTTCCCGGTACCGGCGTCGTCGTCACCGTGGTCAAACCCCGCGGCGCTCAGGGCGCTCCGGGGTTCTACAACATCCACGGTGGCGGCATGGTGCTGGACGACCGGTTCGCCGACCTGCCCCGGATGGTCGCGCTCGTCGAAGAGTTCGGCTTCGTCGCGGTGACGGTGGACTATCGGCTCGCCCCCGAGCATCCGCATCCCGCGCCGCTGGAAGACTGTTACGCGGGCCTGACCTGGATGGTCGAGAACGCCGCCGAGCTCGGTTTCGACCCGGCCCGGCTGATCGTCGGCGGCGGTAGTGCGGGCGGCGGTCTCAGCGCCGGTATCGCCCTGCTGGCCAGGGATCGCGGTGGACCGGCGCTGGCCGGGCAGCTGCTGCTGTGCCCGATGATCGACAGCAGCAACGACTCCGCGTCCACAGTGGAATTCGCGGAACGCGGCGTTTGGGGACGGGAGGCCAACGAGTTCGGCTGGCGATCCCTCCTGAAGGGACAGACCTCGCCGTACGCGGTCCCGGCGACCGCGACCGACCTCGCCGGGCTCCCGCCCGCCTTCATCGAGGTCGGCGCGGCCGAGGTCTTCCGTGACGAGGACGTCGACTACGCGCGGCGCCTCTGGCTGGCGGGCGTGCCCACCGAACTGCACGTCTGGGCGGGCGCGTACCACGGTTTCGACCGGTTCGCCCCGGACAGCGAGGTGACCCGGGCCGCGCTCGCCGCCCGGGCCTCCTGGCTGCGCCGCACTATCCGCGGAGCATGAACCGTGCGGCCTGCTCGCCGACCAGCACCGCCGGCGCGTTGGTGTTGCCCGTGGTCACCCGCGGCAGCACCGACGCGTCGGCGATCCTGAGCCCGCTGATGCCGTGCACGGCGAGTTCCGGATCGACCACGGAGTCCGCGTCGGTGCCCATCCGGCAGGTCCCGACCTGGTGGTGGTAGGTGATGGCGGTCCGCCGGACGTACTCGCGGACGTCGGTGTCCGGCCCCGGGTACAGCTCGCGGGCACCCCAGCCCTCCGCCAGCGCGGCCGCCCGGCCGATCTCCCGGCACTGCTCCACCGACGCGACCAGGCTTTCGAAGTCTGCCGGATCCTCCAGCGCGGCGAGATCGATCAGTGGCATGTCGTCCGGGTCCGGCCCCGCAAGTCGCAAACTGCCTCGGCTGCGCGGTGTGACCATGCCCGCCATCAGCGAGAACCCGGTCTCCGGACCCGTCATCCACGACTCGTACATCGGCACGCTGAAGTGGATCGGCTGGGTGTCGGGTACCGCCAGCCCCGGGCGGCTGCGCCAGAACAGATGGGTCTGGGTGACCGAGCGGCCGGGCGCGGGCGGGTCGACCTGACGGCGGTCCGTCGCGAAGATGACCGGCGCGAGCAGATGGTCGTGCAGGTTCTTCCCGACGCCCGGCAGCTCCGCGACGACGTCGATGCCGTGCATCTCCAGTTCGTCGACCGGGCCGACCCCGCTGCGCAGCAGGATCGCCGGTGACGCCAGCGCACCGGCGGCGAGCACGACCTCGTCGGCGAAAACCTTGCGCAGTTCGCCGTCGACCTCGGCGAGCACACCGATCACCCTGTCGCCCTCGAAGAGCAACTGGTGGACCAGCGCTCCCGTGTGGACGGTCATCCGCTCGGCCGCGGGCCGCCCGTAGGCGAGCCAGGTGTTGAGCCGTTTGCCGTCCCTCGTGGTGACGCGCTGCACCGAGACGCCGTCGAGCTCGTCCCCGTTGTAGTCCGGGTTGAACGGCAGACCGGTCTGCACGGCCGCGTCCACAATGGACTGCTGGATCGGGTGCAGCGGCTCGTTCGGCACGACGTCGAGCAGATCCTTTTCGATCCGTTCGAAGACCGGGCGCACGTCGTCCCACCGCCAGCCGGGCAGGTCCCAGCCGTCGTAGTCGGCCGGAGCGCCGCGGACCCAGATCATCGCGTTGAGCGAATGCGACCCGCCGAGCACCTTGCCGCGCGGCAGGTGCAGCCGCCGGTTCGCCGCGTGCGGCTGCGGCACGGTGCAGTAGTCCCAGTCCTCCGGGCCGTGCCACAGCTCCCCCGCCCGCGAAGGGTCGTGGATGGCCGGGTTGGTGTCCGGCCCGCCCGCTTCGAGCAGGGTGACCCACGCTCCCGAGTCGGCCAGTCTCCTGGCGACCACCGAACCGGCCGAACCCGCTCCCACCACGATGACGTCCATGTCCCCCACCCTCGCAAGGCGCGAGGACGTCCGGCGGATTCGGTTCGCTGGCCGACAATCGGCGTGCCCTGGCGGGCAAGACCGGGGAGCCCGGTGCGCCCGATACTCGATCACACACCGGTCGAGGAGGAGCTAGCCATGGCCACACGCCTGTTCATCGACGGACAGTGGACCACCGCCGGAGGTGGGTCCCTGCCGACGTACGATCCGGCCACCGGCCAGGTGATCGAGGACGTCGGCACCGCGTCGGCCGCCGACGTGGACGCCGCTGTCGGAGCCGCACGGAAGGCACTGAACGACCCCACCTGGGCGGGACTGCTGCCGGTCCAGCGGGCCGCGCTGCTGTTCAAGCTGGCGAGCCTGGTCGACACGCACCACGAGGAGCTGGCCGCGCTCGAAACCCGCGACCAGGGTCAGCCGATCGGCATCTCCCGCCAGGTCAGCGTCACCGGCGCGGCCGAGCACCTGCGGTATTTCGCGGGCTGGGTGACCAAGATCCAGGGCACCACCAACCCGGTGTCCTTCCCGGACACGCTGCACTACACCCGCCGCGAGCCGGTCGGGGTGAACGCGCTGATCACGCCGTGGAACTTCCCGCTGATGATCCTGGTGTGGAAGCTCGCGCCCGCGTTGGCCACCGGCAACACCGTGGTGATCAAGCCCAGCGAGGTCACGCCGCTGACCAGCATCCGGCTGGTCGAACTGGTGGCCGAGGCCGGTTTCCCGCCGGGAGTGGTCAACCTGGTCACCGGTGACGGCGCGGTGGGCGCGCTCCTGAGCGGGCACGGCGACGTCGACCACCTGTCCTACACCGGGTCGACCGCGGTCGGGAAGCTGATCACGGCGGCGAGCGCGGAGTCGAACCTCAAACGGCTCACCCTCGAACTCGGCGGCAAGGCGCCCAGCATCATCGCACGCGACGCCGACATCGACGCCGCCGTCGCGGGCAACCTCGCGGGCGCGACGCTGAACAGCGGGCAGGTCTGTGCGGCGTACACCCGGTTCTTCGTGGACCGCGAGCGCGAACAGGAGTTCGTCGCGAAGCTGGCCGCCGGGCTGGAGGGCCTCAAGCTCGGACCGGGCCTGGACGAGTCCACCCAGCTCGGGCCGCTGGTGTCCGCGAAGCACCGCGAGCACGTGGACTTCCTGGTCTCGACCGGTCGTGAACAGGGCGCCGATCTCGTCACCGGCGGTCAGACACTGGACCGCGAAGGCTACTTCTACAAGCCGACGCTGTTCGCCGGTGTCGCCGACGACATGACGATCATGCGCGAGGAGATCTTCGGCCCGGTCCTCGCCGTCACCGCCTACGACGATCAGGACGAACTCCTGGCGCGCGCGAACGACACCGAATACGGGCTCGCGGCCACCGTGTGGACCCGCGATCTCGGTGTCGCGCAGCGGTTCGCCAATGGCATCCGGGCGGGTGCGGTGTTCGTCAACATGCCGCCGATCCCGGACATGGCCGCGCCTTGGGGCGGGTACAAGGCGTCGGGCTGGGGCCGCGAGATGGGGCCGTGGGCGATCGACGCGTACACCGAGATCAAATCAGTCTGGCTGCACTACTCGTGACCGCTGGCGACGCGGTGAACTCGACCGCGAAGAGCAAGTCGCAGATCGCCTACCACTGGATCAAGGCGCGGATCGACGACGGCACCTTCTCCCCCGGCTACCGCCTGGTGTTCGGGCAGATCGCGCAGGAACTCGGGGTCAGCACCGTGCCCGTCCGCGAGGCGGTCCGGCGGCTGGAGGCCGAGGGGCTGGTGACCTACGAGCACAACATCGGCGCACAGGTCGCGATGGTCGACGAGAGCGACTACCAGCACACCATGCAGACGCTCGCGCTGGTCGAGGGCTACGCCGCCGCGCTGGCGGCGCCGTCCTTGGCCGGCGATGTGCTCGACGAGGCCAAAGGGCTCAACGCGGAACTGACGGCCTGCCTGGACAACTTCGAGCCGTCGCGGTTCACCGCCCTGAACCGCGACTTCCACCGCGTCCTGTTCGGCACCTGCCCCAATCCGCAGGTGCTGGACCTGGTCAACCGCGGCTGGAACCGGCTGGCCGGGCTGCGCACGTCGACGTTCAGTTTCGTGCCCGGTCGCGCGCACGAATCCGTGCAGGAGCACCAGAAGATCCTCGACCTGTTCGACCGGAACGCCCCCGCCGGGGAGATCGAACTGGCCGTGCGCGAGCACCGGTTGACCACGCTGGAGACGTTCCTGGCCTGGCGGCACCCTTAGGACGGCACGGTCGCCGGCGGCGGGAACGCGTAGAAGCGCACCGAGAGTTCCTTCTCTTCCGCCGCCGGACGCCGACGGCGTTGGCAGTACCGCGTGATCAGCTCGCGGTACTCGGCCTCCAGTTCGCGGAATTCCGCTTCGGTCAGCCGCGTCGAGGTCCGCTGAGCCGTCGACCAAGGGCCGAACTCGTCGCGGTGCGCGGCCGCCCAGGACAGCAGGGCGACCTCGTTCGCGTACTTCGCGTCAAGGAACGCGGTGACCCGCTCCCGGTCCGCGCCGTCGTAGTCGTCCGGCCTCGGCTCACGCAGGTCTTGCGGGATCGAAATCCAGTTCCCTTTCCGGTCACGGCGTACGAAACCGGTGTCCTGCAGGGTCTTCAGGCATTCGGTGACCTCGGCTCTTTCGAGACCCGTCCGGCGCGCGACCTCCTCCGCGCTCGCAGGAAGCTCCCGCGTCACCCGCTGGAATCGTGGGTCCTCGCGCATCGCGATGTCGCGCAAGGTCACCAATCGCTTCGGCATCGCGGTGCTCAGCAGCCGCCTCGCGGCGAGGGCCAGCAGGACGGCGACCGGGATCTCGACGAAGACGGCGAGGGCGACACTGGCCCACCGCTCGGCCGACGTCCAGCCGAGCATGACGTCGAACCACGCGTCGCAGCACAACATCGCCGCTGTGGCGGACAGCAGCGGCACGGCCGCCCGGCGGCGTCGCAGCCCGAGCCACGCTCCGGCGGCGAAACAGAGCAACAAGGCGACGTCGAATCCGACCCAGGCCGCGCGCCACTGGCCGGTGTCGTACCGGTCGGGCAGCGTGTGCGCGAGGTAGACGGTCCAGGGCACGAGCAAGACCGCCGCGCCGGCGAGCAGCGTCAGCAGTATCCGTCGGATCATGACCACGACGGTAGGAGCGGACGGCGCTCGGGACATCCGGGCTTTTCCCTGGTCCCGCCTCAGGGTCGACCCGTCATGGCCTAACGCGGAAGCGAAGTGCCCCAGACCAGGAACCAGACGGCCACGAACACCAGGAGCAGCCAGCGCGGTGCGGCGCGGCTGCCGGCGAGTTTGGGCAGCCCGCGCTCGATGACCTCCTGTAACCGGTCGACGAATCTCATGACCACGCCGCCGTAGTCGTAGACCACCTGCGGCGGGATGTGACCCGACCGCCGGAAGGTACGGCTGAGCGCCCAGTCCGGCACGAGCAGGACGAACCGAAGGCCTTCGCCGACCTTCCTGGCGGGCCGGCACAGGGCCGAGCCCGCCCATGGCACGACGTACGTGACGAGCAGCCACGCGATGAGATAGCCGAAGGCTGCCGCGTAGACGAAGCCGAGGAAGATCCTGAACCACAGCGCGAACCCGAGCCGGTCGGCGGCCTCGTCGAGGAGACCGAAGAGACCGCCGATCAGTGGAAGGCCCGAAATCGGGTTCACGAGAACGGCATCAGGCATCGTCGTCTTCGTCATCATCATCGTCATCGTCGTCGTCCACGCGGCGGCTCGTGACCCGTGTCGGCGGCGGCTTCTCTTCGACCGCGACCGGAGTGCGCGCGGCGAGCGGGTTGACGTCGCCGATGTGATCCGCGACCGTCCTGGCCGCGTCGTTCATGATCTCCTTGACGTCGTGGCGGTTGACCAGCTTCTTCTCGATCAACATGTCCAGGACACCGCGGGCTTGCTCCGCGTTCTTGTCCTTTTCCCGCAGCACCAGGTTGATCACGGCCTTGGCGTCCTCGCCGTGTCCAGCGAGCACCAGGGCGAGCATGCTCATGTTGTCGGCGCGCAACGCCTCGCTGTACATGTCCATGCGCTGCTTCTTCAGCGCGAGATCGTTCTCTTCCCTGAGCATGGACAGTTGCCTGTCGTGCGCGGTCACCCGCAGTTCCTCCACATGCCTTCGCTGGCCGGCTTCAGGATCGATCAGCACCGAGCAGCGGTCGATCAGCAGCGCCGGGGACACGACGATCGGCTTGCCCTGATAAATCGCGTTGATCTCGGCCTCCGCCTGGGGGTTCTCCGTGAGCGAAAACTTGCGGGTGACCGTGCGCAGCTGTCCTTCGAGAGCACGTCGCACCTGACCGACCGGATCGTTGAGCCCGGTCCGCACCGCGATGATCGGGTCGGAGACCCGCCAGCTGACGTGCACGGTGGCGGGAAAGCGGAACGCTTCCTCTCGTGACGGCAGTTCGAGCGAGAGGACGTCGTCATGGGTGGTGAGGTCGACGGTGTACATCTCGCTCGGCGTGTCCAGCCAGAGTTCGCCCATGGTCAGCTTGCTGGTCGCGAGCTCGTAGGTACCGCGCCTGGTGAGGTAGACGATGGCCGTATGCCCCGACGAGGCCGGGTTGACCTTGCGCAGGCTCGCCCGGCTGACGTCCATGGTGCGCACGACCTTGCCGTCGTCAGCCGGTTCTTCACTCATCTCACGGTCCTTTCGTCGAAATGGAGCAGTAGTGTCCGTGCGGTTCCGGCCAGGCTCCGCTTCGCGGTGGCCAAGTATTCGAGGTGTTCGCGGATGCTTTCGAGTTCGCCGGATTCCTTGCCGACGTCGTAGAGAAAACGGGCGAGCGGCACGCGGAGCGTCTGATCGCGTCGCGCCCGCCGGACCCAGTTGGTGATCCTGGAATAGCCGCCGTGCAGAAATCCCGCGGCGATCAGGACCCGGCCGAACAGGGTGAGGATCTGTTCGCGGTGCCAGACGTCCTGATCGGCCACCCAGAGGAAGATCGGCCACTCCTCGACACTCTCGGCCACTTCCACGTCGTCCAGACAGCGGGAGATGAAGATCAGTGCCCTGAGGCCGGTCTCGCGCCGATACGGGAATCTCTCGTCCGCAGTCCAGTTCAGCAGGGTTTCCAGCACCGCCGGCCGTCGTTCCGGTTGCCGAAAGAGCCGGCAGAGACTCTCGCAGATCGCGAAAGAGAGAACGAAATCCCCCTGCCGCGCCGCGTACTTCAGCAGGGTCAGGACCTTGTCCGCGCTCATCGCCTCGGTCGTGCCAAGGGCCTGTGCCGCGGTCCTCCGTAAGGCCATCGGCATGTCCGGCTTCTTGATCCAATCGGTGAGCAGCCTGCTGATCACCCGGCCCAGTGCCGGGTCCCCGCTGGGTAACTGCAAGGCCGCCGCGGCCGCCCACCGCGGGGCGTAGCTGTCAGCCGTCGCCCACTCGCTGATGATCTTGCTGTAGATCGAGGGGAAGTCGTAACCGCTCAACAGGCCGACGGCCACCGCCGCCCGCATCCTCAGCCGATCGTTGTTCTGCTCACCGAGCTCGGTGAGCCATTCCCGGACGATCTCGAATTCCTCGCTGTACTGATCACAGACATGGTCCAGCAGCCATCGCGGGAATCGGTCGTCGTTGAACCGGACCTTCCGGACCGCCACGTCGCCGTACTTCAGTTGCAAGGTGTCTTGGAAGACTTCGGCCTTGGCGGCGGTGAGCCGCGTCTGGAGCGGGGTTTTGAACAACGGTTTCGCCCGGTCGAAGCGACGCGGGACCTCCACCGCCTTGATCCGCTTGGCGAGGATGGCCGCCGCGTCGGACACCAAGGTCACCGTCTCGTTGTTGAGCACCGCCAAGGCGATCTCGAAGGCCCGCTGCTCCGGGTCGGACTCCCGATCGAACCATTTCAGGAAACTGGCCCTGGCCACTCGGGAGTACCGCTCACGGACCCCGTCCAGGCCGATGCGGTCATGCGCCACCTGGACCAGCAGTGCACCGAGTTCGGCAAGTTCTCGTGGCGGCACGTCCTCGGTGACCTCGGCGATGATCTCCTTCACTTCGGGCCGGTTGAGCAGTGAGTCGGCCGTGCTCTCGGTGGGCGCCCCACGCAAGTGCCACTTGAGGTGCCGGGTCAGCAGGGTCTGCGGTTCGATCGCGCCGAGCTCATCGATGACGAACTCTCCGAATTCGCCCGCGGGCAGCGGCGCGGTCTCGCCGAGGATGACGATCATCATGCAACCCTTGTCCCGCATCAACTGACTGAGCCTTTCGGCGTGGAACAGTCGGAGCCCTGCCGCCTGATCCGGGTCGAACGATTCGAGCAGGTAGCCGTGGGAGTCCTCGAAATCGTTGGCGTCCAAGGCCTTGAGCCTCGTGTCGGGATCGAGTTTGCGCACCCCGGTACGGCAAGTCTGGTCGAGCAGGCGCAGTGCGGTCGTCGTCCTCCCGGAGCCGCTACGCGCCCTGACGAACACGAACTGACGTTCTTCCAGGGCCTGCCTCAGCCGCTGATAGCCCGCGGGCTCCACAAAGGACGCCCGGATCTGGTCGAGCATCGCGGACGAGACGGGCCCGCTGCGCAAGGTCGGGCCGAAGCGGCCCGCGTTCTCGGACGAGTAGTTGTCGCCGAGCGTCGCGACCGACGTCGACCCGAAGAAGATGTTGTTCGTACCGGTCCCGCCGAACCGGAACCCGCCGTCACCGAGCAACGATCGCAGGGCCTCGTCGAAGTTGTGGTTCAGCTCCTTCCACGTGGCAGGATCGGTGGCCGGCTCTTGTTCCGCCTCCGCGCCTTCCTTGGCATCGTCCGGCTGTGTCGGCTCAGATGTAGGCTGTGACGCTGGTTCGGGCTCCGATTCTTGCGGTTCGGCGTCGGCCGCCGGCTCGTCCGATCCTTCCTCCGGGGTGACGTCTTCGTCGTCAGCCATTCGAACCCCCGTAGTTGTTGTCGCCCAGATGATGAACAGAGGCCTGACCGAGGAAGACAGTGTTCATCGTCTTGCCCGGCGCCGTGTCCTTCGGTTCCCCGGGAACCGGAGGCTTCGCGTAGCCGGGCACGCGCAGGAAGAGCGCGCTGCCGTCCGGCTGGGTCACCTGCCGGTAGCTCGCCGCACCGGCGCGTCCCGTCCGGAGCACGTGGTCATGGATGCGTTGCGAGGCGACCACCACGCAGTCGGCCTTGGGCGCGGCCGCCAGCGTTTCGTCCACGACGGCCGCGGTGACCGAGGCTTCGGTCGCGGCGACGTCGAGGCACCGCAGGCCGTTGCCTGCCGGCACCTCGCCCTCGTGCACACCGATCCGGAAGGTCGTGCCGGACAGCCGGGCGAGCCGGTCCTCGGCGACCGATTCGAGCGCGGGGATCACGGTGGACAGCACTTCGGCCGCCGTTCGCTCCGACACCGGGATCACCGCCGTGCTCCGGGAAGCAGTCCGCGACCGCAACTCCGGCGGAACCTCCACCCTGCCGCGGGTGAGGGCGATTTCGAGGATCCGGTCGAGGTCCAGGTCCGGGTTCTCGGTGGCGAGGACCAGAATGGTCCCCTTGACCGTCTTCAGGACCGGTGTGCGCTTCATTTTCGCGATGAGCATCTTCACCACGGTGGCCGGTGAAGCGTCCCTCGCGTCGAGGTAGCCGATGGTCTCCCGGAGCCCCGGGATCTTCGTGTCGTCGAAGCGGATCGGCAGGATGTAGGCCCCCGCGCTGCGGATGGCGCGTGCCTGAGCGGAGCGGCGTTCGTGGTTCGGCCAGACCTTGCGCGCGAAGTCCGCGGAGGCGAACAGCAGGCAGAACCGCGACTGGTAGTTGTAGACCTCGTCGAGATGCGTGTAGGTGTCCTCGCCCCACATGTCCACGGTCTTGTACTCGTCGAAGAAGACCTTGACGCCTTCCGCCTCCAACAGCTCGGCGACTTCCCTCGCGTAGTCGCGTTGCTGCCCGGCGAAGGACAGGCAGACGTCGTACTGCTGCTCGGCGGATCGATCTTGGTCGGTCATTCCCATGCTCCTTGATGTCCGGATCAGCCGACGTCGCCGACGATTTCGGTGGCGGGCGGTTCGTCGGCGAGTGGCTCGCGGGCGAACAGGGCCAGATCGGACCAGACGATCGGCGGGGTCGCGTCGAGTCGCGCGGAATGCGCGGTGACGGGGTCCTCGGCCAGATCCGGTGAGCCGATCGGCGTCGAGGTCGCCGTGTGCTCCGGGCCCAGCGCTTCCGGCAACCAGACCCGTGTCGCGTTCGTGACGGCGCGGTAGCCGGACCCCGCGTTCCAGTACCGGGTGTTGAACGTCCCTTCGCCCGTCTCCCCCGTGGCCCGGAGGCCGGTGAAGAACGAGATGGCCGGAGTCGGTTCGCCGTCGACGGGCGAGACGGTCGGGAACAGCTCTTCGAGTCGTTGGCCGGGGAGCTCGTCGATGACGTGCGCGCGGATTTCCTCGACGAGGAGCTCCTCTGCCGCGCCTTTGCGCAGGTCCGTCCACAGTGCCCGGCGGGCGGCGGGCTCGGTGTCCGGATCCGGCAGGGGATCCGCTTTGGCGAGTCCCCTGTCGAATTTGAGCGCGGACATCGACTTCGCGACGATTCCCTCGTACAAGGCGGAGATCCAGCCGCCGACGAACGCCCGGCCGCCGACGATCGCCGTGAGCCGTGCCAGCGTCGGCGGCGCGATCTCGGCCGCAGCCACCCCGAACGCCCACGGCCGGGGCAGCGCCGCGAGGTCGGCGGGCGTCACGGTGGGCGCCGCCGTACCGTCGCAGCCGGAGTGCGTGACCATCGCGATCGTCATGGCCACCTCTTGATACTCGCCACACGCGGTCGTGAGCCGGATCAGTTCGGCCGCCTCGTGTTCGGCGACGCGGTGAGCGTCCTCGTATTCGGTCGTGATCCGGATGAACCCGCGCGCGTCGGACAGCCACAGGCGGAGCCCATAGGTCATGACGATCGCCGAACAGACGACGAAGCCCGCGGCGGAACCGCCGGCGAGCAGCGCGGCCCGCGACCAGTCGAGCCTTCCGGTGAAGCCGGCGACCAGGCCCCCGACGGTCCCGGTCACGGCCAGCACGCAGATCACCAGCCAGGCCCACCACAGCCGCTTCGTCAGCGTGAAACTCGCGGACAACGCCGGCGCTGCCTCACGCAGGCGCTTCAACGCGGCCAAGAAGGCGTTCTTCGCGGCGTTCGCGTCGTCGAACAGGCGGGTGCCGATACCGGACAGCAGTGAACCGGGCTGTTCGTCCTGCCATTCGCGCAGCGACTTCTCCGAGGCGGGCGGAGCCGGGCTGATCGATGCCGGGCCGAGCACCTCGCGCCGCGCGCCGGACACCGGTTCCACACAGCCGTCAGGGAGTCTTCCCGCGTCGGCCAGGCCGAAGGCGAGCTGCCGCAAGCGCGTCCACTCGGCGGTGAATCCGCCTGGCCTGGCGTGCCTCGCGACGTCGGAGAGCAACGCCCGCGCCAGGTCCACCGTGCCCTTGGTGACCTCCAGATCTGGAAGCTTTCCCGTGTCCAGGTTCCGGTCGTCGAGTCCCACCACCACACCGGTCTCCGCTTCGACCTGGAGCCGCAGTGCGAACCGCCTGACCCGGTCATGGGCCCCGTCGACGACCACCGAGCCGAGTTCCCGGCGCAGTTCGGGGATCCGCCCGCGGACGAACAGTCCCAGCAGCCGGAACACCTGCACCGGTGTGATCCGCAGAGGACGGCGACCTCGGCCGGTGTACGGCGTGCGGCGCACCCGTACTCCCGGCCCGTCCAGGAACTCGACGGTGGCACGCTCGACGATCCCGTCCGGATCCGCGGCGGGCACGGCCTTCGCGCGGAGCGCCACCCATTCCGGATCGCGGCGGTGCGACAGCGTCGTGCGCACGAGTTCCGCGGCGATGCCGTCGCCGCGCAGGGCACGCGCGTGGGCGCGCACCAGCCGGACGCGGGGTTCCTGGTGCCCGGCACCCGCCACGTCGTCGTCGAACGGGGCGTCGTCCATCCCCGGCCAGATCCCCCCGATCGTGGCGACCGCGAGGGCGGCGTGCGCGGCCAGATCACCGGCGGTGTGGATCTCGCGGCTGGTGTGGAGGGGATCCACGCCGTCCTGGTCCACCACGACCGCGGTGGTGTCCCACCGGTTCGACAGCACCGATCGGGGCACCTTCGCCACCCCTGTCAACGGCACCAGGACGCCCACTGTGGACAGTCGCTGGCCTCGGCCGAGATGACGCTCGACGAGGCCCTTGACCCGCAAGGAAAGTGCGACCGCTCCGGAGTCGCTCTCGCTTCCGGTCAAGGTCTGCAGGCAGAGCAGGCGCACGCGATCGTATTTGACCGCCGCCAGCGCGTCGAGCAGCGGGACCGGTTCGGTGTCCTGATCGCTGCGGCGTACCCAGTGCCTGCCTTCTTTCTCCTCCTCCCACCACAGAAACGGCCGGACGAGACCTGCCGCTCCCCAGGCCAGCAGCACCTCCCTGGTTTCCCTTGCTCCGATGACGACGGTGATGGTCCGCACCGGCTCACCCCACATCGGACGGATCGATGGTTTCACCGTTGACCACGGCGTCGTGGAAGGTCGCGAGGGCGCTCCAAATGTCTTCCCGTATCTCCCAGGCGCGCGAGACGCCGAGCGCCGAAGCGGCGTTGAGCGGCAGATCGCGGAACGAGTCGTAGTGGTCCTGGTACTTCTGCACGTACTGGAGGGCGAACTTCACCCGGTCCTCCGGCGGGTCGTGCCTGGTTCCCGCGACCTCCGGTTCGGGAATGGGCGCGCCCGCCCCGGTGAGCCCGTCCTCCAACCAGCGCGCGAGTTCACCCCGGTCGCTGAGTTCGTCCTGTCGCTCCAGCGATTCACCGAGCTGGATCAGCCGTTCGTACGGCGCGGAATCGGCGACGCCGACGACGGTGAGGGCCACGGACTCGAGCACCGCGGGCAGCCACTCGTTGAGCTTGCGGATCTTCTTGCCCAGCAACGGGAAGGGGAACTTCACGTAACCGTCCGGGGTCCACACCCCGGTGGGCACGGTGCGCAGATCGCCGCCCTCACAGTTGATCTGGTTGAGGAACCGCGCCAGGAACCAGCCTCGAACGATGTTGCGGCGGACGGCGGGAGGACACGGCACGAACCACGGCAGCCCCCTCGCCCGGCGCCAGGTCCAGAAGCCCGCCATGTTCGGCTGGCTCTTCTCCTGCTGCCACTGCGCGGCGATCGGACGCGTGAGCGAGGAGATCACCGCGGGCTGCACCGGCGCGTCGAGAAAGGTGAAGATGTCGATCCGCTCGGTGTCCCGCGTCCCGAGCAGCTGCCCGAAGTCGGCGTCGCTGTGCGAGGCGAAGACCTTGCGTGCGGCGTCCTGCCCCGGATGACCGTTCGGGAACGGCAGCGGTGTCATCACCTCGCGGTAGCCGAGGGACCGCTGGTGCACCCGCATCAGGGCGGGCGCGTCGATCGCGATCAGCGGGCGCGACAGTTTCACCGCCTGCGCCAGCAGGTTGCGGAAGTTCTCCAGCCGGAGTTCGTGTTCCTGCCGCCGGTCGCCCTTCTCCGCCAGATAGGTACCCAGTGTCTGGCCGAGGTGCCGGGCCATCGGTGTGTCCGGGCGCCGGATCCAGTCGCGGGCGCGCTCTCGCAGCGCGGTCAGGGCCAGTCCGGTCTTGAACTTGGCGGAGGACGGGCTTTGTGCCTGCCGCAGCCGCACGTCGCGAGGCACCCAGCGCTTCGTGGTCTCGACGGCGCTTTGGTCCTGCCCGGTGATCACCGCGCTCCGTGCCCGCGTGATCGCGTTGCCGTCGTTCTCGTCGTTCGACTGCGCCCGCAGCAGCCGGGTGAACTCTTCGGGGTACGAGCTCACCCGCTCCAGCACGAGCTCGTTGCCCGCGGGGTAGTAGGAACCGGGGACCGGTGCGTCCTCGACCGGCCAGCCCGGCACGGGCGACGGCTGGACGGACGAACCCGCGCGATCCGCCTGCAGGCTGTCGAGGCCGCCGACCAGCGCCGTCCTCAGTGGGTCGAGCAGGTTGTCCCCGATGTCGCGGATGAGCTCGATCGCCAGTTCGTGCACCAGCACTTCGGTGTGGTTGTGGAAGCAGTCGATGGCCGCGTCGACGGCCTGCGCCACCTTGGGGTGGTCGGCGGGCATCGTCGTCGTGCCGGAGAGCGCCGCGCTGACCCGGCTGTTCATCTCGCTGACCATGCGCTTCTGGCTGTTCAGTTCGTCGACCAGCTCTTTGACGACGATTTCGGTCAGCTCGGTCTTCACCTGCCGGAGCACGTCGACCGCCACCGGACCGCCTTCGGCCGCGAGCAGGTCAGCGGTGTGCTTCTGGATCACCTTCTGCAGATCGCGGATCCACCCTGTGGTGGCTTCGAAGTAGCGCGCTTCACAGGCGGCGAACTCCGTCGTCCACTGTTCGGTCATGCGCTCGGTGACGCGTTTGGCCACCAGCCGCGCGTCGGCCCTCGACGGCCATTGCGCCCGCACCCGGTCGAGCAGCTTCGGCCTGATCTGTGCGCGGACGTCGTCGCGCGCCTTGTCGCTGCTCAGCCCGCCCCGGATCGCGTCGAGGATGTCGTTGCGGTGCGGTCCCTGTTCGTCGAGGCCGCAGTTGGAGAGGAAGCTCCGTACCGACACCTCCACCCGGTCCTGCCGCGCTTTCTCCTCGTTAACCACCTTTTCGTCGGCGACGCGCCAATGGCCGGAGAGCACGTGCTCGACGGCTTCCCTGGTCAGCCGATCGGTGCTGTACCCGGCGAAGCGGTCCAGTCCGATGCCGACCGACGCGCAGCCGAAGGAGCTGAGCGGGATCTCGGTGTTGTCGCCGGTCAGTCCCGTCCGGTCCGGTCCGTTGGCGCGCGAGGCCCAGTTCCCGATCTCGTAGCTGGAGAACCTGGACTGGATCTCCGGGCTGGTGGCCCACACGGTCATCCCCCGGGCCACCGCCTCGTAGACCTCGCCCTGGTCCGAGTAGTTCACCTGGCCGTTGGTGCGGCCGATCAGGTACGGGATCCGCGGTCCGCGGGTGGTGATCCGGTCCACCGCGGCCGCGCCCGCCGCGCGCAGGAACGAGAACTCGTCCGGCGACGACGCCTCGCCGTTCCACCGGCCGTTGAGCAGTTCGCAGACGGTCGCCAGCGCGTTGGGGTTGATCCCGGCTCGGTCCGCCGGCGACAGCTCGTCGAAGACCTCCGGCGTGTACATCACGGAGACCAGGCGGCCCTGCACGCTCGGTTCGAGCTGACGCAGCATGTCGCAGACGTCGAGGAACAGCCCGGAACCCGAGCCGCCCGCGAGCGAGGTGACCACCACGACCTGCGTGGGATTCTGGCTGGGCACCCCGTTCCCGGTCAGCCGTCGGCAGACTTCGCTGAACTCTTCGTTCGCCTGCTCACTGTGCAGCGCGTTGACCGCGGTGCGGAGCCGTTCGTGCGCCGAGGCCATCCGCGCGCCGAGAATGACGCGCCCCACCGCGCGGAACCGGCCGCCGCCGGACTCCGGCGCGACGTTGCACTCGTCGGGATCCGGCCGCCAGCCGGCCGTGTGCCGGACGACGGGGTCGCCGTTCGCGCACAACATCTCGTCGACGTCCCGATAGGTCAGCCCTTCGACCGCCAGCCCGACGTAGTCGCTGGGCGGCAGCAGCGGGATCCGTTCCGGCCTGCGGTCCTGTTCGAGCGGCACGTCGATGTGGATGAGCTGCCACGCGGCGGGCAGGCCGCCGTCGTACCCGCGTTCCGCGAGGTATTCGAGCAGCCGGGCCCGGAGCATCCGCAGCGTGACCCCGCCGGATCCGCCGACGCCGACGACGAGGAACTTCTGCAACATCAGGTTCTCCTAGAGAGTCATTTGGGCGGGATGAACGGTTCCGGCTCCGGTTCCGAGTCCGGTATGGGACCGGTTTCCCGGGGCTGGATCCGGTCGGCCGAGTTGCGGACCTCGGCGGGCACTTCCCTTTCGACGGCTTCCAGCAGGCGCCCGAGTTTTGCCCCGATGTGGAAGTCGGTCACGAACAGGTGCAACGTCCCGCGAAGCGGCCCCTGGGTATCGGGTGACACCTGGTCGATGACGAGCACCCAGGTCTGGCCGAGGTCGAAACCGACCCGGCCCCAGTCGGCTTTCCTCCGCCCGCCACCCGCGGCCGTGAGGACGCCGGCACCGCCGGCCCGGACGGTTCCGTGGGGCAGAGCCCACGGCAGAACCGGGATCCGGCGGCCGAAATTCAGCACGCCGGACGCGAAGCTCTTGCACCTCTCGCTGGGGGCGCCGTCGAGGTAGCTGAACGACTGCACGTCCAGTACCTCTCGGAGCGGTCTCGCCGTCGCTGCGTCGCGGACGTCGATGCTCGTGACCTCGACGTCGCGTTCGGCATGGCGGATCTGCCCGGGATCGAGGTACCGCGCGGACCACCGATTCAGCAGCCACAGCAGCACGAAGGGCAGGAGTACACCGCCCACGACGATCAGGACGAACAACGCCCACTGCGTGACCGCGTCCGGTGGACGGTCCATTTGGAACCGCACCGGGACGTTCAGTTCACGTGAGGATTCGCCGTCCGCGGTGAGCGTCGCGGTGAACTCCCCCTGCGCGACTCCGCTGCGCACGTTCTCCGGCGAGACCTCGACGGCGACCTGAGTGCTCTGGCCCGGTCCGACCCGCACGCAGCGCTGGGGATCGGTGGCGTCCGGAGTGAACCGGGTCGCCATCGCCCCGGTGTTCGGCGGGATCCGGGTGAACCTGGGGGTGAACCAGACGCATCCCTTGCCGCCACGTCCGCCGGTGATGGTCAGCGAGCCGGTCGTCGTGCCGCTGTCGAGGATCGGCGGCAGATCCAGGGCGCCGGTGACCGTGGGGTACGCCGACGGAGGTTTGACCGTCACCTGCCGAGTCACCACGCGCGGCTGCAACCTCAGGCCGGACGCCGTCACCACGTCGAGGGTCACTTTCAGCGTCGCGACTGAAGAGCTCGTGGTGTCGGGCATCGCGAAGCCCGCTGTGTACGAACCTTCTGCTCCAGGGCTCACCGGGATGTCCTCCGTCTTCCCCTGCGGATCGGTCAACGACGCGGAAACCTTGGCGGAGCGCACGAAATCGGCCGGGGTCCGCGGCGACCCCGCCGTGTCGGTCACCCGGATCCGGAAGTCGGTGCGCTTCCCCGCCTGGAACTCGGGTGCCTCGGGGTCGATCACCGGGACCAGGCCACCGAACACGGTGAGCTGCGACTGCGCGATCGCCGCGGGATTGGTCCCGCCGGTGTCGACGAACCGGACGGTCCAGGTGCCCACCCATTCCGGCGCCGCCGCGGGCAGCCGCCCGTCGACGACCAGATCCGACGCGGTCAGCGCCGAGACGGTGAGTTCGGCACCGCCGACGGTGAGCGGGCTTCGATGGTCGGCGGTGAGCCGGACGGTATTCCCCTTGGGCGGGGTCACGTCCACCGCGATCCCCGGGCCGCCGAGCTTGAGCAGCAGGTGGAATTCGCGAAGGGACTGATCGAGGGCGAAGCGCTGAGCGCAGCGTTCGTCGGCGGGCGAGGCGAGCGCGCACACCGTGACCGGCTGCGGCGACGGGACAGGAGTGCCGCCGAGCGCCTGCGCGATCGCGGAGTCGAACGCGCTGCGCAACTCTTCGAGGCCACCGACGGCCACGTACTTACCGGGCGGGCTGTTCGAGTCGCCGCAGTGGCTTCCCGGTGCGTCCCGTTCGGCGATGGACTGCAGGAACCCCTGTTCCCGGCTGGCCAGCCCGAGCGCGACGATGGCCGTGCCCGCCTCGCGAAGCTGGTCGGTCAGCTGTCCCGGTCCACACAGGAACTCCTTGCCACGAGAGACGATCGCGTCGAGGTCGGTGCGGCTCGCGCCGCCGCCGTAGGGCCGTTCGAGGTTCTTCGTCGTCAGCTCGTACATCCCGTCGGTGAACAACAGCAGGAGACGGCAGGGCGGCTGGGTGCCGCTCACGGCGTCTTTGCGGACGAACTCGTTCTGGGCGCCGAGCAACGCCGTGGCGAAATCGGTGTCGTTGGCCGTGTCCCGCTCGGCGAATCCCTTGGCCTGGCCTTCGAGGTCACCGATCGTCGAGGGATTCAGTTCGCGCCACGGACCCGCCGCGAACGACGTGCCGAATCCCGCGAGCTGCACTTCTATCGATTTCTTCGGCGTTCCTTCACCGGTCGAGCCGTACCTGGCGAGCGTTCGCAACATGCTCACCAGCGCGTCGACCCGATTCGCGTCGCGGTCGGTGCTCTTGAGACTTTTGGATTCGTCGACCAAGGCCAGCACGGCGAGCTTTCCGCGCGCGGTGAAACACGAAGCGACCTCGCTGTACGCGGTCGCCGGGCCGTTTTGTGCGGAGGCGCTGCCCACCGGCGAAAAGGTCGTCAGGGTGAATACCAGCAGGACCGGCAGCAGGCGGATGAACCGCGTCATCAGCGCACCGCCAGTTCCGCGGCGATCGACCAGGCGTGGGCCCCGGAGGCGACGATTCCGCCCAGCAGCACCGCGGACCAGCCGAACCGGGCCGAAGCCGACGCCAGGTACACCACGTCCGGCGCGGTACGGCGATTCATGTCCACCTTCATGAACACCGTGATCAATCCGGCACAGACCACCGATCCCAGCAGATAACCCGTGAGGTGGCTGCCGAAATCTCCGAAGAGGAGCAAGATGTACGAGCCTGCCACCGAAACCACGGCCAGCAGCAGAATGACCATCGGCGGCCGCTTCTCCTGCCATGAGTCGGCGTATTCATCGTTCATCGCGGACATCCATCCGTTTCAGTCTTCAGGCCGGGCCACCACATAGTCGATTACTCCGATCGCCGTATCACGCTTTGGTCAGCCTTTGTCCAGAAGTTGTCAAAGATGACGCCGGTGCCCGTTTTCTGGACGTCTCACCGTGCGGTTGGTCAGAATCTGGACAAATATCCGTGCTTCCGGTGAATCCGGTGGCGAAACAAGGCAGGGTGAGAATCCACTATCGGTGGATGCCACGAACGTCGCTGACGCCGCGTGATCACTCGATGAGCAGGCACAATCGGAGGAATCAACCGCTGATGCCCGACAACGATCCCAGTGCGCCGACCGAAGCCGACCTGCCAGCCCGGGTGCGGTGGTCGTCCGGCTTCGTCGGCAGGCGTCCACAACTGCGCGCGATCCACGACGTCCTGTTTGGTGACACCTCCCCCGCGGTGCTCGTGATCACGGGCCGGCCGGGGATCGGCAAGAGCGGCCTCGCCGCGCAGTACGCCCGCAGCCGCCGAAACGCTTACCCCGGCGGGATCTTCTGGATCGGACCGTTCGGACAGCACCCTCCAGAGGACTTCCTTTCGCGGTTCCATCTCGACCTGGCACGCGTGACGAAGGAGAAGTTCGGCCTCGACGTTCGTGGTGTCCCGCTCACCAGGCTCCGGCGAGTGGCCGGCGACAGGTTCTCCGCGGGGAAGGCGCTTTTGGTCATCGACGACCTGCCGGTGGACCTGCCGCCGAGCGTGCTCGATCAGCTGCTGATCCCGTCCGGACAGGTGGCGACAGTGCTGACCAGCCGGGTCGAGAGATCGGCCTGGTGGGCACCGGCCCTGGAACTGGGCGGGCTGACGCCGGACGACGGCCTGGAGTTCTTCTCGACGGAGACACCACCGATGGATCAAGCGGACCGGGAAACCGTGCTCCGGTTCGCCGAGCGCTGTTCCGGTCAGCCCTGGGTTCTGCGCGGCGCGGCGAACGCGATCAGTGCCGGGCTCGAAGCACGGGCGTTGGACACACGCCCGCACGACGTCGAACAGACCGTCCGGGACGAACTCGACCGGCTCGATCCGGCGGCGCTCTCCGTACTCCGCGTCGCTGCGGCACTCGCGCCGGTACCGGTGCCGCCACGGTTGATCTCGGAAGTGCTCGGCTTGGCGACCGAACCGCGGCTGCCACCCTTCACCGACTTGGCCGACGGCGGTTGGCAAGTGCACAACGTCGCTCTCGATGTGCTTCGCGAGGATCCCACGCGGCTCGCGACGTTCGCGTTCCAAGCAGAGCCGGTCGTGCTCGACTGGCTGGAGCAGCGCCTCGGCGATCGCCCGGACTTCCTGATCCAGCACGCCGAAGCGTTGGCGGAATGGCCGGTGCCAAATCGGGCCCGGCTGCTCCGGCCCGCCGCGGACGCCTACGAGGCGCTGGGTGATCTCGCCGCGGCGGGCGAAATTCGCGCGAGGATACTGGCGATCCACCCGGACTGCCCGGAAGACCTGGTCGCGGTGGCGCGGGTGGAACTCGGCTGCGGACTACAACCAGAAGCGGTGGACCATGCCGGGAAGGCGGCCGGACTCGCCGAAGCCGATCAGCGGGTCCGGCTCCGGGCGAAACTGATCGCCGCGCGGGCGTTGGACGAGCTGGGCCGGTATTCCGAGGCCGAGCAAGAGTTCTGGACGGAACACGCTCCCTCCGCGGGCGATGACGTCGTCGATGACGAAGGCTTCCGGCTGGTGCTGACGACAGCTGTCGCGTGGCGGCTGCGCGGTAGACCGGCTGACGCGGCCGCCTTACTGGAGCCGATACTCGCCGACCCCCGTGGCGATTTCGCGGAAGTCGTGCCGATCGCGAAGCTGGAGTGGGCGCGGGCCTTGCACCTGGCCGGGCAACCGCGGAAGGCCAGAGCCGTCGCGGACGAGGTCGTCGCCGCGTACCGGGCGGCCGGCCGCGAGTGGCATCCGGACTGTACGGAGGCGCAAGCCGTCCACGCGGAAGCGATACTCGAACTCGACCTGTCGGAGCTGAAACCGGCCGCGCCATCCTGGGAGTGGTCCGCGGTCGCGCTCCGCGAAGTCAAGGCCAGGTACGAGGAAGAGCACGGTCGCGACCATCCGCTGACGCTCGCGGCGGCCGTGCGCGCGGGCCGTGCGCTGCTCGCGCACGGACATCCGAAACGTGCGCTCGCGACGCTGACCGACACCGAGCGGGACATCGTCCGGGTGCTGGAGGACGACCATCCCCTTCGCTGCCGAGCCCGGCACGGGATGGGCCTCGCGCACGGCATGCTCCGCGAATTCGGGCGGCAGGCCGACATTCTGGACTCGATACTCGAACCCCAGATCCGGTTGCTCGGGGTCGGTCATCCCGAAACCATCGAAAGTCACCTCGACCTGGTCATCGCCTTGGTGTTGTCCGGCAGGGAGACGAGCGGGCGCGAAGTCGCGCTGGTGGAGGCCGCCGAACGCGGCCTCGCCAGCACAATGGGGCCGGTAGCGAAGCTTTCGGCGAAGGTGATGACCGCGAAATGGGTCGTCCGGCTGCCAAAGCCGGTCCTGTCGCTGATGACCACTCTCGACCGGCTTCCCTGAAATCAGGAAAGTGACGGCTCCGACCATCTCCATTTGATGCCGTAGGCGAACCCCGGATCGAGATTTTCGAAGCGGACATGGACCTCGCCCGCTTCATTCACCGGAATGCTCGTGCCTTCGGCGATCGGATCCCGGGCGTCGCCCTGGAAAGCCTTGTTCAGCAGGACGACCTCACGAGGTGCCCGCTCTTTGCCGAGCCGGACGTGGAGGTCGAAAAGATCGCAGGGATGCCTGGGGACGCAGACGTAGTGCGGCTCGATCCTGGCACGGAATCGCAAGGCGATCTCATGTCTGTCGCCGTGGTTCAACGCGGCGGGCAGTTTGAGCGCCAACCCGAATCGATCGGAAGACTCCATGCGCCTTCCGGTGAGTATCCCACCGTGGAAGACCTCGACGTCGAGGTCTTCCTTTCGCGCTCTTGCGCCGGACGAATCCGGTGCCGCCACGGTCAGCGCGAGATCGAGTTCGGTGAGATCGTCGGTATCGGCCACCACCCGCCGGAATTCGAAGGCTTCCGGCACCGGCCTGTCGACGGCGAGCGCGACCCGCAGTTCCTCGGTGTGCCAGTGGTGTCCCACCCGTTTCGCCCGAGTGACCGGTCGCAGTGTGCCGACCGCGAATTCCGCGAGTTGCGCGATGCCGTCGTCGATCCGGCGGCGCGCCGTCCGATCGTCACGATTGATTCTGGTGGCCGCCCAATGCACCCGGTCCTGATAGAACGGCATCCGCGCGTCCGGGGTCAGCCCGAACGCGGCCAGGACGACCGTCCGCAGATCGTCGGGCAGGTGGGAACTCAGTACCGTCAGCCGCTCGGAAATCTTACGGCGGGCTTCGGTCGCACCGTCCTCTTTGGTCAGCTCACACACCATGCGGAGAGCGGGACCCACCCGCTCGGACAGCTGCGGCATTGCCACACCACGACCTTTACGCAGAATCTTCAGTTCACTGATCAGGTCGCCCTTGCTGACGTCCACAGAACCTCCCCTGTCTGTCACGTGGCTGCACATAGTGGCGAGTCGGGGAGTCGGTTGTCCAGTCGATCATGGTGGAAGAAGTCCGGGACCCTTTCCCCCGCCGACGGGTTTCCTGTTCACAGGCAACGGGAAACGCTTGTCGCGACCCGGCGGGCGTGCGACTGTTCCAGGGTGACAACGGAAAGGTGACCGATCAGTAAGCAGTCGGATCATTCGATCAACCTGATCGTACCGCCTTGAATTCCGGTGCTCGCCGCCGGTTGGCGTGACACAAGAGGGGGGCACGCCAACCGGCGCCGGGCGATGATCTTCATCGGCATCGACTACGTATTCCGATGCCCATTGGGACACTTGGCTCGAAATTCGTGGAGCGCGGCTCGGTTCCCCGCACCGCGGAGAAAGTAGCTGCCGGAGCGAGCCTCACCGCAGATCACTTGAGCCTCCACCCACTGGAGGCTTTAACGTCGCTCCCATGACGATCCGAGTCCTCGACACCTACTCCGCGATGCGCGAGATCCTCCGCGCGCCGCAGGCGGACCGCGCCGCACTGTTCAAGGCGATGGCCGAACCCGCCGCCGGCCTGTACCGCTATTTTCCCGGCGAGGTGGACCTCGTCGCGATGCACGCGATGAGCTCCGGTTTCCCGCTCGACCGAGACGAAGAGCGCTGCCTCGATGCGCTGGAGGCCCTGCACGACGCCGACGCCTGGAACCGCGTCCAGCGGGCGCTCGAAGACGCCGTCACCGTGCAGCTCGCGGCGACACCCGGGCTCGCGGTACCGGACATCACCGTCCTCACCGTGCTGGGCGACCCCGGCGACGAGCACTTCATGGGCCCGAACCTCGGGATGACGGCGAACGGCAGCGTGTCCGGCTACATCCACCTCAACTTCTGGCCGTATCCGGAGAACCTGGCGCGACTGGAGGCCACGGCGGTCCACGAGCTGAACCACAACCTCCGTTACAGCCCCGGCGGCGTGATCTGGGATCCGGCGACGGTCACCGTCGGCGAGCAGATCGTGTCCGAAGGGCTGGCCGACGCGTTCGCCCGTCAGCTGTACGGCGACGAACTCGGCTACGCCCGCATCGGCGTGCCACATCTGCGCGACGACGCGGTGTTCGCGAAGGTCGTCTCCGGACTGGAGATCACCGGCATGCAGAACTTCACGGCGTGGGTGCACGGCGACGAGACCGCCGCCCGCTACGGCGGCACTCCCGTCGGCCTGCCGACCGGTGCCGGCTACGCGGCGGGCAACCGCCTCGTCGACGCCTACCTGGCCGCGACCGGCCACACCGCCGCGGAGGCCCTGCTGGCTGACTGCCGCGACGTCATCGCCACCGCACTCACCTAGGACTCGCGGCGCCTCGACCGGATCGTGAGGGCCACCAGCGCGCCACCGAGGAGCAGCAGGAAACCGCCGGAGACCAGCAGGCCGCGGATGTCGCTACCGGTCGACGCCAGCGGACCGCTGTCGGTCGGCCCACCACCTGGTGTGGTCGCTCCCGGCTGGCCCGGTGTCGTGTACGTGGTCACCCCGGGCCCTGGCGTCGTGCTCGAGGAACTGCTGGTGGTCGGCGCGGTGCTACTGGAAGACGCGCTACTCGAACTGGTCGGGCTCGATGACGTGGCGCTGCTGCTCGACGTGGGACTCGACGAGGTGGAACTGGACGACGTCGTGCTGGAGGACGAGCTGCTGGAAGTAGTGCTGCTCGTCTGGCTCGACGACGTGGTCGACGTCGGCGTGGTGGAAGTCGGTGTGGTGGAAGTCGAGGTGGTGGAAGTCGGTGTGGTCGAGCTGCTGGTCGTGGTCGAACTGCTGCTTGTCGACGAACTGCTGGTCGTAGTCGAGCTGGCCGACGACGAAGATGAAGACGTGGACGTCGAGCTGCTCGGTGTCGTCGTCGGCGTGCTGCCGCATTCGGGCAGGTCGCCGGTGAACGGGTAGGCGTGGAACTCCTGGCCGCCACCACCGGTGGCCTCGGAGCTGTGCACCAGCGAACCCGTGGTGAAGAAGCGGCCGTTCATCCCGGACGCGGTCACGGTCGCGGTGCTCCCCGGCTCGCCGACCAGGACACTGCCCTGGAACTGGGCGCCACCGGCGATCTTCACCTTGGTGGCGTCCGGGAAGTTCCACAGGAGCCGTTCCCGCAGTTTGTTCAGCGGGTCCTGGTCGTTCAGGTCGCCCGTGTAGGTGTTGATCGTCCGGGCCGCCCCCACCATGTTGACCAGGATCGTCGCCCCGTCCGGGATACCCTCGAACTCGATCCCCTGCATGCCGCCGGTGGCGCCGGTCAGGTCGAAGTCGACGTTGAACACCTGCAGCGCGGCTTTCCCGTCACCGGTGAACAGGGTGCGGTATCCCTGGTTGACCGCCGTGCCGGTGGCCGGCCGCGGCGTGGTGCCTTCCCGGGCGTAGCACTTGCTCGCCACCCGGAGGTCCTCGCGCAGGCCCGCATAGGGTTTCGCCGCGTCGGGGTCCTTTTCGAGCGTGCCGATCACCGTCCCGGTGACGGTTCCCGCGTGCCGGACTACGCCGCCGTCGTCGGCGAGCAGCCGCTGGTCCGCGGCGACGCTGATGTTGCCTCCGGTGGTCAGGAAGTCGCCACCGTCCGGCGGCGGGACCCGTGATCCGACACCGGCGATGCCGACGTTGTAGATGGCGGACGCGCCCGCCCGTTTCGCCATGTCGAAATTGCCGAGGACGACGACTCGTCCCTCGGCTTCCGCCGCCGCTTCGCGTACCTGGAATTCGCCGCCGACATAGACGTTGATGCCGTTGTCCCGGCCGGCGTAGTCCTGATTGTTCACCGGCGGGTATTTGCCGGGGCAGGCCGGACCGACGCACGGTCCCAGTCCGCCCGGCAAGGGGGCGGCGACCGCGCCGTCGGTGACCACGAGCGCCGCCACGCACACCGCGGCGGCGGCACCGGCCGAAAGAGAGGCGAATCGCCTTGCACGCATGAGGGCGATTCTCATACCCATCGACCGGATGAACACAATCGGAATCCGGAAATACCCCCGACCGGGTGGTTTCAGGCCCAGCTCCACCGAATTCCGTATTGCCCGGGAAGCTGGTCCAGCGTGATGAACTGAAAAGTGCGGTTCTCCTGGTCGAAGGTCGCCTCTCCGCGTTCCAGCGGCGGTGAGGCGCTGCGCGGCTGGAAGAACGCGACGCTCAACGCCATGTCCCTCGCGGGCCGGAAGACGGCCATCTGAGCGTGGTTCCCGGTCTGTCCCGGCGGGAACCGGACGCCGAACTCCACGAACGCCAGCTCTCCCGCCGCCGGTGTCCGGTCCAGCGCGAATTCGAAGGCGCAAGTGGACGACGGGACATCCGCGCGGAACCGCGCCGGACGACAGCCCTCGATGAACAACACCACCGGTTCCCTGGTGAGGCTGGAACAGCGGATCACGAACAGGAACCGGGAAGTGCCGTCGTGGTCGGCGCGGATCAGCCGCCGGACCCGCATCGATTCTTCGTGGCCGTAGCCGTCGACACGGAACGAAACGTAGTGCGAAAGCCGATGTGGAGTGTCGAGTTCCTCCGGCGTCGCGTCCACTTTCGCCAGTGCGCGGGCGATCGTCTCGGGACGGCGCCACACCTGGTCGCAGGCCACCGCGCGAGGGTTCACCTTGCCGCGTCGCCGCCGCGGTCCCAGCAGACCGGTGAACGTTTCGGGCCGCTGGCCGAAAATGGCTTCCAGCGCGGTGACGGCGGCGAGCGAACAGGCCCGTTCGGGCGGCTGATCTCGTCGAGACTCAGCCCGCTGCGTTCGATCGCGGCGCGCAGAGCGGATCCGAATTCCGCCGGAACGGTGCTCGTCATGAAGGCGCGGCGTACCGCCCGGAACGCCCGACTTTCGTCGGGTCGCCCACGCCCCGTTCAGAGTTGTCCAGCGTCGAGAACGGCTTTTCGTTGACGCGGATCCGGTCGCGATCAGGGTCGGAAGAATCCCGGATTTCCTTGCACGTTACCGAATTGATCGCCCTCCCTGTATAGCCGGAAGAGGATTCCCCTGCGCTCAGCGACAAGACAACGACAATGGCGACGCAAGACACTCGCCGTCGCGACCTCAGCCCTGACGGCCGGGGCCTTCCTGGTCGCCGCCCAGCCACCGGCGGGCGGGGCAGCGCCACCCGCCGTCCCCGGGACCGTGTTGCGGCCCGCGTTCGCCGTCTTCGCCGTGGTGCTGCTGGTGTCGGTACTGGCCGGAACGAGGGTGAAATGAGGTGGACGTGGGTGGGCATCGCCGCCGTGGTGGTCACGGTGGTGGCCGGGGCGGTCTTCGTCGGGCTGCGCGGCGGGGACTCCTATCTGGGCGGGGCGGCACGTTCTCCACCACCGCCGGGATCTTCGATCTGGACACCGGGAACCACTACGGATCCCTGGAGGACTTCGCGCTCGTCATGGACGGAAAGCCTTACCCCGCCGAGGATCTGAACTACTGGGGCGTGACCTTCGCTCGCTTTCGCCGGACGGCACCCGCGTCGCCCACAAGTTCCGGGAGGGTGACCGCTGGCGGCCGCACGTACTGTCCCTGGTGGACGGCCGCGATGTCCCGCTCGCCGACCCGGCACATCTGGACGACCAGCCACAGTGGCTGGACGATCGGACCGTCGCCTACGGCCGGGACAAAGCGATCTACGCGGTGCCGGCCGACGGGACCGGCGCGCCCGCCCTCGTCCGGCAGGCCGCCTCCTCCCCCGCGGTGGTGCGGTGACCCTTTGCCTGCTTGACTGCTGCCCGTGCCGTCAGATCGTGAGACCTCCGTAGAAGCGGAGTTCTTGACGGTCGTCGGCCGGTTCGCCGGTCCGGCCCGGGGCGCCGGACTGCTGGTGATCAGCGCTTTCGGGGTGCTCGCGACGCCGACGAACGCGCTGCCGCTCGCTTTCGGACTGCTCGCGCTGGCACTGGTCACCGCCGTGGCCGAGCACCTGGCGGGGAAGACCGGCCGCGGCAGGCCGGCGGCCTTCGCGCTGACGCTGGTGCGCGCCGCGGCGATCTGCGGCACCCAGTTCCTGACAGCGCCCGAAGTGGGCGAGTTGAACCAGTGGGCGCTGAACGTCCTCACGATCACCGCGATCACCCTCCAATGGGAGTGGCCGCCGAAGATCACCGTGCCCGCCATCGTCTGCCTGCTGGCGATCGAAGTGGTGCCGCTCGGTTTCGAGGACGGCTTCTCGGTGGTTTTGCGCGTGCTGCTCGAAGCCACGCTCGCCCGGGGCGCGTATCTCCTGCTGTCACGGACGACGCGCCGGATCGACCACTTCCGCGAGCGCCGGGCTCGCCTGGCACGGGAGGAATCCCTCGCCGTGGAACGACGACGGCAGGAACGGGAGTATCTGGCCGTCCTGCACGACACGGCGGCGGCCACGTTCCTCACGGTGGCCCAGCGCGGGGAAACGACGGACCCGGCCGAAGTCGCCGAGTACGCCCGCCGGGATCTCGCGATCCTCACCGGCGAATCCGGTCCCGGCAGTGTGGTCGATCTCGAGACCTCGTTGCGCGGCGTCCTCGCGCAGAGCCCGGTGAAGGTCGAGACGCGCTGGTCGCCGGTCCCGCCGATCCCGGCGTCGGCGGCGCTCGCGCTGGTCCGGGCCGTGCGCGAGGCGCTGGTGAACGTCGACAGGCACGCCGGGGTCGGCGAGGCCCGGCTGACGGTCGAAGACGGTGTCCGTGTGACCGTCCGGGACGAAGGCAGCGGTTTCGACCCGGCGGAGACCCCTGCCCAGCGGCGAGGGGTCCGCGGTTCGCTCGTCGAGCGCATGGCCGCGGTGGGCGGCCGGGCCGAGGTGACCTCCTCGCCGGGCGCGGGGACCACGGTGGCTCTGGTGTGGCCCCATGAATGAGACCGCGAACCGGGTACTGGGCGGCTGCCGGATCGCGGTCCTGCTCGCGACGGCGGTGATCCAGGTCGGGCTCAGCCTGGCCCGGCTGAACGACACCGCGAGCCGGATCGCGTTCACCGCGCTCGCCCTGGTGCTCGTCGTGGCGGCGTGGTGGGTGCTGCGCTGGAAGCCGGTCCCCCGGCCGGTGGCGCTCCCGGGAGCGCTGGTCGTCCTCGCCGCGTCGGCGCTCGCGATCTGGGCGATGCCCGCGGATCAGCTGTTCGGCGACGAGGACTGGGCGTCCGGCCTCGCGGGCTGGCATCTGCTGGTACTGCTGCTGGACCGGCCCGCGCTCGCGATGACCGCGCTCGGCGTCCACGTGACACTCGCGCTCTTCCGGCAGATCGGATCGGCGCCCACCGATCGCGGCGAGATCGGTGCCGTGGCGATCGTCGGGCTCGGCGTGCTCGCCTTCCAGGCCGCGACACTGACGCTGATCAGGGTCGTCAACCGGCGGGCGGGCGAGGCCGCGGAGGCCTCCGCGGAACGGGACCGGCAGGCCCATCGCAAGGCGCTCGCCGAGCAGCGGGAGGCCGATCAGCGGAGCCGGTTCGCCGGTCAGCTCGGCGCCACCCTGCCGCTGCTCGCCGGACTGGCCGACCGCACCCTGGACCCCCGTGACGAGGCCGTCCGGCAGCGTTGCACGCTCGCCGCGACGCAGCTGCGGCGGCTGTTCGCGGAGAACGACGACGTCCCGGATCCGCTGGTGCACGAGGTTTCGGCGTGCGTCGACCTCGCCGAGCGGCGGGGCCTGACGGTGACCCTGGCCGTCAGCGGCGAACCGGCGCCCGTCCCGACCGACGTGCGCCGCGCACTGACCGGGCCGCTGATGACCGCGCTGGTCGCCGCCCGGTCGCAGGCCAGGGTCAGCGTCCTGCGGACCGGCGACGAGATCCGGGTCGCCGCGATCACCGACGGTGAACCCGGCGCGGCACCGAACGGATCGGGCGTCGTCGACGTCGAATGGCACGCGTTGGGAGAACGATCGTGGATGGAGGCGAAATGGCGTTCGCGAGCGAACTGACCGCGGTGGTCGTCGATGATCATCCGGCCGTACGGGCCGGTGTCGTGCACTGGCTGTCCTCGGGTACCCCGCCGGTCACCGTCGTGGCCGAGGGCGAGGACGTGCGGGCCGCCTGGATCGGCGAAGGCGCGAGAGCCGACGTCGTCATCCTCGACCTGCACCTGAACAGCACCACTCCGGCGATGGGCGATCTGCGGCGGCTCACCGAAGCGGGCCGGCGCGTCGTCGTCTATTCGATGCGGGCCGACGACGAGACCGTCCTGCAGTGCCTCGAACTCGGCGCGCTCAGCTATCTCACCAAGGCCGAGGGCGCGGAACACCTCCTCGAAGCCGTGCGCGCGGCGGCGGCCGACCGGTCGTACACGCCGCCGTCGCTCGCGGGCGCGCTGGCCGGGGACCGCTCGGAGCGGCGTCCCGCCCTCTCCGCGCGTGAGACCGAGGTGCTCATCGAGTGGTTCCAGTCCGAGTCGAAGGACTTCGTCGCGCACAGGCTGGGGATCTCGCCGAACACGGTCAACTCGCACCTCGAACGGATCCGGGTCAAGTACGCGCAGATCGGGCGGGAGGCGCCGACCAAGGCCGCGCTCGTCGCGCGGGCGATCCAGGACGGGCTGATCGGCGTAAGCGATTTGTGATCGGTTGTGGTGTGAACGAGCCACAGCATCGGGCCACCTCAGTGACTACCTTGCGTAGCGAACACGCCGGGAGTCGATTCGGCGGGAAGGCGGGAAGACCGTCAAGTCGATCGACATCGGGCCGAAGGAAGACCTCGTCGGCGGCGAGATCGGCGGCGTGACCTTCACCGACGGTGACGGGTACAAGGAAGGCCCGATCATCTGGAAGAAGCAACAACGACTGGGCCGATCGACGTAATCGAATCGTGATCATCCGTGGTGCGAACGGACCACCCTGCCGTACTCCGGCATCGATTACGGTGCGTGGCGAGTACGCCGGAGCCGACCCGGCGAGAAGTCCGAGGAGATCCATGAAGTCCCACCGTATCGCCCTGTTCGCCACCGGCTGCGCGGCCGTGCTGCTGCTTTCCGCGTGCGGCGGCAAGGAAGACGGGGGCAGCCCGGCTCCCGCCCCCGCGCCCGCTCCGACGTCGTCGGCTCCCGAGTCCTCGCCCGCGACCAGCGGTACCGTCCCGGTCTCGAACGCCGACGCCACCGCGCCGGGCAGCGAACTGAAGGTCGGCGACCGCGCCGTCGTGCCGTTCAAGTACGGCAACGACAAGTCCGGCACCATCGCGATCACGGTCAAGGCGATCGAACTGGGCGCGAAGGAAGACCTCGCCGCCTACGGTGACAAGGCCAAGGGCATGACGCCGGTGTACATCCGGATGTCGGTGGAGAACGTCGGCGGCACGGACCTCACCTACAGCTCGATCCGGCTGCGCGCGGTCGGCCCGGACGGCAAGAGCACCGGCGTGATCATCACCGGCGAGACCCCGAAGTGCCAGTCCGAGACGGCGAAGAAGGACTTCAAGACCGTCGGCGCGACCTTCGAGACCTGTGGGCTCCAGGCCATCAAGGACGGCGACGAGGTCGGCGGCGCGACCTTCAGCGACGGTGATGCCTACAAGGACAAGCCGGTCATCTGGAAGAAGTAAGTTCCCGCGGCTACTCGAGTCTCGCCGAAGTGTGTGACACAGCGCAGCCGTGGTGACGTTGGGTGACAGGTGTGTGGAAACAGGGACGTTGAGCTTGGATCCACCGGCGTGTTTGTTGGATGGTCTTGATGGTGTTTGTTGATCATGTGTTTGGTGGGTGGGTGTGGTGGATCACCGGTCGTCGCATCCGGTG